>JFMF01000490.1 GCA_000635535.1 Prochlorococcus sp. scB243_496M6 | reverse complement strand
CTTCTTTAAAACCCATATGAAAAGCTAATTGTAATGCCACGTAAGTAACTGTATATCCATTATAGATACTGATTGAACAATCTCTAGCAAATCCCCTACTAGTTGAATGCATATAAACAATATTTTTTCTTGGTTTTACATGATTATTTCTCAATGCTATTGAATCCAAGAAAAGTGGGATTTTCGTTGAATTATAAAAATGAGCATTTTGTTCAATAACATAAGGATTACAAGAAACAATAAATGTTGGTCTAAAATCAGATTTATTAAACAATAGATTTATTTTATTAAGACCAAAAGTAAATGTATTATTAAGAAGGTTAAAGTCTACTTTATTTAAACTTGGGCCGTTACATAAAATAACTGCTTTTTTATTATTATATTTATTTTTAAATTTTTTTAATTTTTTTCTAGAAATAATCGATTGAAAATTTAAGTCCCATAATAATCTTTGGCTAATAATTCTTAAACCTTCTTTATAAGGATTTAAAAAATCAGATCTATTTTTTTTAAGATGATTCATAATATTAGATTATTAATTTTTTTTATTATCCCTAATTTTTAATAAGGCCTCTGTTAATTCCCAATCTTCAGGATTATCAATATCTATTGACTCCATTTTTGGAGTAACAAATAATTTTGGATTTAAACCTATTCTAGAATTCTTTGCAAAAAAAACTTTTTCTATTAAAAATATAAATGTTTGAATTTTCTTCAAAAAAAGGTTCTAAATCTTGAGTCCTTAAAAGCCTATCTGGATTATGATTTATTGGAGTTGCATCTTCTTTATAAAATCTTGTTTGAATCAAATCAACTGAAAAAAGTGAATCACAGCTGCCATTTTTAGTAAAAATATTATATTTTTTGAGAGCCTCAATAATTGTAGATTTTGATAATAAAGGATTTGTGGTATGAGTCATTAAATATGTGTCAGCTTTAATATTATTAACATCATCTTGAATAATTTGATTCATGCTAATAAAATCACCACAGATTTTCTTTGGTCTATCACGGATTAAAATTTTCTCTGAATCAAAAACATTATGTTCTTCAAGTATATGTCTAGCGTCTGTATTTATTACTATTAAATCAATAATTTCTATTTCAATCAAGGAATCTAAAACCCATCTAAAAAGTGGTTTACCATTCAATTGCTTAAAGTTCTTATTGGGGATACGCTCACTGTGAGCCTTCATAGGTAAAAGAGCTACTATTTTATTTTGGTTTAATTTTGAAAAATCTTCTTTGCTATTTTGAATAGGCTCCAGAGCTTTCCCTTTTTTTAAAGTTGGGTAGAAATAACTTTCTTTGGTATGAAGTGAAAGTTTATTTTTCATATTATTACCTTTAAAGCTTCCATAATATTGAAATAATCTATAAAGAATAATATCCTTAAAATTAAAATTTGAATTTCTATACGCGGACTTTATGTCAAATAAAACTGAGTTCAAAAAATAAGAAATCACATCTCTTTTCTTAAGATTAATTTCTGGACATATATCTTTCAAAGCAAAACTTTCTCTTTCAAATCTGTTTTTAATTTGCTCCCAAGTTTCATTATGGTAATGATATATTTTAGCTTCAGATACATATCCAATTTTCATCCCTTTTTTTACTAACTCTTTAGCTAATTGCATATCTTCTAAACCAGTTAAATTCTCATCAAATTTAAATTCTTTCCAGGTTTCATATTTAATTGCACTATTTGCATTATTGCAATAAAAACCTTTCTGAGGGATAGAACTTTGGTTTGGAAAATATTTTTCAAATATCATTTTTTCACTCCAAAAAGTTTCAGGTCCTCCTATTTGTTTACCATATGTATAATTTACAATTCCTTTTCTAAGAGGATCTAACAATCTTTCAAGCCAACTACCATTTACTGGAATGCAATGACCACTTATAAAAGCAAGATAATCTGCATTTGCATTTACGCAACCTAAATTCAAACTTCTCCCAAAAGTAAATTCTTTTTTTTCAATATGAATTACCTTACAATTATGTTGTCTTGCAATATTCAAAGTTTCATCCGAAGAACCAGAATCGACTATAGTCACTTTTACCTCATAAGAAGATCTCTGAGACTCTATTGCACATAACAATTTATCAAGATATTTTTCTTCATTCAAAGTTCTAATTACTACAGATACAGTTTCTTTTTTCATAATTTAATTTGACTTAATCCCATCTTTAATTGGAATGGCCAAGAATAAGAATCATATATAATTTCTATTTCTTTAGGGATTGCGCTATTTACCTTGAACATATCCCAGTGAACAGGGAAAACTTCTTTTATACCAGTTTCTGCTGCAAGTCCAAATGCTTCTCTTATAGACATATTACCAATAATTCCTCTTTTTCTTCTAAAGAAATTATCTTCATTTACAGGCAAAAAGGCAAGCTCTAATAAACCATTAGCTTTTAATTCATCCAATAATTCTTGGCATACTGATGTATCACCAGCAAAGTATACTTTTTTGGAACCAATTTCCATTATCCAACCTATACAGTTTGGTAATCCATCATCACCGTATTCAATCTCAGGATGGGCTGCTAAAACTGAATTTACTTTTATATCATTGCCTAAAGAAACTTTTTCTTTTGTGGCAACTATTATTTGTTTTGAGTCGATTCCCCATGATTTAAGTATCTTACAAACTTTGCTAGGCCCTAAAAAAAAACAATTCTTATTATTAGCATAAATAAGTGGTAACGTTTTAGGATCACAATGGTCTATATGTTCATGAGTAATTAATACCCAACAAATATTTTTAAGTTTCTCAGGAGCATAGGGGATATCAATTTGTCTAATTAGATCAGGAGAATCAAGTTCAGAGACAGAATTACTAAGATATGGATCTATTAAAATTGAAGTATTTTTTATATCAATCTTAAAACCTGATTGCCCAAGGTAAT
>JFMF01000489.1 GCA_000635535.1 Prochlorococcus sp. scB243_496M6 | reverse complement strand
AGAGTAATCCTAAAAAAATTAAGGATGGTATTAACCATTTGCCAATATAAATTAGTGGGTATGCCGATTCATTTTGGAGTACAAAAAAAACAATGAAAACAGAAAATATTATTAAAATTGCATCTAGACATATAAGAATACTAAGCCTACCTCTTTTACCAATGATTTTTGAATGAAGTAGGTTCCTAATCCTTTTCATATAGTTAATTATTTAACAATGAAATAAAATACTTAGTTTTTCTATAAACTTTTTCGAAAAAGTTATAATCTGATT
>JFMF01000488.1 GCA_000635535.1 Prochlorococcus sp. scB243_496M6 | reverse complement strand
GTTAGATATGCGCCAATAAGTGCAATAAAGCCAATCATCGCAAATCTACCGTTAAGCTTCTCAGCTACGATTTTTTCCTTCTCAACTGTTTTTGTTTCGTTCATTTGTTTGGTTGGTTGTTTAGCTAAGACGCTTCCTAATGCAATCTTGAAACAAATCTAATGATTGAAAAATATAAGTGTGAGTATAATTACTTACTCTCATACTCTCTATAAGCTGGGCTTATTAAACGTATTTGGAATTTATCTATTTTATATAGAGCAATTATTCAATAAAAGTTAAAAAGAGAATTAATAGCTATTAATAAATAAAGGATATTAATGAAACTAAAAACCAATATAAATTTTTTAGAAAAATATATAGCTCGTTTTGTAATTGATATTGAATATAAAAGGATTACAAAAAA
>JFMF01000487.1 GCA_000635535.1 Prochlorococcus sp. scB243_496M6 | reverse complement strand
TCAATAAAGGAAAGGATATTGATGAGATATTCATTAATGAAGATTCTATATTTAATATTTCTTAATTTGATATAAATCTTTCAAATCTCTTTTCTTTGTAAATACTAGGTTTTTTGTGACTTAATAATTATTTAAAAGTTTTACCCCTTTCAAAAAAATAAAATTAACGTTATCAAGGATCAATAATATTTAATAAATTCAATGTTAGGGGATATGTGGAGCTCATCTGAGTTGACCTCGGAAAAACTGGGAATAACTGAA
>JFMF01000486.1 GCA_000635535.1 Prochlorococcus sp. scB243_496M6 | reverse complement strand
TTTCTTAAGCTATTTGAAATTTCTTTATTGCTATAAAATATAAAATTAAATATAAGCTTAGCTAAATGTGAAAAAATTAAAAAAATTCTTTTAAGTTTCCTTTTCCCACTTTTATGCCTTAAATCGAATTCAAATCTAATAAAACAAAAATAAAAAAATTGCAATCTGTTAGCAAAATTATTTGAGCTTACAATTACTTCTTCTT
>JFMF01000485.1:139-307 GCA_000635535.1 Prochlorococcus sp. scB243_496M6 | reverse complement strand
TTTGTAAAAGTCATCTTTCATAAACTAAGAATGTTTCAAAAATTATTTTCTAGTCATGTTTCTTAATTTATATTAATTTAAGAGAAATTTTTATTAAATGCGTCAAGATAAATAAAAGTGTTTTCAGCTAATTGGAACTATCTAACAAAAAAGAATTAAATCAATTGG
>JFMF01000485.1:0-120 GCA_000635535.1 Prochlorococcus sp. scB243_496M6 | reverse complement strand
TAACACCAATCCCTCTGAAGAGAGAGAAACGAATAAAAATAAAAAAATTGAAAAAATTTTAATTCTTGATACTGAAACAACAGGTTTAGATGAAAATAAAGATGAAGTGATAGAGATAGG
>JFMF01000484.1 GCA_000635535.1 Prochlorococcus sp. scB243_496M6 | reverse complement strand
GAATTTAAATCCTTAATGCATAAATACGAATTATGGGAACCATATTCTAGGAAGAATTATTTCCCATCTAACTAACTTTCCAATAACTTTCTTTTCTCAATTATTCTGGCTAACTCCAAAAAATATCCTGCAGTCCTAAATTTGCCTATATTTTTTTCCTTAAAATCAAGATCACTTCTGATTTCTGCAGTCTCTGCCAACACTAATTCTACTGCCTTCTTTTAATTCTTTA
>JFMF01000483.1 GCA_000635535.1 Prochlorococcus sp. scB243_496M6 | reverse complement strand
TTTATTTTGCTTAATCTTTATATTTTCTACGTTCTCGATAAGATACTTTTCCTGAATGAATTTAACTTCCTTTCTGAATTAAGGATAGGTTTATTTATTTACTTTGCATTTCTAATAGTATTTCTGATTGTTCAAGAAAAATTAAAATTTTCTAATTGATAATTTTATCCATAAATAGTTACAAATTATTCTGAGATAGTTGGGTGAACTGCAATAGTAA
>JFMF01000482.1 GCA_000635535.1 Prochlorococcus sp. scB243_496M6 | reverse complement strand
ATAAATAAAAGAAGTGGTTCATTCATACATTGTAAATAGATTGTCAATTAATAAATTGGTCAAAGGGTCTTGAATCAACAACTTAGTAACTTAGTTAAATTATTTAAAACTAGTATTTAATTAGTAACTTATAGGATATGAAAATAATTTTAAAAAGTGAAACTTCACTAGGTCTAGAATCCTTCGAAGAACTAGGTTTTAATTCCGAAGAGGAACTTGAATTAGAAATTTCTAAACTTATTAAATTTAGATCTGAATTTGATACTAGTTTGGAATAAGTTGATAGCGGTTCAAAAAGTAAAAGTTTAATTTAATATTATCTATTTTCTAATTATTGGTTTTAATTTAATTCTCCAAAA
>JFMF01000481.1 GCA_000635535.1 Prochlorococcus sp. scB243_496M6 | reverse complement strand
TTAGAGGAATATGATTTAATGGCTGACGTTGATGATCAAAGATTTCATCACTTTTTTTCTTAAATTTAAGTGTAAGGTCCAAAGTTAAAAACATCATTTCTTCTACCTAGTTAATATGAGGCACTAGGTCGCTAAGGGGGGCACAAAAGGGGGCACTTAGCTTATGTATTTAGTAAATAGGAGTATGTACTTTGTGCTAGATTGAGACTCAAACCCATTTGCACCACTCTTCTATAGCCTAGT
>JFMF01000480.1 GCA_000635535.1 Prochlorococcus sp. scB243_496M6 | reverse complement strand
ATCCCAGTAATTAAAGCTTTATCAAGATAAAAGTAACTTCCTTCAAAGAGGAGGATCGAAAAATCGAATCCAACGGAAATTTAAAATTCTAAATATTAAATCTTTGTAATTTAAAGAAAAGTTTTTTAAAACCCAACTTAAAGTTTCTGTCCCAAATATCTTTAGAAGAAATTCACTTGCCAGACAGTATAATGTATGAGGAATTTTGATTTATAAATGAATAGAAATATATTTGAAGGAAAAAGAATAGCTATAACTGCAATCAATTTAGAACAAAAAGAACACAGAGGTCTTGCCGTAATGACAAAATCCCTGATTGAACTATTAAACAAGCATGGAGCAGAGATCTATTTAATAACATCGGTCGCCTCAACTCGATTAAACAGGATTAATAAATACATCATCAAAAAAAGATTAAAAGATGAAATATTTATTGCTGATATTTGTAATGGATTAGAAAAAGGCTTCAACTATAGAGAAAGATTTAAAGAAGAAATTCCCTATATGATGAAATTAATCTTGAATCTAATTTTCAACTCAATTATTTTGTATTTAAGAAATTTTAATCTTAAATATCATATTTTTAATTTAAAACA
>JFMF01000479.1 GCA_000635535.1 Prochlorococcus sp. scB243_496M6 | reverse complement strand
ATTACATCTGATTCTCAAGTTAATACTTTAGAAGGGGATTTAGAGGCTAAGGGAAATGTAGTCATTAAGAGTAATAGTGGTAATTTTGAGGCTTATTCTGACAAGCTTTCTTTTGACAAGGATGATAAATCTCTAAAACTTATTGGTAATGTATATGTTAAAAATTTAGAGTCTGAAGGAATATCAATTGAAGAAACATCTGGAGATGAGTTGACCATATTTACTGATACAGGAATTTTTGAATTCAAATCCCAAAATAAAAACAGAGTAAAAACAAAAATTAAAATCTAAATAAAGGCTTGCTTTTAAAAAAATTTGTATTAAAAGGAAATTTTAAATGAGATTTATGAA
>JFMF01000478.1 GCA_000635535.1 Prochlorococcus sp. scB243_496M6 | reverse complement strand
AGCTTTCTTCATCCATATTAAAATATATGAATAATTATATCTTAGTGAATTACAAAAAAATATTTTTTAATAATTTAATTTATATCTATTGATTGGCTTTGCTTTATTTTTTACAGGAAAAAAAATTTAAAGATCATTTCTTATTGTAATATTTTTTTCTCTAACTTTTTTAGGTCTTTGAAACTATCTGATTTAATACATAATTCTTTAAAAGTTCCTGAATGTATAATTTGACCATTATCGAATTCATAAATCATATCGGCATTCATAACGGTACTTAATCTATGGGCGATTATTATTAAAGTACAGTTATTACTTACAAGATCAATAGAACTCATAACTTCTGATTCTGTTTTATTGTCAAGAGCACTTGTGGCTTCGTCTAGAACTAACAATTTAGAATTTCTATAGAAAGCTCGTGCTATAGCTAATCTCTGCCTTTGTCCTCCTGATAGTTTCAAACCATTTTCTCCAATATTGGTATAAATATGTTTAGGCAAATTTTTAACAAATTCTTTTAATTTTGCTGACTCTAAAGATTCCCATATTGCATCTAAATTAACTTCACGTTCATCTACCGCGAAAGCAATATTCTCTAAAATTGTGCAATTATTTAAGTAAAAAGATTGAGGAACATAGGCACAATTATATTGCCATTTTTTTATATCTTTTTTGAGCAATAATTCATTATCTAATAATAAATTACCTTTTTGGGGCAATAAAAGTTGTAATATAAGATTTGCTGTTGTTGTCTTCCCACTCCCAGTTGATCCAATAAATGCAATTCTTGATCCAGTTTTTATTTCAAGTGATAAATTATTAATTGCATATGAATTTGAATTTTGATATTTATAAAAAACATTATTTAAAGTAATACTATTTAATGGAAATTTAAAATTACTGTTTTTAAAAGGTGATTTAGGTTTCAATATTAAATCCTCTCTAAGTTCCTTAGTTGAAGTTATTAATTTAGTTGTTGCTGCCAAGTCAGGCAGTCCCCCTCTTATGAAGTTATATCCTCTAAAAGTATCTTGAAGTGGAGGCGTTAATTTTAAAGATGCAGCTGCAATTGTGGCTAAAAAAGGAATTACACTTGATATCCTCTCTATATCAGAGGTTAATAAAAGTGGAACGATTCCAATAAGAAATATAAGAGTAATCCCAAAAGGCTCCACTAATGCCCTTGGGATCTCAGGTAATGTTTCTCCTCTCCAAATAAAAGGTATAGCTTTTCTTCCTGAGATATTATAGTTTTCAATGAAAAAATTTTCGGAATTAGTTAATTTGACATCTACTATAGAGTTTAGAGATTCCTGAATTATATTATTTGATTGGATTTCTAACTCTAATCTTTTTTTATTTGCAATTCTTAAGTAAGGAATAATAGTTAGCGAAATAATTAAATAACCTAATAACAACCCTAACACTAAAAAAAGAGCTGATGATTTAGCTATGAATAGGATTGTGCAAGCTATAAAAAAGATTACGAATGCTCCACTTATAGTTTGTAATATTGGAAGGATCACAAAATCTGCTACACGCGCAGTATTGACTAAAACTGATGCAGATAAGTCATTTCTGTCATTAGAAATAAAAAATTCGTATTTTTGTGAAAGCAGATTTTTTAAGGCAAGCCCTGATAGATCTCTCCAAATGGTTGCTTTTAGTTTTAGCTGTTTCGCGCGAAGATAAATTATAATTAATGAAGCAAACCAACTAGTTAATATAAAAATAATAATTAAAGTAAGAAGTTTATATTTTGTATCAAAATTAAAAAAAATCATTAAGTGGTAATGCTTTTCTTGGTTCTCCTACAATGAAGCTAAAAAGTCTTGACATTAAACCTAATACAATTACTTCAGAGATTCCCGCAAAAATAGCAATAGGTATAAGATAAAAAAATTGTTTTTTTCTGGCTTTTGGAAGGAAAGAAAAAATTATACGTAATTGATCTAATGTTTTACTTTTAAACATTTTTAAATAATGACATATATAAAGGGATAAAATCTTTGGTTAAGACACTTTATTAATTGCATATTTAAGTCGAAATAAGTTTTTTTATTTTTCCTAAAGATTCATTTTCTAAATATTCAAGTGATTCTTTAAAGTGTTTAATTCGCAGAAATTTATTATCATGCGATTTATCGAAAAACCTTAATTCATTTAAATGATTTTTCCATATTTTTTCGTATTTTATATCTAATATATTTAAATTTTCGTTCTTAGTTAAGTTTTTTATTTCGATATGAGATGAAATATTGGAAGCTAATGCAGGTAAATTTAAGGTCGCTGCATCTAAAACAGGTATCCCAAAACCCTCACTAGAAGCAGTAGAAATTAACAAAGATGCATTTAAAAATAACCACGCTTTTTCAAGTTCACTTACATAATCCATTAAAACAATTCGGTTATTTTTCTCGCACATTTTCTTAATATATTTCGAGTAATCAGAATCATGAATTTTACCAGCAATTAGTAGCATGCAGTTTCTATTAGGTAAATTACTTTGTTTAAAGTAATTTACTGATAGTTCTACTCTTTTTCTCTCAACAATTGAGGAATTAAATAATATAAAAGGATTATTAATTCCTCTTATTGATGGAATACTTAATGCTTCAGAGAGTAAATCAATGGTAATGGATGGCATGGGATATAAAACTTCATTATTTTTATTTTTATTTTCAATACCTAATAAGCTTTTGACATTTGATTGAGTAGACTGAGAAATATATAACGTTTTACTTAAATGGGCATCTGATAAACGATTATAGTAAGTTACGGGATTTTCAGGATGGCTTGATACTTGAATTGGAATAGCATCAGGAATTATTTGTAATATGTTGGCCGATTTTTCATCAAGATTTCGAAGAGATAGAGGACAATCAGTTATTATTAAATCGATATCTTCTTTTGATATTTTTAATTTTGGACAGTTTGATATTAGGCGCATACTTCTAAGCCTGCTTAAATTAAAAATATCGTTTACAAAAATAAAACCTTTTACAAATTTTAGATAAGCTAATCTAGGACTGAAAATATTTATATCTCTGTGCTTTTGTTTTAAATTAA
>JFMF01000477.1 GCA_000635535.1 Prochlorococcus sp. scB243_496M6 | reverse complement strand
ATTTCTGGAATATACCCGTAACATTTCTGCCATGGAGTTTTTTCGCAATTATTGGCACAACATACATTATTTCTCAAAATAAAGAGAATAAATATATACTTGCTTTTTTCCCGATCATTTTAGTAGCGACACTCAGCATCTTCTCTACAAAAACACCCTACTATCCTCTACAAATCTCATCTATTTTTTCATTAAATACTTATGTAGGAAT
>JFMF01000476.1 GCA_000635535.1 Prochlorococcus sp. scB243_496M6 | reverse complement strand
AGATAAAGACCAAATTTTACTATCACCATCTATATCTTGATTAAAAATTGATTCCTGCTTACCAATAGCCTTGAAATAATTTCCCGTATTCCAATCTAAAACACCATCAGAATCAATTTTGTATGTTTCCCATGAAATTTCTTTTTCTCCACCATAAGTATCTTCATTTTTTATGAGGATTAAATATTTGTAATTATCATCTGT
>JFMF01000475.1 GCA_000635535.1 Prochlorococcus sp. scB243_496M6 | reverse complement strand
ATATGCAGAAGCCACTGTACCTGAAGAGATATATTTTCTAGCATTAATTCTCCAGATTATAGATAGAACAAGAAAGAATAAAACTATTAAAAATAAAGGGAGAAATAATTCTAACATTTAATTTTCTTTTATATCAGGAAAACTTTCTTTCAATGCTGTTCTTGCTGCAAGTTGTTTTCTTGTATGATCAAGCATTTCATATTCTCT
>JFMF01000474.1 GCA_000635535.1 Prochlorococcus sp. scB243_496M6 | reverse complement strand
GAGGGATAATAACGGTACAAAAACTAAAAAAGTTTTCATCATAAAAGCCAAACCAATCCAAATTCCAAAAAGCAGAATATATAATTTGTTTTTTTTACTTTTTATTTTGACTAAAGCTAATACTCCAATCGTTACCAAACATGAATAAATAATATCTTGAGTGGCTAAGTGTGAGTAGTCAAACCATAGATATGTTGTAGCAAGGATTAGTGG
>JFMF01000473.1 GCA_000635535.1 Prochlorococcus sp. scB243_496M6 | reverse complement strand
GAAAGTCAAGACGCTTAAAAATTTAAAGAAGCTATTAATTTTCAGGTCAATATAAATTAATAGTTGAAAATATTAAGATTTCTCGATTCGAACGACTCATCAAAATGAGTAAATTTACTAACTGACAAATTATTTTTTTACTTATTATTAAAAATAACTTAAGAAAAATTTAAGTAAAGGTTAACATTATGGCAAAATCAAAAGCAAAGAGAAAAAAAGCTAT
>JFMF01000472.1 GCA_000635535.1 Prochlorococcus sp. scB243_496M6 | reverse complement strand
GTATTCCCAATTGAGGCATCAGCGATTCTTTGTTCTAAATCGGATGCGATATTTTCGAGAACTTTCATTCAATTTTTTTTTACTTTGGGGAGCATAATTAATAACCAATATTATTTCTCGGGTTAGTTATGTAAATTATTAGATTTAGAACGTAATTAGCAGGCAAGTTTAATGGTTTCAAAAGTAGCAAAGCAACTCCTTGAGTTAAGTTAAATCCTTTTTCTTCCATAAATAAAAGAAGTGGTTCATTCATACATTGTAAATAGATTGTCAATTAATAAATTGGTCAAAGGGTCTTGAATCAACAACTTAGTAACCTAGTTAAATTATTTAAAACTAGTATTTAATTAGTAACTTATAGGATATGAAAATAATTTTAAAAAGTGAAACTTCACT
>JFMF01000471.1 GCA_000635535.1 Prochlorococcus sp. scB243_496M6 | reverse complement strand
TCGTAGCTGAGAAGCTTAACGGTAGATTTGCGATGATTGGCTTTATTGCACTTATTGGCGCATATCTAACAACAGGACAAATTATTCCAGGGTTTGTATAAATGGATTTTATATCTAAAAGACAAGGATATGTACCCCTTAAGGTGGTTCCTTACATATTCTTTGTTGCAGTTGTTTTAAGCATCACAACAACAAATACATTCGCATAGTTTTTAAAAATTTAGATCGTCATGAAAGTCAGCTAGTAGGGG
>JFMF01000470.1 GCA_000635535.1 Prochlorococcus sp. scB243_496M6 | reverse complement strand
ACTCATATTAGGAGATCAAATCTTTAGAGTTTCACAACTTGAATACAGCTTTATTAGTGAAAAAGGTTATTTATTAGATGTTAAGGGCTTTATCAATACCATTACTTTGATTGATGACATATCTTCAAATTTCAGCTTATCTGACTCTAAAAAGTTAGAAAATTTAATTGATTTAAATAAAAAGGAAGTTATAAATACTCCTGAAAATGTACAAAATTGGTTGTTTTTTACAGAAAAAATGACCATAGAT
>JFMF01000469.1 GCA_000635535.1 Prochlorococcus sp. scB243_496M6 | reverse complement strand
AAGCGATTGTTGTTGGTAGATATGAAGAAAAAATATTTCTTCCAAATAAGTCTTGTGACTTGCCATTAAAAACTGTAATCCTATTGTTCTATCTAAAACATATTCATCCCACCAAAGTGGAATTGTCCAGTTACCTTTTTCTAATATCCATCTGGCTTGTAATGCATAAAAACCTTCATCAAAAGCAATATAACTTCTTTTGCCGAAAGAAAATATAAGCGGAATAAAAACTAATAAT
>JFMF01000468.1 GCA_000635535.1 Prochlorococcus sp. scB243_496M6 | reverse complement strand
ATCTTTAAGGCTGATCTCAACGATTCTTCAAAGTATTCTTTATCATGTGGATTAACTTTTATTAAATTATTTTTATGCTTTATGATTCTTTTAAGAGCAAATTTAGCGTAATATTTTGAATCATAATTTTTATTAAATTCAAAATACCCAAGGCCCTCTCCAGTATCTATTGATTTAGAAAAAGCAATCTGTTTTTCATTGCTTTCTTTATAACAC
>JFMF01000467.1 GCA_000635535.1 Prochlorococcus sp. scB243_496M6 | reverse complement strand
ATATCAACACTAGAAGAGGCAACTTCTTCAGAAAACCCTTCACCATCTGTGTAGGAGAGAAGGGCTCTAATTTTTTTGCCTTGATCAGTTGAAGTTACTAAGTAAGTAGAGTTACTGCTTATTTGACTCCAAGTAGTTCCATCTAATGATGATTGCCATTTATAAGATAGAGTTCCTGAACCATCTGGGTCAGCATTTGATTCAATAACCGATAAATTCTGCCCAACAGCAGGAATTCCATTAATTA
>JFMF01000466.1 GCA_000635535.1 Prochlorococcus sp. scB243_496M6 | reverse complement strand
CAGCTTCTGATGTTGAATTTGTTGGGAGAGGGATTGCATTTGGAAGATTCTCAGATAACCATTCTGAACATTGAGCTAATGCTTGAGGATGAGATAATACCTCTGAAATATTTGAAAGTTCTCCATCACTAATTAATGCATGTTTTATAGGTAAAACAATTGCTTTATTTATAAAAATTTCAGGAAATTTCCAAAGGGCATCT
>JFMF01000465.1 GCA_000635535.1 Prochlorococcus sp. scB243_496M6 | reverse complement strand
ACCTGATTGCCCAAGGTAATGAATGATGACACTTTCCATTATTAATTTCTTAATAATTTATCAATTATTTCTAAAGCTTTTTTGCTTGTTCTAGTTACTGCTTCATAAGTATTTGATGCATTATGAGAACCTAAAATTGTATTTTTATTTTTAATCAAAGGCGAAGTTAATGCTAATGGTTCATTTTCAAAAACATCTAAAGCTAAAGATTTAATATGCCCATTTTCTAAACTCTTAATTATAGAATTTTCTTCAATAATTTGTCCTCTGGCGACATTTATGATACTTATACCTTTTTTCATTAATTTTATAGATTCAGAATTTACCAAATGATAACTACTTTTAGTTAAAGCACAATTCAATATTAAAAAGTCACATTTATCTAATGAATTTGGCCATTTTTCAAATTCTAAATGTTCCCCATAATCAACTTTTCCAGAAAAATAAGGGTCATAGGCTATAACTTTCATCTCGCAAGCAATTAGTCTTTTGGCTGACTTTTGTCCAACATCTCCAAAGCCTACTAATCCTACGACTTTATCTTTTAATGAAATTCCGATTGGTTTAATCCATTTACCTTTTCTTACTGATTGGTCAATTTCTACTATATGTCTTGAAAGAGCTATTAAATAAGCAAGAGCAATATCTGCAACTTCATTTCCAAACATTCCTGGAGTGTTTTTAATAGGTATTTCCAAATCATTAAAGGCATTAAAATCTACATTATCAACACCTATACCCCATTTAACAGCCGCTGCTAATTTACCCTCTTTCCCTGCCTCTAAAACTTCTCTACAGGCAGGATCATCTCCTATTATCCATCCATCATATTTGGGGACAATCTCAACAAGTTCTTTAACCGTTAAACTTTGAGAGACTTTTGCGGCTTTAATCTTTAATCCTAATTCATCAGCATAATCATAAAATTGATCAATAATACCAAGCATTGGTGGGCAAGTAACCAATATATTTTTCATACTTTAATTCGGATCATGAAGTCTAGATCTTATCCCTCCATCAAGATTTATTATACACCCGTTAAGAAACCTATTCTCCGAATCGATAAGGTAAAGAATTGACATTGCCACATCACTTGGATTACCAATTGAACCTGTTGGATGATAGGAATTTAATCTGTCTTTAAGATATAAATCATTCTCAAATCCTTGCTCCAACATTTTTGTAGATATAGCTGCTGGTTCAATGCAATTAACACGAACTTTACTCCCAAGTTCTACTGCCATTGATTTAGTAAGACCTTTGATTGCTGCTTTTGTTGTGGCATAGAGGGAAAAAAACGGTTTTGTAAGGTTACTATGTATACTACCTACGTGAACTATTGAACCATTATTTTCAATAAGATTATGCAAGCATATTTTATTAATTTCTACTGGTGCAAATAAATTAATATCAAAGGAAGACCTCCAATCTTCTAATCTTAATTCTGAAAAATTCGCCAACTTTTGAATTGCTGCCAAATGAACAATTGCAATTAATTTTTTGTCTTTTAGACAATCGAATATCTTTTTTTCCGCAAAGTTTTTATCTTTATTATCTTTTACTAATGTGTTTAAATCAATTTCTAAATATTCTACATTTTCTAAATAATTAGTATTATCTAATTTATTCTTTAAACTACAAATTGGTTTTTTTTTGTCAATGCAAATTACTTTATAGTTATTATCCAACAATTTTTCTACAACAATTTCTCCAATACCTCCACCAGCGCCTGTGACCATAACCCAATATTGTGACTTCAATTTTTCCATAAATTTTTGAATTAATAAACCTTAATCAAATTAAGTAGATTTATTAATTATTTTCTAATATTTTTACTAATCTTTCAATATATAGTCTAAAGGTAGTCGAGGATGAATTTCAAGATAACCTCCTAGAGTACAATTGAACACCTGAAATTTATATTTTTTGCTGGCCATTGATAAAACCTCATGTGCAACAAGCATATTTTTATTTATAAGGTATCCATTACTCCAAGGGGTATCATAAGAATTGCTAAAATGTTCTAAATTGTTATTAACTTCGTTATGGATACCTTTTTTAAAAGTTTTTTTCAATATTTCATTATTATTTACAAAATTTTTTAATAAGCTCATTTTTTTTATTTTATTTAGTCCTCTTTCAAAATAAGAGGTATTTTTCCAACCCATATCACAGCCAATTAAATAAATACATTTAAATCCCATAAAAATACTAAGCTGACAAGCCACTAATAAAGATGTACCAAATTTAGATATTGGCTCAATATCACAATTCTCAGTCCATAAATCTAATGAAGGTTTTTCACCAAAATACCCCATATTTCCACATTTACAGTCAAACGTATAGTAACTCTTAGAGGATGGTAAATAATCGGAGGTTTCATTTGACACAAATGAATTATTTACTAAATTGAGAGATTTAATAATATCCTCTCTCCAAACATTTGAATGTAATGGCATTATTGTTGTACTAACAAAAAAATCTGGGATCCAGTTTTGTTCTTTGTAAAGCAATGATATTCTATTCATCGCCATAGTTTTAAAACGAATTTTATTTAAATCTACTTTTGATAAAGATGGACCATTTCCAATAATACAAATACTTTCTCCAATAAATTTGTTCTTAATTTCTTGTAAATTTTTATATCCTAACTTCTTAGATCTTTCTTTTTTCATTCAAAACTCCGCGCTTTAAAATTGAATAAACTTCTATATCTTTTGACTTGAATTTATTGATGTATTAACCAATAAATTTGTTTATAAAGAAAAGAGATTTTATTGTATAAATATTTTCAAATGATAATTTAGAGACTTATGAAAAGTCAAGATTATAGTTTTTAGCTTCTTTTATAGATTTTCAAGATTATCAAATTTTTCTAAAATTGGTGAATTTTTATTTCCGCTTAGATTTATTATGCGACTACAGAATTTCAAGGTTTCCAATCTATGTGCAATTATTATTATTGTTAAATCCTCAGTCATTTTTGATAACTCTCCAATTAATTTTGATTCAGTTTCAATATCCAGAGCACTAGTTGCCTCATCCAAAAAGATTACCTTGGATTGTCTATAAAGAGCTCTTGCAATTCCTATTCTTTGTTTTTGCCCACCACTTAAAAAGACACCATCTTCTCCAACATAGGTATCATATTTATTTTCTAAACTCTCTATAAATTGAGTTAATTGAGCCTTTTTACAAACCTCATAAAGTAGGTCAAAATTAATATCTTCATCAGAATATAACATTGCAATATTTCTAGCAATTGAGTCATCTTTCAAATAAATTTCCTGAGGTACATATGAAATTTGATTTTGCCAATTATTTATTTGGGATCTATCATTATTCTGATGCAATGGTATATTATCCAAAAAAATATTTCCTGATGTAGGTTTTAGATAAGCCATCATCAAATCAATTAATGTTGTTTTACCACTACCTGTTGTCCCTACAATTCCCAATTTTTCGCCTTTATTAATTTCTAAATTAAGTTCGCTGAAAGTTGAATAAGAATTTGTTGGATATCTGAATCTTATATCTCTAAGACTCAAATTATTCCAAAAAAATTCTTTATCATTAGAAAATTTCTTTCTAAAATTATAGTATGGAATTTCAAGATCAAGAATATCCAAAAGAGACCTAAGAGAGGCACTATTTGACCTCATCACAGAAAAACTTACATATACTTGTTGCAAGGTAGGAATCAATTTCTGTCCGGCCAGTGCAAATATTCCAAGTAAATTTATGATATTCGCAAAACTTCTTTCTTCAACGTTTTTTATTAAAAACAAAGATAATAAACCTATTGTGATAATGCCAAAAGATTCAAGAATATATTTTGGAGATCCTCCAATAAAATAATTATTTGCAACTTTTCTTCTTAATGGTCTTTCAGCAGAGTTATATTTTTTTAAATAATCTTCCTGGAGATTTCCTAGAATAATATCTCTAATACCCCCCAAACCTTCTTGAAGAGCTTTTAGCTGTTCTCTACTTTTAGATGCTATAAGTTTACTATTTCGTTTTAATCTTGGTTTTGTTAAAAAAGCTATAATTAAGTATAAAGAACTGCATATAAATGATAATAATAAAGCTATTTTCCAATTAACGATTAACAGTGTAAGGATAATAAATCCACTTGCAACTATTGAAGATAAAAGTTGTATTGTCGAATCTAAAAATGTGTGTGTATAACTAACATGTGTTGCGATTGCAGTTATAGTTTCACTACTATTTCTACTTATATGAACTAGGTATTCTTGATATATAGTTTTCCTATAAGCATCACAGCTTAAATCACTTGCTAGCGTAGATGCTAGTTTTGTATTTAGCCAAAGAGAATATACTCTAAATATCGCTGCCATAAAAGCAGCCATGCAAAACAATAAAATACATAAAAGAACAATCTGATTATTAAATATAAATCCATAATTATTAAAAAGAAAAATTATATATTTGTTCCGATAAAGCAAATCTGGATTTGATATTGATGTAAGGAATGGACCAACTAAAGTCAAAGTTAAAGATTCAAATATTCCTGTTAAAAAAATTACTAAAAAACTTAAATAAATTTTTTTAAATCTATTCTTTCTGATATTTTTTCTTAAGTTTCTTATTAATGGCAATATACTAATTGAACTATTAATATCTAACTTTAAATTCATTTATTTAAAAGTATTTTCTATTTAGAATTAATACTATCAATTAAATCGTATAAGTATAAACTTTTATAAAATGTTAATTTTAATTTATATTAAGCAATTTTTAGACCTCTTTTAAGTCTATTAATCGTGCATGAACTCGATGAACAATTGTACCATTATTATTATTGAATAAGGCTACTGCTAATAAAAAAGCCATTAAAACTAGTTCACAAGATAAAACTTTTATAAAAGATTTTTTATCTTTTATAAAGCTTCAAATAATCAATAACAACCTATCCCAAAATTACTAGCTACCACAACATTTGCAGTCCCTCTTACAAGAAGCAATGTTTCACTTGAAGCGTTGCCTACGAATAAATTATATTTTAGATTTCATTAATAAACTTCTAATTCTCTGTCATAAGTCATTTCTGATTGTTCCATCCACTCAGCTTTAATTTTGAAATTTTCTAAGTGATTAAAGATGAGAAAACCTTCAATAATAATCATTATGGATAGAAGCAAAACAGGAATAAAAAATAGGTGAAGATATTACTTCTTTATATTTGATTTGAGCTATGAATTCCCTGTATTTAAACATCCACTCAGTTTCTATTTAATAAATAAAATTCACCTATGGTCTAGTAAAGTTAAAAAAAAATTTTTTTTAAAAATTATTTTTAAGAATGTTTACTTAAAAAAAAATAAAACCTTTCTAAATGAACCTTTTGATAATGTTTATTATGAATAATTTAATATTTTTCTCAAAATTATAAGAAAATTTACATAAGCTAAGTAGTGGTTTTAAAATTTCACTATATTAACGAAAATTTACTTTAAGTATATGCCACGTAAAAGTCTCTATCGTCCAGAAATTGATGGTTTACGGGCATTTGCAGTTATTGCCGTAATAATTAATCACTTTAATAAAGAAATTCTTCCAGGAGGATATCTCGGTGTTGATATTTTCTTTGTAATTTCGGGATATGTAATTACTTCTTCACTGCTAAGGAGACCCAATGAAAATTTCAAGGATTTCATAATTGGATTCTACGAACGCAGAATTAAGAGATTAATTCCAGCGCTCGCGTTTCACGTAATAATTATTTCTATTTTAATTCACCTTTTTATCCAGAATGCAGGGGGATACTACAAAATGGGTGCATTATCCCTTTTTGGATTATCAAACTTACAAATCGTATCATTAGTTGGAGGATATTGGGGGTTTGAAGCGTCAATGAATCCTTTCACTCATACATGGTCGTTAGCCGTTGAAGAACAATTCTATATTCTTTTCCCTATATTTGCTTGGTTTTCTGGATTTGCTAGAAAAGATAAGTTTGGAGTACGGAACCTCTTTCTTTTAGTTGGATTTCTGTCAACGATATCTTGTATAGCATTTATTAGTTTTTACTCAACAAACCCTGCTGCAACATATTTTTTGATGCCTACTAGGTTCTGGGAAATGGCAACTGGAAGTCTTATATTTCTTGGATTTCAGAGGCATGCGGCAATAGAAAAGTCTCTAGAGAAGACTCCTCCACTTTTAGTTCTGATATTAATAATCTCAGTGATGTATTTGCCAATTTCAGCTGGTGCAATATCAACTATTGCAGTTGTTATTCTTACGTCAACTCTAATTGCCTGCTTGAAAGAAAAAACAATAGCATATAGATTTTTCACAAATTCTAAAGTGATTTATATAGGTCTTATTTCTTACCCCCTTTATCTTTGGCACTGGGGTATCATTTCACTTGCAAGATGGTCAATTGGAATAAATCGAGTAACAATTTTGCCTTTACTTTTAATTATTATCCTATTATCAGTTCTTTCATATGAATTGATAGAAAAAAGGACTCGTAGAATTCAATGGGCTCCAAAAAAATTAATCACCATTGGAATAGGTTTACTTATTTCTTTAACAGCATCTTCTACAAGTATCCTTTTAGGGACAA
>JFMF01000464.1 GCA_000635535.1 Prochlorococcus sp. scB243_496M6 | reverse complement strand
TTAATGTTTTTCCAGCATCATCAAAACTTATTCTTACAAGAGGATGCGTTCTAATAGATACAAGTCGATTTTTAAATTCAAAAAATGTTACTCTGCCATCTGTATGTTTAAAATCTTCAGGCAGTCTTGTTTTAAAACCAATCCATATTTCTTTATTTAAAGTGCTTCTTTGCTTTGTCTCAAATATTGCTCTTTCTGTTTCTTTTCCTGTCCCTTCTTTAAGAGGATCATTATTCCATCTATGTTTCACTGTAACTTCAAGATACTTATTGCCATCAAGATCTTTTTTAACTGTATATGGTTTTAAACCTGCTCCCTTATCGTAGAGTCGAAATATTTGGTTGAATGATTTTTCTATACCCCCACCAGAAGGAGGATTTGAGGATGAAGGGTTAGGATTAGCAACTTTTAATTTTCCTTCTTCTTGATTTTCAAAGTCCTCAGAAAAATTCCAAGGAGATTTTGTTTTTTTATCTACATAGTCTGGAACAAGTACCTTTTCCCATGAGTATGAATTACCAGTAGCAAAACACATCAACACTAGAAAAATGTATAATAATTTTTTCACAAAAAAAGAGGATTTTATCTCTCCAATTTTATATCGACTTTCAATCACCGTACCTAGTCTATTGGCCATAACAAATACATTTACCCCCTTTCCAGTTTGAACATTTTTTCTTTTTGCATTTCTTTTTCTTTTGCTTTTTCTTCCTTCTACACTCCAGCCATGACCAACCTGACTTTTTAAGTAGGTGCGGAATTGCTTTAGAACAGACCCATAAAGCATGCTACAACTTGTAAATCTCTAGGTGCATTTTAAGGTGCAGATTTCAATAATCAAACGCTATAAAGTACTATAGGAATTACGGACGTTACGAAAGAAATCTTTGGATTGATTGATATGACTGACGTTTCGAGGTTTGGGGCCATAGCTCAGCTGGTAGAGCACCTGCATGGCATGCAGGGGGTCAGCGGTTCAATTCCGCTTGGCTCCATCAAGGTTTTCGCTTGTTATACCAAATAGTTTGACTAATTTTCATAAGATAACAATACGTTTTGATAAGGTAAAATATCGCAAAATATGACCTCTCAGCGACCTCTTCTGCGACCAGTAAGTCTTGCAAATAGGTTGGGTATAAAGTAACTGAAATTCTTAAAGGCTGTACCAAAGCTGATCTTGGAAAATAAATTAAAGATGCTTTAATTAATTCGAGAAAATCAAAATAATTTAATTAACATTACTGAAATTTAAAATTTAAAGATAGTAAAAAAGAAGATTTTTTTGATGACGATCACATAGCGGATAATGGGTAGATCTACTAATTCCACATTTCAAAAAGTTTATAGAAGAAATAAATTAAGCTAAAATAAAAAATCTCTCATAATTGCTTACAATGGAATAAGTTAATTTAATATATTTTAAATAATCAAATCTGTTTCAAGGTAACCTTATAATAAATTAAAAATAATTATTTTTTAGCATGGTATATAAACCCCCTAGAATTTCTCTACAAACTCAACTAGACAAAAAACTATTTAGATTTAAACCTATTAAAATTAATCAAAAAAAAGATTGCAATGATATTGTTAGCATCAACTTTGGAAATTCGCCTACCGCAGAATATTACGCAAATGTCGATCAAGAATATAATGAAAAAAAGTTCTACAAACAAAATCTATTTATTTAAAAATTCTATTAGAAAGTTTTTATCATATTTTATAGATCCTATTTTTTCAAAAAAATGTGTAAAAGCTGAGAAAAGAATTTCTAGGCTTGCAAAAAATAAACTTATACTTGGAGTTGGAGGTGGTCCAACAAGGGATTATGGCGAAACAAATTTAAATATAGGTCCTTGGGAAAACGTAGATTTAATATCAGATGCTCATTCATTACCTTATAAAGATAATGTAGTTGATCACATTTTATGTAGAGCAGTCTTGGAGCATTTAAGTAATCCAGAAGCTGCAACCAAAGAATTTTATAGAGTTTTAAAAAATAATTCTTTGCTATTTATAGCTGTTCCTTTTCTCCAAACTTATCACGGTTATCCTCATCACTATAGAGGGATCACTCTTACAGGTTTAGAACAATTAGTAAAAGATAGTGGATTTACCATAATAGATTCTGGAACAGCTTGTGGTCCATGCTTTGCCTTGTCTTCAATGATTAAAGAATTTCTAAAAAATTATTTACCTTTAGGAAAATATATCTCTTTTGCTTGGAAACTCTCATTTGGATTAATCTTAAGTAAATTTGATTTTTTTATTATAAATAAATATGATTCACATAAATTAGCATTTGGTGTTTTTTGCCTTGCAAAAAAGTAACTTCAAAAAATTTTTTTCTTTCAAAAATTTATATAAATTTTTTATATAAATTTTATTAATAACTTTAAGAACAATCAATTTTTTTCTTTCTTATTTAATTACGTAAGGTAAAATAAAAAACAATGATTTTTATAAAAACCAGCTAATGGGTATATATGTTAATAATATCCTCTCAAAAAACAAGATCACAGATTTTGTACAGGTTTTAAAAGTTATAAAAGACACAATTGGTCCTTTAAATATTTCTATTGATGGCGGCGCTGGGTTTGGTGAAACTTCTAAAAATATTTGCAAATATACAAACCTGAATGGTTTAATTTACGCATTCGAACCATTTCAGGGAAATCATAGGTTTTTTAAGAATTTAGATTCAAGAATAAAATTGATTGATAAAGCACTATATAACGAGAATGTTGTCAAAGAATTTACTATCCCAAGTGTAGTATCAAAGAAAGACAAGTGGGCTGAAAAGGGAATGGTAGGATATAGCTCTCTTGGTTATATTGAAGCATCAAGTATATTAAAAAAATTTTTAAAAAGAATTAAATTTAAAATTTTACATTTAATAAGAAATAAATCAAAAATTAATTTGCAAACTTTTTTTGTAGATTGTATTAAATTAGATAATTTTTTAAAAGAAGACAATATAGATTTTATAAAGTTAGATCTTCAAGGCGGAGAATATCTTGCTCTAAAAGGAATGAGTAAATATCTATCCAAAACAAAATTCCTATGGATTGAATATTCTGGAGATTATAGAATTCTTAAATTTCTTCGAGAGAATGAATTTATTTTGTTTGATACAAACTATATGTGCCTTGGGACAAAAGATCAAGAATTTACTAATCTTGGTTTAAAAAAAATATCCTCTTCAATATTGTCTACATCAAAAGAAGTAAATATTGCAATTAGAAATAAAGAAAAAAATAACTTTTCTTATAATAAGTGGCTATGGTCAGCAAGGAAAAAAGGAATTATGCAAACTGACTTATTTGCAATTAATACAAAACTAGTTTCTGATTATAATAAATTAATTGATTTAATATGTACTAAATAAAGCAAAGATAATCACAAATGAAAAATTTATCTTTAACTTAAATAAATACTGAGTTTAAATTGTTTAACAGGTAAATAAGTATTTAGGACTTTAAATAAAATATGAAATTAATGGCTTAAATTTTAACGCCCTTATATTCTTATCCCTAACACTATGGCTTTCTCAACTATCATGAATCATTTTGCTTTGTTCAATTAAGAACTCTCAATTCTGAATCTTTCATGCGATTCTTCTCGCCTCTTATGGATGGACATTTGTTATCAGTTTGGTGGATCATATCATAGAAAATCATCATACATAGAACTTCTACTGTATGAAAATATTCGCAGTTGAAAGTAAGTTCAGGAATTCTATTTTCCAAGATCTGAGACTTTTGTCCTGAAATCATAAAAGTTTCAAATTTATTCTCATCTGCCCAATGTAAAGCCTTAACTACATTAACTGAGTTTCCAGAGCAAGATAAGCCAATAACTAAACAGTCATTAGGAACATCTACAACAGAGGTTGTTTCTAGCCAGCGAACAAATAGTTCATTAAATCCGTAATCATTTGCACTTGAAGTAATAAATCCAACACTATCGTAAGAGTAGACCACTTTATTAGGGATCAATCTTGTCATATCTGTGGCCATATGGCTTGCAACATAATGAAGACCCCCATTACCGAAGAGATATATTTTATGAGCGTTGCTAATTTTTTTTACTAATTGGTCGTAAGCAGAAGTATTTATGACTTCTTCACATTTATCTGAAATGTTTTCAAAATCAATTCTTACCTTTTTCATTTTTTTATTTATTCCTGTAATTATTTTATTGCTTATAATGTCAAATAGGGGTGATTTTTTAAATTACATAAATAATTGCTGACGCTTTAGAGGGTCATTTAATAAAAAGACATAAATAAACTAAAGAAAGAGTTTAAAAATAATGAAAAAAAAGATTTATTATTTTATTCTATTATAAGAAATATTTTTTATTTTATCTAATGCATCATTATTTTTTCAAATTAGAGAAAAAGGGTTTAGATTAAATTTTGTGGAAATTTAAGAGTTTAAACCTTCTTATTTAGGGAGATTCTAATTATGCAGTTTCACAAAAGAGTTGCACATTAATAATATATAATTAAGCTTATTCCTAATAATAGGGCATTCTTAGTATTTTAAAAATGAATTCAGTAGCTATGATCCCTTTAAGGATGGGATCTAAAAGAGTTCCAAAAAAAAATATTAGAATCCTCAGAGGATTACCTCTATGCTTCTATATAATTAAGTCAGTTATCGATTCTCAAAGGTTTGATAAAAATAATATTTATATAAATTCTGAAGATACTTGTTTTGAATCTGTAGCTAGGCATTTTGGTATTCAATTCTATAAAAGAGATCCCAACTTATCTAAAGATTCATCTACTAATGATGACTTTTTATTTGATTTTATATCAAATATAAGTTGCGATTATATTTACCAATTTTTAGCAACGTCTCCTCTTGTTGAAGGTAAAACCATATCAGATTTTTATGATAAATCAAAACAATACGACACTTTTATAAGTGTTTCTAAGCATCAAATTGAGTCGGTTTATAATGAGAAAGAAATTAACTTTAATTTTTTAGAACAAACTCCACCGTCTCAAAATTTAAAACCCGTTTATACATATGCTTGCGGATTAATGTCTTGGGAGGTTAAAACTTATTTATCTAACTATAAAGAATTAGATAAAGCTGGTTATCACGGAGGAAAGGGGACTAGAGGTTTTTATGAATTGTCAACAATTGAATCGATCGATGTTGATAATCCTGAAGACTTTACCCTTGCAGAGCTAGCATTAGAAAATAGAGAAAAATCAAAATATATTACTCCACCTGAAGTTAAATATTGGGATGGCAAGTTTACATTTAATGAAGTCCATGTCCCTAATATATTAGTTAAGGATGGAGTACAGAAATCAACTTTTGATAAGGAGAATAAGTTAGTAATTAATATAAATAATTTGATTCAGGAAGGCTCAACAGATCAGTCTTGGATTTATCGCGCTATCAATACCAATAGCAATAGCGCATGTTTGATTTCACAGTTGCCTGGAGAAGGTAATCGTTGGCATTGTCATTACGATTGGGATGAATTTTGGTTAATACTCAAAGGAACTTGGAACTTTAAAATAAATAAAGATGAGCATATTGTTAAACAAGGTGATTTAATTCTTATTCCACGAGGTGTATGGCATAAAATCACAGCTATAGGAAGTGAATCTGCTATTAGACTTGCGGTAAGCAGGCAAGATGTAGTTCACTCTTACGAGGTATAAAATATTTTGAAGACTCATCTTGGTTTTAATAATGTATTGCAACCCGACTTGTCATTATCTAAAGGAATCAAACTGATTGACAAAAAAGGTAATCAATGGATTGATATTTTTGGAAACTATTCTTCTTTACCCTTTGGACATAATTATCAACCAATTAAAGATCATTTCATAGAAAAATCTTATTTATTTTCTGAGAGAAGTCCTTTATGTGCCTTTAATCACTCTGAGGTGGATCTTTTCAGTAAAGAATTGAAAAATATAGTTGGCAATAAGTTTCAGAATATTTCTTTTGCTGAAAATGGTGGTTTAGCAAATGAACAAATAATTAAATCTTTTTTATACAAGGGCTTTATAGAGAAAAAAAAGGTTAAGTTTTTTGTAATTGCTGGTTCATATCATGGCATTGCAGGCCTTTCATTAAATTTAACCAAAATTGCTAATAGCGCGTTTAATAGAACAAACTTCATTGAGGATTCAACCAATCTTGAAGTTGAATTATTAGATAATAAAAGTCATGAATATTTATTGGATAAAAATTACTTAAATGTTTTTTTTGTTGAACCGCTCAAATGCACAAAAGGTGATGAATCTTTATCTAATGAAATCATTCATAAAATTAAGAATTTTAAACAAAATTCTAATTGCTTTCTAGTTTACGATGAAATTCAAACTGGTTTATATCCTCTTCTCAAAATGTGGGGTTATCAATATTTTAATCTTCCTGAACCAGATATTATTACTTTTGGA
The DNA here is from genome assembly GCA_000635535.1 of Prochlorococcus sp. scB243_496M6. The sequence goes on along the minus strand of JFMF01000464.1, from coordinate 3,362 downwards.
AAAAGATTCCAAGTATCTGGCTTTATATCAAACGAATCTCTTGAGTTAGTATTTAATAATGATTCTCCAAAAATATTATCGTCAACTTTTGATGGATCACTTATCGATTTGACGAGAGGGACATTTTTAATAAAACATACTAATGATTACATAGAGACTAATAAGAATAGAATAATGAAAAATTTAAATGATTTAAAAGAAAATTTATTACATTCTTTAGATAAATATGAATTTAAAATAAGTATATTTGGAACCTATATGAGTATAAAATTTAAACATGATTTTCAGATGAATGAATACTCTAGTTTTTTAACTAAAAAAATGATACTTCATAATCCTACCCCTCCAAGATCTATTAGATTACGTCCTCCACTAAATATTTCTAGTGAGGAAATTGAATTTCTCAGTGATAGGTTAAGAAATTAAATATTACTTTATTGCTATAATTATCAACTTTATTAAATGATAATTTTTATTTTTTTCTTATATCTCTCTGATGATTTTGTTATTTTTATTGCGAAATAAAGAATAAATTAATAAGTTATTATTTTTTAAATTAATTATGCAATCTTATCAAATGTTCTTTGCTTGTTTAAGTTTTTATTTCACCTTATGTGTTTAGTATAGTTATTTCTAAGAATGCTGAGTTAAGTTTGAATAAAAGAATTATTTAAATGAACAAAAATAAATCTACTATTCTTATCGCGGGATCTTCAAGTGGAATTGGCAATGCATTATGTCATTATTTTTTAAGTAAAAAAAATAATTATGTTATTGGTATTTCTAGAAGATCTACACCTGATTTAGATAAGTATGAAAACTATATAAATTTAAATTATGATTTATCTAATTTAGATTCTACTGAAAAGATAATTGACTATATAAAAAATGATGGAAATAGTGTATTCCCAAAAATTGATACATTAATTTATATGGCTGGATTTAATGTTACCAGACCAATCACTGATTATAAGCTTGATGAGATTAATAAACTATACAATGTCAATACAATTTCTATGATTTTGCTTTCAAAAGAAATTATTGCGCAACATGATTTTGTTAATAGGTTAAACATAATTTATGCTTCTTCAATTTGGGCTTCATGTAGTGCACCATTTAGAGCTATTTATGGTTCTACAAAATCTTCGATAAATAGTTTCTTGAGGCATTTGACTAGTGAATTTGTTGATAAACCATTTTATGCAAATTGTCTTGATTTGGGTTGGGTTGATACCCCATTATCACGTAAAACTGAAAATGATCCCATTATTAGGGCAAAGCAGAATAGGATTAATTCTAAAAATAGGTATATTCAAATGAATGAAATTCTAAGAACAATTGAATCACTTAGAGAATTAACTTCCTTTAGGGGAACATCAATTAAAATTGATAATGGATTTAGCATATTATGAAAATTATTCATCATAGGGGAGAAACTAATTTATTTTTTAGTAACTCAACTAATATTGATAGTAAAAGCCTATCTTTATGCCTTGAAGAAGATATATTTATTGTAGATAAAAATTTAACTGAAATCTTTTATAAATTTTTTGATATTAGAAATTATGAAATAAGTAATTTCTATCAGATTAAAGCTTCAGAAGAGCAGAAAGATATTTCTAAAGTTTCAAAATTGATAGAATTAATTTTAAAAAACAACAATACACCAAAAAGAATAATAACTTTTGGAGGAGGAGTCTTACAAGATGTATCAGGACTTTGTGCTGCTCTCATAAGACGTGGAATAGAATGGGTTTATATTCCTACAACTTTATTGTCAATGGCAGATAGTTGTATAGGCAGTAAGATCTCAATAAATGTAAATTCAGCCAAAAATCAAGTCGGTTTATTTTACGCCCCAAGATTAATATATATATATCCTAAACTACTTGAAAATTTGCCTACTGAACAATATTTATCAGGAGCAGGAGATATATTACATTATGCTCTGCAAAATAATGTAATAAATAAAACGTTCATGGAAACTTTACCTTCTCTTTTTTATGAATTTAATTCCAGTAATATCTTAAAGGTTGTTGAAGAAAATTTATTAGTTAAAAAGAAATTTGTTGAAAACGATGAATTTGATCAAACCTCAAGAAGAGCTTTAAATCTAGGCCATTCTTATGGGCATGCAATAGAGTTAGCGAGTAGTTATGCAATTCCTCATGGAATAGCAGTAATTATAGGTTGCTCATTAGCATTTAAATTTTCTATTAAAAATAAATATCTGGATCCAAGCTTTTATGGTGATCATATTAAATTAATAAATGTATTACTTCTAAAATCTAAAGAATATTGGTGCAAAAAATATGTTGATTTTGATTTGATGAAAATTGGTATGATGAAAGATAAAAAAAATAAATCTTCAGAAAAGATCAATCTTATTCTTCCTTTTGGCAAAGACATAGACAATTATAGAGTTGTTCAACATGAGGAAAAAAACGAAGATGTTTTCATTAGTCTAAAAAAGGTAATAATTAATAGTTATTTCGATCTTAATAGTATTCTTTTATAAGAAAACTAAATTTTTATCTTACTTTTTGCTCATCAAAATTTTTTAAGATTAATCTCTATATTTAAGAGTATAGATATATTCCAACATACTTTTTTTAAGAGTCGTTCTTACTCAGAACTAAATTAAGCTTATTAACTAATCCGTCTGATAATTCTGGTGAAGAAATGAATAGATGATTTGAGTCTCTTAAGTACTGATTTTTTTCATTTACTGGAAAGCAATAATCTTCAGGGCAAGTAACATCAGAAATATCCAAATAAAGCAAACGAGGAAATTCTTTTTGTAGGTTTTTTAAAATTGGATAAATAGTAATTTTCATATCATTTGTAAAATTACTTTTTGGAGTCCCTTCTACAAAACAATTCGGATCTAAATTTGGTCTATAAATTTCCTTTTTACATATAAGTCCATTCGAAACTTTGGGAGGATTGACATTTGGATGTGGCAATTTAAGAATAGTTATTGCTCCTTTTTTATTCAGTAAAGGAAGAGTTGATTTAAAAAATTCAGTCATTTTGTACTCATAATCTAATGTATTGTTTTTTATTCTTGAGAGATATTTTGAGGCAAAAATGATAACATCTCCTTCTTTTAAAGAAGAAATTAATTTTTTCATACTTTTAGAACTTCCTCCGCATTTCTCAATATGAAAAGGACATTCCGCTGCTGCATAATGCTTAACAATGAAGGAACCGTTGTTCCATAGAAGATCATAGATATCATTTGAATGAGAATCACCAATAATATTAAAAGTTGACAAAGGCCGGATATTTTTTGGAGCATTTTGTGTTTTATTTTCTCCTAAGTAAAATTTTGCCTTGAACTTTGTCCCTAAAAGGATACT
>JFMF01000463.1 GCA_000635535.1 Prochlorococcus sp. scB243_496M6 | reverse complement strand
AAAGTAGAAAAAGTAGAAAAGCTAAAAAATGGTCCTGAAAATAAAAACGATATAAATTTAGAAAAAGAAAACAAAAAATTTAGTGATAAAAAAAATAAAAAAGTTAAAAAAGTTAAAAAAGTAGAAAAAGTAGAAAAAGTAGAAAAGCTAAAAAATGGTCCTGAAAATAAAAACGATATAAATTTAGAAAAAGAAAACAAAAAATTTAGTGATAAAAAAAATAAAAAAGTTAAAAAAGTTAAAAAAGTAGAAAAAGTAGAA
>JFMF01000462.1 GCA_000635535.1 Prochlorococcus sp. scB243_496M6 | reverse complement strand
AATCATTATGGGATAATGAAGATAAAAATGATCAAGGCAATTTGATACAAGGCAATGTTCATTTGAAGAAGGTGAAGGATAGTTTTTTTAGATCTGAAAATAGACTTCTTGTTGGTTTAGGAGTTACTGATATAATTGCCGTTGATACCGAGGATGTGACACTGATAGCTAAGAAAGAATTTTCAGAAGAGATAAAGGAAGTTGTTAACGAAATGAAAAATAATGGTATAGATGAAGC
>JFMF01000461.1 GCA_000635535.1 Prochlorococcus sp. scB243_496M6 | reverse complement strand
AAATTATGATGTAGTAAAAAAATTGAAAAAATCAAATCCAGAATTATTAATAGAAATCAATGGGGGTTTAACAAATATCGATGAATCATTAAAAGCATTGAATGATTTTGATGGGGTAATGATTGGACGTTCAATTTATAAACATCCGTTGAGATGGTCTGAAATTGATCAAAGGATTTATAAAATAGATAAAAAACCCAAACCTGCTTCAAATATTATTTTCTCCTTAATTCCGTACATAGATGCTCATTTAAGTAATGGAGGAAAATCTTGGGATATTTGTAAGCATCTTATAAATTTAGTTGAAGGTATACCAAAAGCGAAAATTTGGAGAAATCAAATTTCAAATAAATCTATAAAAAAAGAATTAAATATTGAATATCTTTTTAAATTAACGACAGCGCTTGAAGAAATGGGTTACTAATTTATCTCGTTTGAAGCACTACTCTCATTAGACACTCCCCTTTTTCTTCTACTCCTACCATTTTCATATTCAGAGTTATCAGAAGAATTTCCAAAACTCCTGTCTTCCCAACCTTCTGCTCCAGAAGATTTATTAGAGTTAGAACTATTAGATCCATTATTGCCACCGCCGTAGCCGCCGCCTCCATAGCCACCATTATTGCCACCGCCGTAGCCGCCTCCTCCATAGCCACCATTATTGCCACCGCCGTAGCCGCCTCCTCCATAGCCACCATTATTGCCACCGCCGTAGCCGCCGCCTCCATAGCCACCATTATTGCCACCGCCGTAGCCGCCGCCTCCATAGCCACCATTATTGCCACCACCGTAGCCTCCTCTTCCTCCTCTACGAGATCCACCAGAACCTCTAGGCTCAGCTTTATTAATTCTTAATGGTCTACCCATAAGTTCCGTCCCTTGCAAACCATCAATAGCTTTAGACTCAATTTCTTCATCTGCCATTTCAATAAATGCGAATCCTCTTTTCCTTCCAGTGTCCCTCTCCAAGGGAAGAGAACAATTTAAAACTTCACCAAAAGGGGAAAACAACTGTATAACATCTTCACGCTCTGCGCGGAACGGCAAATTGCCAACAAAAATACTCACTTTGAACTCAACAGAAAATTTACCTTATAAAAAAACTACAATCAGTAGTCTCATAATATTGCTCTACTATTCTACTTCAAAGCATACCCTTGTTGTAGAAAAATAATTGAGATTCACAGTAACAATCTTTTTTGCCAATTATTTACCTCCTTTTCGACCTGAACAAAACCTGTACCACCTTCGCTATTTCTTGATTTAACGACATTAAGAGGTTCAAGATCCACAAAAACATCCTCATCAAATTCGGGATGAAATTTTTTAAATTCTTCAATTTTGAGATTTTTAAATAACATTTTTCTCTCCAGACAATATTTAACCATTTGACCAACAACTTGATAAGCATTCCTAAAAGGAACATCTTTAGCAACTAAGTAATCTGCCAAATCAGTAGCATTAGAAAAATCGTTTTCTACAGAATCAGATAGATTTTTAATATTAAATTCAATACCCTCATTAATTAAAATAGTCATTGCTTTAATACAAGAGGATATTGTTTCTGCAGTATCAAATATTGGCTCTTTATCTTCTTGAAAATCCTTATTGTAAGAAAGTGGCACCCCTTTGACCATCGTTAACAATGCCTGGAGATGTCCATACACTCTTCCTGTCTTACCTCTTATCAATTCTGGAACATCAGGATTTTTTTTCTGCGGCATTAAGCTACTTCCCGTAGCACATTTATCTGTTAATTTTGCAAAAGAAAATTCATCAGTTACCCATAAAATTATTTCTTCTGAAATTTTGCTTAAATGAGACATCAATATCGCAGATGCAGAAACAAACTCTATACAAAAATCTCTATCACTTACTGCATCAATACTATTTTTATAAATCTTTTTAAAACCCAATTCTGCAGCTGTAAAATGCCTATCAATTTTTATTTTCGTTCCAGCTAATGCTGCAGCTCCTAATGGAGAAATATTAACTCTTGAGCGTACCTCTTTATACCTTTCACGATCTCTTTGGAGCATTTCTATGTATGCCAATAAATGATGAGCCAAAGATAATGGTTGAGCTCTTTGCATGTGGGTATATCCAGGAATTAAGGTATAAATATTGGATTTCGCAAGTTTTAAGAATGATTTTTGCAAATCGGTTATTAACGTTTCAATATTGTCAATCTCTTTTCTTAGCCACAATCTAATATCTGTACCAACTTGATCATTTCTACTTCTACCAGTATGTAATTTTTTTCCAGTTTCACCAATTAGGCTTATCAGCTTTTCTTCTATGCAATAGTGAATATCTTCAGAAGGTGGTTTAGGAGAAAATTTACCCTCCAAATACTCAACTTTTATTAACTCTAAACCATTAATAATTTGCAAAGCTTCAGAAGAGGATAAAACCTTTGTTTTGCCAAGCATTTTCGCATGAGCAATCGAACAATCTAGATCTTCTAAAATAAGCTTTCTATCAAAACCAATTGATGCATTAAACTTTTCAATAAAAGGGTCAAGTGAATTATCAAACCTTTTACTCCAAACTTTTGACATATAAATTTGTAACTTTAAGTATCTCTAATAAAGCATTTTTTTATATAAGTGACAAAAAATATCTATTTCAATTGAAAAACAACCATCGAAGCATCATCTTCAAGATGTCTATTTTGCCCTGTAAAATCATCTAACTTTTTAAATATTTTATTTAAGATTTCTTGGGATGTATAAGATTGCTTACATAATTTTGTAAGAGTTTTAATTAATCTTTCCTCATCAAATCTATGTCCTAAAGAGTTAGAAGTATCAATTACTCCATCTGTGTAATAAAGAACTAAATCATTTTGATTAAGCTTGATTTCACCACAATGATATTCAGCATCTTTTTGTAATCCAAGTACGAATCCTTTTGCATCTAATTTAATAATTTCCTGATCTGAATTTTTCCAAAGCAGAGGAGGATTATGTGCTGCATTGGCGAATCTCAATTTTCTAGTTCTAGGATCATAATCTGAATAAAATAATGTCACAAATCTATGCGATTGATCTAAATCATTTATTGCTAGTTGATTCAAATCATGCAAAATTCTATCTGGAGGCAGACCTGTAAGAACCTCTGCACGTAGCATTCCTCTTAACATAGTCATTAAAAGACCGGCTGGAATCCCTTTACCCATGACATCACCTATTACAAAAGCCCATTTTGATTTTTCTTTCCTTTTTTCAGAGATGTTCGTCTTTAAGCACATAAAATCATAGTAATCTCCACCAAGCTGAAGAGCTGGTCTACAATGAGCTGCCAGGTCTATACCATGGATTATTGGACAATAATCGGGGAGTAATTGAGATTGAATTTCAGCACCAGTAGAAATTTCTCTATCTACATTTTCATGCTTTTTCTTTGTTTGTATTAAGTAGTGATTTTCTAATCCAACAGCTAGACAATTTTCAATAAAATTAAAATTACTATCCTCAATAATCGACTGTCTAGAAATATCTTCACCAAAAATATAAATAAATCCTCTACATTTGCCCCTAGATATTATTTTTTTTGTTTCAATTTTATATTTTTTAAATTTATTTTTTAAAGCATTTTCAAAAATTAAAATTTCTTTAATTTTAAAATTTTTTGAAAAATGAAATTGATCCAAAAAACTATTAATTTCTTCTTGCATTGTTAAATATTCGTAATTAACAGAAATTTTTATATTTTCATTCCATATCTCTCCTTCGTAATTTAAAGGAATAATTAAAATTATATTTTCAGAGAAAATATGTTTAAAAATTAAGCATACATAATCCAGTAATTTATTTATGTTAGAAAACGATTTTAAATAATATGCTAAAGAAGATGCAATTTCAGCAAATTTATGTTTATTTTTTAGAGTTTCTTTAGGATCATTTTCTAAAAAATTTTGGATAAATTTATTCGAAAATATTTTTTCTTTTTGATTATTTGTCAAAACAAATCTAATAGATAAATATGTTTTAACATTAAATTTAAGTTTTTAAAAAAAATTAATTAAATATTTATTTATCTGCAAGCATAGCTTCTATAAATTCATAACTATTAAATGGTCTCAAATCTTTTATACCTTCTCCAGCTCCGATAAACCTTATAGGCAAATTTACTTCTTCAGATACAGCTAAAGATACACCTCCTCTAGAAGTGCCGTCTAATTTAGTAATAATTGCTCCACTTAAATCTGCTGATTTTGCGAAACTTTTTGCTTGTTTTAAGCCATTTTGTCCCTGACTTGCATCTAAAACTAATAATGATTCAACAATCGCATCTGGGACTTTTTTATCAATAATTTTTTTTATTTTTGCTAATTCATCCATCAAATTATTTTTTGTTTGCAATCTACCCGCTGTATCAACAAGTAATAAATCAACATTTCTTTTTTTTGCAGAATTAATTGCATCAAAAACTACAGCAGCTGGATCAGCATTTTTTGATTGATTAGATATAACATCAACATTACTTCTATCTCCCCACACCTTAAGTTGTTCTACTGCAGCTGCTCTAAAAGTATCAGCAGCAGCAATCAAAGTTTTATAATTACTTTTTGATGACAAATATGCTAATTTTCCTAATGTAGTAGTTTTTCCAACACCATTAACTCCTACTAATAACCAAACATTTAACTTACCCTTTTGGGGAACTAAAAGCTCAGAGCCCGAATTTTTTATTGGTTTATCGATAATTAATTTTAATTCCTTCTTCAAGAATTTAATTCCTGCTTCTCCACCCACGACTTCCTCGTTTAATTTTGTTCTAAGAGAACTTATAACTTTATCGGTTGAATCAATACCTACATCAGCTCTTATTAATAAGGTCTCTAAATCATCAAGAGATTCAGGAGTAAGAGGATCATCTCCCAATTTATCCAATAATTCAGTAACAAATCCTTTTCGGGTTTCTTCTAAGCCTCTCCGTAATTTAGTCAACCAGTCGATTTCATCAATCGATATTTGATTTATTTTTTTTCCTTGAGAAGCTAATACCATTGCAGACCAAGTAAAATTATCATCAAATTCTCCTAATTCAGGTTCAGCAACAGTTTTAGACTGTCCAACAATATTTTCTTTTTTAGGAATATCAATCAATTCCTGCATTTGCTTTTCCTGTTTCTCTAATTCCTGCTTTTGCTCTTCCTGTTTCTCTAATTCCTGCTTTTGCTCTTCCTGTTTCTCTAATTCCTGCTTTTGCTCTTCCTGTTTCTCTAATTCCTGCTTTTGCTCTTCCTGTTTCTCTAATTCCTGCTTTTGCTCTTCCTGTCGTTTTTTTAAAAGTGCATAAGCTTGTGCTGCCCATTCACGAGAATTATCAGAATCAGTATTAGTCATTATTATCTATAGTTCGTAATTAAAATTTTCTAAATACTATTTATTTATATCAAATAATTATGACAATTAAATTGTTTGTAATCTCCTTAAAACCCCATTAATAAATTTTCTTCCTTGCAAATCACTATATTTATTAGCTAGATTAACAGCCTCATCACAAGCAACAGCGACAGGTGTATTAAAAAAATTGATATCCACGTAAGCTAGACGCAGAATATCCCTATCAATTCTTGGCAATCTTTTTAATCTCCAACCATCCATTACTTGATCGATATCTGAATCAATACTTTTAAGATTATTAACTATATTACAAATCCTTTGATTTACATCCTCTCTAATATCTATTTGACCGCTAGAAACAATTAATTTGGGAAAATCTAGAGTGACAGAGAGTGTATTCATTACAGTTTCAATTTTGGTCAGAGATTTTTTTAATTCCTCTCGAACATTTGAATAGGTGGCATCAACACCTTCTTGTAATTCACTATCCAATATTTTTTGTGAAGCGTTTTCTAACTCTGACTCGCAATTATCTAATTCCTCTCTGCAGTGGTTTATTAAGGAATCCAAAGCAGATTCAAAAATTTCTTCTATCTGAAATTTATTTAATTTAAATTCACCTTTATCGTTTATGAGGCCGAGAGAAATTAAAGATAATTCTCTAGAAAGAGATCTATTATGCATCAATTAAGAAGAAGTATTAGTGGAAGCTCGTAATTGAGAAAACAATTTTGAAAATGTTGGATTTGTGGTGTTATTTTTCTCATCTGGATTAACTATCCCAGCAGAAATTATTGTTCTAAAAGCATCTTCAACAGAAATATCCAAATCCTTAACAGAAGACTCAGGAACGAGTGTATACCAGCCAGTAGTTGGGTTTGGTGCTGTAGGGATGAAAACACTAAGTAATTTTTCTTCCAATTCTGGCTGTAGAGAAGGTCCTACGTCTCCAGTGACAAAGCCTACACTATATAGTCCCTCACGAGGGTATTCAACTAAAACAACTCGTCTAAATCTATTAGATTTATTACTTAAAAAAGTTTCTAATAATTGTTTAAGAGTTTTATAAACAGCTCCAGCTATTGGAATTTTTGTTAGGGTACCTTCTCCAAATTCTAATAACCATCTTCCTACAAAATTTCTCGCCATCAATCCAATAAGCAAAATAGCTAATAAAGGAACAGTTAAACCTAAGGTGAGATTAATTAAATCTTGTAATAAAGGATTTAAAGTAATAAAAGGATTTAGTTGCTTTGGAACTGAAGTAACTAACGTTAAAACAAATTTACTAACTAATGATGAAAGCCAGATTGTTGTTGCTAAGGGAATTACAACTAACAAACCAGCAATAAGATCATTTTTGAGATCTTGTTGAAGCCTAGATCCTAAATTCGAATCTTGATTTTGATTAGATTCAACCAAAATAACGTTTTAACTATATTAACTTTACTAATAATTTAACTGTTTTTACTAAGTTAGGATATATTTTTCTTAAATATATCTATTTTATTTATAAGTTTATTCTCCAAAAACAACTTTTAAAAGAAATGCTATAGAGAAAAAGAAATGATTGATACGACTCAAAACAAAAAAGAAATAAGTAAAAAATTAAAAGAAAGAGCTATTTTTGAAGGTTTTACAGTTGCCGGAATAGCTTCAATACCAGGTAGTTCGCGCATCAAATTAAGAACTGATGCATTAGAAAGATGGTTATCAAATAACTATCATGGTGAAATGAAATGGATGGAAGCAAAAAAAAGAAAAAATATAGGCTCACTTTTTGAAGATGCAAAAAGTGTTTTGAGCGTTGGATTTACTTACATTAATTCACAAAACAACAACAACAATTTCCTCAAGGTAGCTAAATTTAGCCAAGGTGAGGATTATCATAAAGTGATTCACAAAAAATTAAAGAATATTGGTAAATGGATCAACGTAGAAATCCCTGATTGCAAATGGAAAATATGTGTTGATACCTCTCCGCTTCTTGAAAAAGCATGGGCAGAAGAGGCAGGGATTGGTTGGATAGGTAAAAATAGTAATTTAATCAGCAAAAAAAATGGTTCTTGGCTTACTTTGGGTTTCATGATTCTCACAAAAGATTTAATGCCAGATAAGCCTCATCAATCACTTTGTGGAAAATGTAATATTTGTATTGAACATTGTCCCACGAAAGCAATCGTAGAACCCTTTGTAATACAGTCAGATCTATGCATTGCGTATCACACAATAGAAAGCCGAGATACAACTATTCCAATGAAAATAGAAAAAAATTTAGGTGGATGGGTTGCAGGATGTGATATTTGTCAAGATGTTTGTCCATGGAATAAATCAGTTCCATACAACAATAATGATGAAACTACACCAAAAGAATGGATTAAAAATCTTAATATTGAGTCTCTCAATTGGGACGAAAAAACCTGGCAAGAAAATCTTAAAGGAACTACTTTAAAAAGAATAAAACCATGGATGTGGAAAAGAAACATACAAGCAAATATAAGGAATAAAAAAAATTAAAATATGAAGAAGTTTTTAAAAAAAACAATCTGGATCTTTTTGATCTGTTTTTACTTTTTTCAAATAGAAAAAGTGCGAGCAATAATCCCCTATTATTATTTCCCAACAATAAACAATTTACAAAAGCAAAGTTTATATATTGGCAAAAATGCATATCAACTACTTTTTTTTGGTCAATATGAAGACAGTCTTAACTTAGCCAAATTAGCTGTAAAAATAAATTCAAAAGATGAAAAACTATGGTTGATTTTGGCTGAAGCACAAATAGCTAACAAAAAATACAAAAACGCATTAAATTCTCTAAATAAAGCAGAAAAGATTAATTCAAATAATAGCGAAATATATTTTGCTAAAAGTAATGTTTACTTAAAAATTTCCCAACAATCAAAAGCAAAGATTGCTTTAAAAAAAGGAATAAAGATTGAGCCTAATAACCACAAAGCTATTTTTCAACTAGGAAATATTTTATTAATGGAAAAAAATTATCTAGGAGCTATCAAATTGTTTGATAAATCTATAAAAATTAAACCTGATTTCTGGCAAGCAATCAACAACCAAGGTCTAGCTTATTTCGAAAGAAACAGTGTAAATCTCGCAATCAAACTTTTTGAAAGTGCAATCTCAATTGAGGAAAATGCTGAACCATTACTAGGCCTAGCCTCTTGTTTAAATATCCAGGATAAAAAATTAGCAATTCAGCTAGCAAAAAAAGCTTTGGATAAAGATCCCAAATATGTTAATTATGATTATAGAAAAGAACAGTTATGGGGAGAAAAATTACAAGCCTCTACAGAAATTCTTTTACAAAATGAACAACTAAAAAAAGATGTAATACTAGCAAAATCCAAAATAAGTAAATCAACTTAATGTTCAATACTGGTAAATATTGTTTTACCTATTAGTCTTAATTTAGTTAATTAATAATTATTCAATTTTGCGCTCTAATGGATAAGAAAAATTTCACTTCCATATCGCTTCAGGAAGAAATGCAACGTTCTTATTTGGAGTATGCAATGAGCGTCATCGTTGGACGAGCGTTGCCTGATGCAAGAGACGGTCTTAAGCCTGTGCAAAGAAGAATCATATTTGCGATGTACGAATTAGGTTTAACGCCTGATAAACCATTTAGGAAGTGTGCAAGAGTTGTTGGAGATGTACTTGGAAAATACCATCCTCATGGAGATCAAGCAGTATATGATGCATTAGTAAAGCTAGTACAAAATTTCTCAACTAAATATCCTACTCTTGACGGCCATGGAAATTTTGGATCTGTGGATAATGATCCGCCGGCAGCAATGAGATATACTGAGACCAGATTAGCGCCAATAGCTTATAAAGGATTTCTTGAAGAAATTGCATCAGAAACAGTAAATTTTTCAAATAACTTTGACGGTTCTCAAAAAGAACCAGATGTTCTTCCAGCCCAACTTCCATTTTTATTGTTAAACGGCTCATCTGGAATTGCTGTTGGCATGGCAACAAATATTCCTCCTCATAATCTAGGGGAAATTATAGATGGTTTAATTGCTTTAGTAAAAAATAAAGATATAAGTGATAAAAAACTTTCTAACATTATTAAAGGACCTGATTTTCCAACAGGCGGAGAATTAATTTATAGTCATGCGATAGAGGAACTTTATGAAACTGGAAAAGGATCTATTACTATAAGAGGAGTTGTCAAAACTGAAGAGATAAATTTAGGGAAAGGGAAACATAAAAAGAATGCACTAGTCATTACGGAACTTCCTTACCAAATTAATAAAGCAGGTTGGATTGAAAAACTAGCAGAACTTGTTAATTCAGGCAAAATTATTGGAATTTCTGATATTAGGGATGAGAGCGACAGAGATGGAATGAGAATCGTAGTAGAACTAAAAAAAGATTCTAATTCTGAACTTATTATTTCTAATTTATATAAAAAAACAACTCTCCAAACAAACTTTGGCGCTATATTCTTAGCTTTAATTAAAGGCAAGCCTGTACAACTAAACCTAAAAAAATATCTCAACTATTTTCTTGAATTTAGAGAAGAAACAATTAGAAAGAGAACTTTTTATTTTCTAAAAAATACTCTTGAAAAGTTGGAAATATATGAAGGTTTGCGTAAAGCCACAAAAAACATAAAAAAAGTTATAGAAATAATTGAAAGATCAGAAAATTCTGTAGAAGCCAAATCAAAATTAATTGAAAATTTTTTCTTAAGTGATAAACAAGCAAATTCAGTTCTGGATATGCCACTTAGAAAGTTAACAAATCTAGAAAAGAATCAAATTAATGATGAAATAAATAAATTGGAAGAAAAAAAGAATTATTTTCAAAAATTATTGAACGAACGAGAACTATTACTTGAATTACTTATTGAAGAATTTTTAATATTAAAGAAAAAATATAATGTAATAAGAAAGACAAAAATTATAAAAAATATAAACCAAAATGAAGAGTTAGAAACACTTAATAATCAAATATTAGAAGAATTTATAAGTAAAAAAACTAAGTTATATATAGACAATAGACTTTATTTAAAAAAAATGATTTTAACTAATTATAAGAAATCATTTGAAGTAGTAAATAAAATTATAGATAATAAAAATATTCAAAAATTTATATGTAATATTGAAAAAAATATAAAGTTAATTGGAATAACAAATACAGGAAAAGTATTTAACATTGATTGGGAATCAAGTATTAATAAAGACTATAAATTAGATAATAAAATTCTTGGAAATATTCATCCTAGCGAAATAATAAATTTTCATTCAATTAAAAAAGAAATTAAAAATTATTTATGCATATTAAATTCAGATGGAAGATTTAAAAAAGTTTTATTTGATGAAGATATGATAAAAAGTAATAGAACTTTCACAATTACAAAATTAAAGAATAATCTAAAGACAATTGACTCCTTTATTTCTAATGAAAACAAAAATTTAATAATATTAACATCAATAGGAAGAATTTTTAAATTTAATTTATCAAATAAATTTTTTACACCAACTTCTAAACAATCCCAAGGATTAATACTTACAAAACTTTTGCCAACTGAAAAAATTGTTTCTTCTTGTACTTATGATAATGGAGAAAATATTTTTTTAATATCTAAAAAAGGGAAAATCTTTTGTATAAATAGCAATGACATATATTACTCAAATGAATACAGTTTGGGATATTTAAATGAAAAAACCCAACTAAAAAACGATTACTTCCTAAAAATAATAACGAGTAACAATTACCTTGATATTGAAACTAATAAAAATAAATCTGCAAGATTGGACCTAAATAAATTAAATTTCAAATCGAATAAATCAAATTTTTTAATTGATTTTTTAAAATTAGATAACGATGAATACCTTGAAAATTGTTTCCGACTTGAAAACTTTCTAACCTAAGATTTATATTCATTTTCAACCCAATTTAAGTATTCTTGATTTACCGTTCCTGTTACATAAGAACCAGTAAAGCAACTCATCTCCAAATCTTTAATAGGGGAATCACTTATTATGGATTTTCGCAAACTTTCAACACTTTGATAAACAAGGTTATCAATTTCAAGATGATCAGCAATTTCTCTTATTGTTCTATCGTGAGCTATTAATTCATCTCTATTAGGCATATTAATTCCGTAAACATGAGGATAGCGAACAGGAGGAGCTGCTGATGTAAAAAAAACTTTATTTGCTCCTGCATCTTTAGCCATCTGTACAATTTCTTTTGAAGTAGTACCTCTTACTATCGAGTCATCAACAATTAATACATTTTTATTTTTAAACTCTGCACTCATAGCATTTAATTTTTGTCTTACGGATTTTTTACGTTTCTGTTGACCAGGCATTATGAATGTTCGGCCAACATATCTGTTTTTAAAAAAACCTTCCCTATATTCTATCCCTAATTGTCTTGCAACTTGCATTGCCGCAGGTCGAGAAGAATCAGGAATAGGCATAACCACATCAACATCTCCAGAATTAATTGTCTGTTTTATTGTTTCTGCCAGATAATCTCCCATCTTTAAACGAGCTTTGTAGACAGAAATTCCATTCATAATTGAATCTGGCCTAGCTAAATAAACATATTCAAAAGAACAAGGAAATAACATAGGATTTTCGGAACATTGTTTAGAAAAAAACTCCCCATTAAGATTTATAAAAATAGCTTCTCCCGGATCTACATCTCTCACTACTTGATAATCGTTATTTTCAAGCACTAGAGATTCACTGGCAACCATCCACTCTTCTTTTTTTGTGGTTAATGAAAGTCTTTTTCCTATTACTAGAGGCCTAATGCCGAAAGGATCTCTAAATGCTAATAAACCATGTCCTGAAATTAATGCAATTGAAGCATATGATCCCTGAATTCTTTTGTGTAAAGATTTGACAGCATTAAAAATAATATCAGGTTCTAATTCTTGATTATTAATTTGTTCTTGTAATTCTGTCGCAAATACATTTAACAACATTTCAGTATCACTTGAAGAATTTGTATGCCGCTTATCAATATTAAATAATTGTTTTTCTAAATCTCTGGTATTTGTCAAATTTCCATTATGTATCAAAACAATTCCATAAGGAGCATTAACGTAAAAAGGCTGTGCTTCTTCTACACTTTCTGCTGACCCCTTTGTTGCATACCTAACATGACCCAATCCTATTTTGCCTATTAAATTCCTCATATCTCTAGTTCTATATGCAGTATTAACCTGACCTTTAGCCTTATGTATATGAAAAACAGTATTTTCCATTGTAGCTATACCTGTTGAGTCTTGACCTCTATGCTGCAAAAGCAAAAGACTATCGTAAATTTGTTGATTTACATCATCTGAAGAAACGATTCCAACTATTCCGCACATAACTTAATATCTTAAAAAAATTAATAGTTGAGAAATGTTTTTCATATTTTTAAAAGTAACCTGAAATACTATTATTAAATTTTTCGGATAATTCCTCAACCCTAATATTGCAGATATTTTTATCTTGAACTTTTATCTTAAGCGTTTCACTGGATACATATCCTATTTTTTTTACATAAACACTTGATGGCAAGTTTATTTGATTTTGTTTTAAATAATTAAGCCATTCATTTTGTTCCATTTTACTAATTGAAAAAATTATTCTAGAACCTCCTTCTCCAAACAATAAATTATCATCTCTATTTACATCATTCTTCAATTCTATAGTTGCACCTTTTCCTGACAAAATACAAGACTCTGCTAAAGCTATAGCTAAACCTCCATCGCTGATATCATGAGAAGAAACTACATAACTTTTTGAAATAGCATTTCTTAAAAAACTCTGGCAAAATTTTTCATCCAGCAAATCTATATTTGGAGGCCGACCTGTGATTTCTCCATGAAAATATTCCAAATAAGAGCTAGCTGCAATTGTTGTTTCTGATTTATAAGAACCAATTAACCAGATTTGATCATCAATATTTTTCCATTCACTACTTATAGCTTTTTCGACATTATCAATTCTTCCAACCATTCCTATAACCGGAGTAGGATTGATAGGAGTTATGACATTATCTTTATTTTTAGATTCGTTATATAAAGAAACATTACCTCCTGTAACAGGAGTTTCCAATACTTTACAGGCTTCAGCAATCGCATTACATGAAGATGAGAGTTGCCAATATCCTATTTTATTCTCCGGAGAAGAAAAATTTAAATTATTTGTAATTGCTACTGGTTCAGCCCCAACACAACTAACATTTCTAGCGGATTCTGCGACGGCAGCGATAGTTCCTCTGTAAGGATCAAGAGCAACCCATCTACTATTGCAATCAACTGAAGCCGCGACACCCGAAAAATTTTTACTTTTATTTTTTTTATTTTTTTTGTTTTGTTCCCTTAGTCTTATTACAGCTGCATCTGAATTTCCAGGTTTAAAAACCGTATTTGCCTGCACTTGAGAGTCATATTGTCTATAAATCCACCTTTTGGAAGCTATTGATGGATTAGAGAGTAATTTTAAAATAATTTCAGAATAAGAAAAATTCTTATTTTCCTTCAATGAAAATATTTTTTGCTCATAAATTTCTGGTAAATCATTTTCTTTCCATTCCCATTTCTCTAAAAGATCCTCAGGTGGCTTTTTAATGACATTATGAAAATTGACAGGGGTATCATCAGACAAGGCAGAAGTAGGTATTTGGGCAACAATTTTACCTTTATGAGAAATTATTACCTCATTAGTTTCTATAACTTGTCCAATTACATTGGCATATAAACCCCACTTATTAAATTTTTCAATAAGATCATTAATTTTTTCTTCTTTAACGACAAACAACATTCTCTCTTGCGATTCTGATAATAAATATTGGTATGGAGACATATCATCTTCTCTAGAAGGAACTAAATCTAAATCAATAGATATTCCTAATTTTCCATTTGCAGCCATTTCTGCACTACTGCATGTTAAACCTGCAGCACCCATATCTTGAGCCGCAATTACATCTCCTGTTTTGAAAGCATCCAAACAGGCTTCAATAAGACTTTTCTCAATAAATGGATCACCCACCTGAACGGCTGGTCTATCATCTAAAGAATTTGCAGTTAATTCTGAGCTAGCAAAACTAGCACCACCAACTCCATCTCTGCCAGTAGTATTACCAACATATAAGACTGGAGATCCTATTTTTTTAGCTCCAGAACAAACGATTTCATTAGTCTCTAAAAGTCCTAAAGCCATAACATTCACCAAAGGATTTCCAGAATAACTATCATCAAAGTCGATTTCACCCCCAACAGTCGGCACACCTACACAATTTCCATAATGGGCAATACCGGATACAACACCTCGCAATAAATCAACATTTGATGATCTATCAAGGTTTCCGAATCTCAATGAATTCAAAACTGCAATTGGCCTTGCACCCATGGTAAATATATCTCTTAAAATCCCTCCTACACCTGTTGCAGCACCTTGAAAGGGTTCAATAGCAGAGGGATGATTATGGCTTTCTATTTTAAAAACAAGTTTTTGATTATTTCCAACATCAATAACGCCAGCATTTTCTCCAGGTCCAACTAAAACATTTTTACCTTTAGTAGGAAATTTAGAGAGTAAAGGTTTTGAATTTCTATAACAACAATGTTCAGACCACATAACGCCGAACATGCCTAATTCTGTTCTATTAGGTTTTCTCTTTAATCTTTTGCAAATTTCTTCGTAGTCATTAAGTGTTAAATTTTCAACTTTGAGGGCCTCATTAAGATCATAAAGATCATGATTTTCTTGTTTTATCATTCTTTATATCCAAGGATCATCTTCTTTTTTATCACTAAACGGTATGGATGCTCTATCGTCATTATAAAAACTTTTTTGTTTATATTCTAAGTTTTGGCTAATATCTTCATCTTCCTCAAGCCATTCCTCTAATCTATTAGAAGCAATATTTTTCATATCATCAAATCTATCAATGATTTTTTTTCCTTTTTGCATAAATTCATTTTTAATACTTGATTTAATTAAAGATAAATCATCTAAAGAATTAGTTTTACAAAATACCAATCCAGGTTGTTGATCATTAATATTTTCAATATTTAATTTCCATCTACTAGATCCTGGAATCTTGGGATTAGATCTAGAAACCAAGTAATATTTAATTTTACCGGTTTTGATTTCAAATAGAAAATCTGCAATAACTCCTATTTTTGATCCATTTACATTTATCAAATTAGCTTCTATTAAAGTTGGAAACCTATTTAAAGTTGCTAAATCGGAAATAGCCGGATCACCTTTGACATAAATTTCATTATCTATTATTTGAGAAATTTGATTTAATCGCCAAACATTTCTCTTTAAATCAAAATTTGAAGGACGAGAATACCATCCTAAAATTCTATGAACAGGAGGATGCATCCAAACATTTTCTCCATTTCCATAATTAAGGGCTATATTCCCCTTAACAATATAATTTAGTAATTCACTTAATAAAATTTCTTTAGGTAATTTCAAGTTAAGAACGAACCTGCACTGGCATAACTAGATAAGTAAAAGAATTGAGATTATCTTCTGGCACAAAAACAGCTGGAGTAGTCGCAATATTACACTTTAAAAGTACGTTTTCAGAAGAAATAACTTTTAAACCTTCTAATAGATATCTAACATTAAATGCAATATCAAAATTTTCTCCTGAGTAAGAAACAGGTATTGATTCATTTGCATTTCCAATATCTTGTGCATCTGCACTAATAGAAGCTAAATCAGTATTATCTAATTTAATCTTTACAACACTACTTTGTTGATCAGCTAGAACAGCAATTCTTTCTAATGCATCAATTAATTTTTTTGTATTAAAATTGAGAATTTTAGAAAAAGAATCAGGAATTAATTGTGAATAATTAGGATAATTACCTTCTAGGGTTCTTGTAGTAATTATTTGATTAGAAGAAATGAATACTACTTGACCTTTGTCATAAAAAAGCTTTATTGAATTTTCTGAGCTTCTCAAGGATACTAGTTTTTCAATTTCTCTTAATGATCTAGTTGGAATAGTAACTGACAAATTACCATCATTTTCAGATGAATTTTCTTTATTTTTGATATGTTCTTCATTACCAATTAAAGCAACAGCCAGTCTATGACCATCTGTTGAAGCAGACTCTAAATAATTTAGTTTGAATGTGAAATTCACACCTGTTAGTAATTGTTTTGAATCATCATTGCTACTAGCAAAAATGGTAGATTTTAAAGCCTTTAAAAAAGAACTAGGATCAATATTCAAAGAAGTACCACTTTCAACAAATGGTAAATTAGGATATTCATCAGAGGGGATACCCTTAAGATTAAAAGAACCTCTATCACTTTTGATTAAGATATTATCTAAATTCTCTTCAACTTTTAAAGATACAGGGGTCTCATTAGGTAGTTTGTTTACTATTTCGGATAAAAGTTTTGAAGGTATAGTAATAGCTCCACTTTTTTTAACAGTTCCATCAAAAGAAGTTTGAATTCCTAAATTAAGGTCAAATCCTGTCATACTAATTTTATTAGTTCCTTCGTCAGCGGTTAAAAGTATATTTGCAAGAATTGGATGAGTTGGTCTTGAAGCAACTGCTTTGCTTACTAGTTGTATAGCATTATTTAATTCATTTTGATTACAAATAATTTCCATCGGAATTTGGAACTTTTTACAAATACAATATACTTTTTTCGTAAATTAAATTCAATAAATTAATCTTTAATCTTTTTCTAATATAAAAATAAATAATTAAATAAAAAATTTAGTAGTAGTAGTTCTTGTGGGAAATGTGGAAATCTTAAATAAAATAGCTAGTCAACATAGTTTACGTTCATAAAAACATGTGTAAAAAAATTTTTATTTGTTGATTTTTTTTTTCTTTATTTAAAAAATTTAAATTTATTCAACAAATAGGATTTTTTATTATGTATTTTTCAACAAATGATATTTGTTTTTAATTGATTTCCACAGACACTATTTTTTTTGGATTTCAGTATCCTAAGATTTTAGTAATATTTTTTAAAGAAGGTTCAATATTTTTTCTGAAAACAGCGTCATTGTTTTTTATTGCGCAATCAGGATCCTTCAATCCATTTCCAGTCAGCACACAAACAATTGTAGATTCTTTCTGAATTCTATTTTTATTTTTAATCAGTCCAGCAACTGATGCTGCACTAGCAGGCTCACAAAATACTCCCTCTTTGGAAAGAATTTTATAAGCATTGATTATTTCTTCATCTGTAACTGACTGAAAGTCTCCTTTACTTTCCTTCCTTACTTTTTTTGCCTTTTCTCTATTTACAGGATTTCCAATTCTTATTGCAGTTGCAATTGTTTCTGGATCCTTAACTATTATATTTTTTACTAATGGAGCAGAGCCTTCGGATTGAAAACCCATCATTATTGGTAATTTCAAATTTCTTTTTATTTTTGAATATTCTTTAAATCCCATCCAATAAGCAGTTATGTTTCCTGCATTACCCATTGGAATACAAAGCCAATCGGGAGCATAACCTAAGTCATCAACTATTTCAAAAGCTGCCGTCTTTTGTCCTTGTATTCGATATGGATTAACAGAATTAACAAGTTCTATAGGATTTTCTGAGGATAAATCTCTAACAATTTCAAGAGCCTTATCAAAGTTTCCATTAATAGATATTATTTCAGCACCATACATTAATGCTTGTGCAAGCTTTCCTTGTGCAACAAATCCTTCTGGGATTAAAACATAAGGTTTTAATCCTCCTCTAGAAGCATATGCAGCAGCAGCAGCAGAGGTGTTTCCAGTACTTGCACAAATTACTGCTTCACGGCCTTCTTCTTTTGCTTTGCTAATTGCCATAGTCATACCACGATCTTTAAAAGATCCTGTTGGATTAAGGCCATCATATTTTAAAAAAACTCTTGTACCATTTCCAATTATGTTGCTAATTGACTCGCTTAGAATTAATGGAGTATTTCCTTCATTAAGGGAAATGATAGGAGTTTTTTTCGTAACAGGGAGATATTGTTTATAAGCTTCTATTAGACCTGGCCATCTTTTTTTTCTGTAATTAATACGCAGTTTATTTTTGATTTTATTCAATAACACCATGGTTGTTTAATTTGTTTTAATTTTTTCTAGAGGGGAATTGGTGAAAAATGTTAATAATTCTGAAATCGATTCTACTTTATTCATAACTTTGCTCAAAGCGCTTACATCTAAAATTACAGTTTTAGTTGGATATCCCTCAAAAAAATTTATTAGATTTATTTTTCCATTTCCTATGTTAATTCCTTGAACTACGCTTGCTCTAAGGGCAAGCATGCCTGTTCTTTCATCAGTTGCTCTGGGAGGATGGATAATAGATGAAAGTCTTGTTAAAAAAACATTGCCTATTTCAGAATATACTAGTTTGCTTGCAATGGTAATAGGAACTTCAAAATCTTTGTTTAAAACTGTTCTGATTTCTTTATCGGAAGATCCGGTTGCTTTCAAAATTCTCTTTAATTCTTTTGTAGCTTTACCTTCTTTAGCAAAAGTTTTTAAAGAATTTACTTTAATTGTTCTAGAAAATATGCTGTAAGTGATTTTAATTTCTTCAGCAGTATTTGCCTTTGGAATATTAAAAAATAATGGAAAAATTACTAAAATAAAAAATGTTTTAAATACTAAAAATTTACTAAATCTCATTTATATATTTGCACCAGCGGCAATCTTAACTAGTCTTACGACTCCTTTTTCAGTTACTTTTTTTGCAATTTTTATACCCATTTCTCTTGTATATGGCTCATTTATAAGTCTTGGAACTCTTTTTAGAAAAATGTCAAATGAATACCCTGGTACTTTTTGTAAAATTTCTGAAAAGTTTCTTAATGGCTCAACATACATTATAAGGTCACTCAAGTTATTATTTTCGTTAATAGTATTTAATTTAATTGATTGTGGAAGATAATTATTCAAACTTTTCAATATTTTTAGACTAAGCAAATCTATCTGATTTGTTAAACCTTCAACTATTTCATTTCTAAGAAATCCTCCATTTGAAGAAAAGAGAAGATTAATAACTTCGTCTAAAAGTTTTTCTAAATCGAGATTTGTTTGCTTTGCAGCGTTAGACAGCAGATCTTCTAGACGATCCCATTTAAATTTTTTATTATCAAAAAGCATTTCTTTAAGGCTCTCCCTTAATTGTGGATCAGGGTCTTCCATTAATCTTCTTGCAAAATATGGATAAGCTGCGCCTAATATTTTGAAGTTTGGATCTACGCTTAAAGCTATTCCTTCTAATGTCAGTAATGATCTAATTATAAGCGCATAATATGGGGGGAGTCTGAAAGGGAATTTATACATAACGCCAGACATATCGTCTGTAACGCTCTTAAAATCCATTTTCGAAACTCCTTCTTCAACAGCGTTAATGAAGACATCTTGAAATGCTGGAACAATAGGTTCTAGGTTAACTTCCTCTGATAAAAATCCCAATTTTACGAAATCTTTAGACAATTTATCGAAGTTTTTATTTACTAAATGTACTACTGCTTGAATTAATCCTGACCTAGATTCTCTGGAAACCTCGCTCATCATTCCAAAATCTAGATAACATAATCTTCCATCTTCTAAGGCTAATAAATTACCTGGATGCGGGTCTGCATGAAAAAAACCATGTTCTAAAAGCTGTTCTAAACTGCATTGCACCCCTATCTCTATCATTTCATCAGGATTAATTCCTAATCTTTTTACGTCTTCTAAGTTTGTTAATTTTGTGCCTTCTATCCATTCCATCGCTAAAACTCTTCTTGAAGTTATTTCTTTATAAATTTTTGGTACGGCAATCATTTTATTATGTTTATGCATATTTCTAAATTTTTCTGCATTTGCAGCTTCGTTTAGATAATCCATCTCTTCAAAAACTCTTTTGCCTAATTCATCAATCAAAGCAACTAGATCACTTCTTATTAATCCGATATTGTTTTTCAGCCAATAAGCAATATTTCTCACAATGTAAAGATCTAAGGTTATTTGTTCTCTTAAACCTGGTCGTTGTACTTTTATTGCAACGATCTCCTCATTTTTTAATTTAGCTTTATGCACTTGACCTAAAGAAGCAGCAGAAATTGGCTCTTTATCAATTTCTAAAAAAATCTCATCTATTTTTTTTCCTAAATCTTCTTCTATTAATTCCATGGCTTTATCGCCATCAAACCCAGGGAGCTGATCTTGCAATTCAGATAATTCTTCTAGAAGAATCCCTGGTATTATATCGGGTCTTGTTGATAAAGCTTGGCCTGCTTTAACAAATGCAGGTCCAAGTTCTACTAACAAATTTGTCAATTCTCTTGCTCTAAATCTTGCTTGCGAATCATTTTTCAATCTACCAGTTAATTTATCCCAACCAACGGAAAAGATGTAAGCAAAAATAGGTATGAGTGTTTGCCAAAGTCTTTTTAAAAGTCTTTTAGGATTCTTTTTGTAAATTTTAGAAATTGTATCTGGATCGTAATTTAAGAGTCCAGATACCTCAATAAAATCAGTAAAATCTTCTTTCATAACTTTATATATTCAAAACCTTTATTTTTTTGAAAAAGAAGTTAATTTTTTTATATGGAAGATTTATCATGTTAATACAATTAAAAATAGAAAATATTGCCTTAATAGAAATTATAGAAATTAATTTTGAAAAAGGTTTGAATATCATAACTGGAGATTCAGGTTCAGGAAAATCATTAATTCTAGATTCCCTAAATGCTTTATTTGGTGGCACTAATATACCTCTAAAACATTTAATACGTCCAGGAAAAGATTTTTGCGTTATCGAGGCGATATTTTCTTCTTCTTCTCAAATTAGTAATTGGTTAATTAGTAATGGTTTTGAAATAACTTCTTCAGAACTACAAATTAAAAGAAAATCTTATAAAAAAAATAATAAAATTTTTTCCAAATATAGTCTTAATGATTTATCAATTAATAGACAATCACTAGAAAAACTTGGACGATTTTTAATTGATTTTGCAGGTCAATCTGACACTTTTATTTTTGATTCTTTAGATAAAAGAAGATTAATTATTGATGACTTATGTTCTCAAGAATCAAGAGATACTACCGAAAAGATTAAAAGTATATGGGGTGAAACTAAAAAATTAGAAGAATTAATGGATGAAAAAATAGAATTTTCTAGGAATCAAATAGAAAAAAACTTGGCAATTAAACACATGTTGAAGAGTTTAGAAGAGGCTGATTTAAACTCCAGTGAAGAAATTTTAGAATTAGAGTTATTAGAAAATAAACTAGTAAATAATCTCGAAATAAATAATTCAATTAAATTATCACTAGAAAACTTAAATAATTTTAGTCATGAAGAACCGTCAGTAAATTACTTGATAAATCAATCAATAAAGACTTTAAATAAAACAGCAAATTTCGATTTAAAGATTCAACAATTTAGAGAGAAGTTATTAAATATCCATGCTGATATTGAAGATTTAATTTTTGATTTAAACTCATATTTGCAAGACATGGAAAATTATGAATCCAATCTTCCAGAAATTCAAAAAAGATTATTTTTTTTAAAAAATTTAGAGAGAACTTTTTCATTGGATCTACCTCAATTAATTGCAAAGCGTGATCAATTAAAGACGTATTTTCAACAAAATGATCAAGATAATGAGATTTGCAAGATTAAAGCTCAAATTGAGAATTTACAAAGTAATTTAAATTGTTTATTTAATATTCAATCTACTGAAAGAAAAAAAATTGCTAAACAGTTACAAAATTCAGTAATGTCGATTTTAAGCAATCTAGGTTTAGAAAATTCAAATTTTTCAATTCAATTTTCTGAATGTAACCCTTCTGGTGATGGAATTGATGATATAAATTTTTTGTTTTCAGCTAATCCTGATCAGAAGCTTGCTCCATTATCAAATGTTATTTCTGGCGGAGAAATGTCTAGATTCTTGTTAGCTATTAAATCTAGTATTTCTAAAAAACCCAATACTTTCTTTTTAGATGAAATTGATAGTGGTTTAAGTGGTAAATCCCTATTTTCTTTGGTTGAGTTGATAAAAGAAATTTCTAAAAATCAACAAGTTTTATGTATTACACATCAGCCTTTCTTAGCTGCTAAAGGATTGGCTCATTTTAAAGTTAACAAGAACGTAATTAATGGAATAACTTATACCACAATTGAAAAACTAACTACAAAAAATCAAAGAAAAAATGAATTAATAGAACTTATTGGTGGAGGCTCTTGCGAAGTAAACGAATATGCTTCTAGACTTCTTGACCGCAAAGCTGCGTAAAATAAAAAAAATTCTACTATAATAACCTTTTTAAATCATAAATTTAGATTTAAACATGGTAAATAAGGTTGATAGTAGTTTTGATGAAGATAACTCAATTAATATTAGAGGAGCTCGTCAACATAATTTAAAAAATATTGATCTTTCTCTACCTAGGAATAAGTTTATAGTTTTTACAGGTGTGAGTGGAAGTGGTAAAAGTTCTCTAGCTTTTGATACTATTTTTGCAGAAGGTCAAAGAAGATATGTTGAGAGTCTTTCGGCATACGCAAGGCAATTTTTGGGTCAAGTAGATAAACCAGATGTTGACAATATAGAAGGTTTATCACCTGCTATTTCAATTGATCAAAAATCTACAAGTCATAATCCTCGATCAACAGTTGGAACAGTAACTGAGATACAAGATTATTTAAGATTATTGTTTGGTCGTGCTGGTGAGCCGCATTGTCATCACTGCGGTATTCCAATTGCGCCTCAAACAATTGATGAAATGGTTGATCAGATTATTCTTTTACCAGAAGGAACAAGGTATCAATTGTTGGCTCCTGTTGTAAGAGGTAAGAAAGGAACACATACAAAATTAATAAGTGGACTAGCTGCTGAAGGATTCGCTAGGGTAAGAATTAATGGAGAGGTAAGAGAACTTGCTGATAGTATTGAATTAGATAAAAATCAAATTCACAACATTGAGGTAGTAGTCGATAGATTAATTGCAAGAGAAGGAATACAAGAAAGATTAAATGATTCTCTACAAACCTGTCTCAAAAGAGGAGATGGCTTAGCAATAGTGGAAGTTGTTCCAAAAAAAGGAGAAAACTTACCTTCTAACTTAGAAAGAGAAAAACTTTACTCAGAAAATTATGCATGTCCTGTACATGGCTCTATTGTTGAAGAACTTTCTCCTAGATTGTTTTCTTTTAATAGCCCATATGGGGCCTGTCCAGATTGTCATGGGATTGGTTATTTAAAAAAATTTACTGCGGATAGAGTTATACCTGATAAAACTTTACCTGTTTATGCTGCAATAGCTCCTTGGAGTGAAAAAGATAATACTTATTACTTCTCTTTACTTTATTCTGTAGGACAAGCTTATGGCTTTGAATTAAAAACTCCTTGGAAAGATTTAAGTGATTTGCAAAAAAAAGTTCTACTTTTGGGATCAGATAAACCAATATTAATTCAAGCTGATAGTCGTTTTAAAACTTCTAGTGGTTTTGAAAGACCTTTTGAGGGGATTTTGCCAATATTAGAAAGGCAATTGAATGAAGCCAATGGAGAATCGGTTAAACAAAAATTAGAAAAGTATCTAGAATTAGTTCCCTGTAAGACATGTTCTGGCAAAAGATTAAGGCCTGAAGCTTTGGCCGTTAAACTTGGTCCATACAATATTACTGATTTAACTTCTATAAGCGTTTCTGAAACACTAAATCACGTAGAGCGCATCATGGGTTTAGGTAATATAGAAAAGGAAAATATAATCTTATCAGCAAAACAAAAGCAGATTGGTGAATTGGTCTTAAAAGAGATTCGTTTACGTTTGAAGTTCTTAATTAATGTAGGTTTAGATTATTTGACTTTAGATAGACCAGCTATGACTTTGTCTGGTGGTGAGGCTCAGCGTATTAGATTGGCCACCCAAATAGGTGCAGGTCTTACTGGCGTTTTATATGTATTAGATGAACCAAGTATTGGTTTGCATCAGAGAGACAATGATAGATTATTAGAAACATTAAAAAGTTTAAGAGATTTGGGAAATACCTTGGTTGTGGTTGAACATGATGAAGATACTATGAAATCCGCAGATTATTTAGTAGATATTGGTCCAGGGGCAGGTGTTTATGGCGGGGAAATTATTGCTAAAGGATCTTATCAAGATGTCTTAAATTCAGAAAGGTCATTAACTGGCGCTTATCTCAGTGGTAGGAAGTCTATTCCTACTCCAAAAGAACGTAGATCATCCGTAAAAAAAAGTTTAATTTTAAATAATTGCTCTAAAAATAATTTAAAAAATATCTCTGTGGAATTTCCTTTGGGAAGATTAGTTTCTGTAACTGGTGTGAGTGGAAGTGGAAAGAGCACCTTGATAAATGAATTACTTCATCCTGCTTTGTGTCATTCTCTAGGATTAAAGGTCCCCTTTCCTCAAGGTGTAAAAGAGTTAAAGGGTATAAAGGCAATCGATAAAGTTATCGTTATTGATCAATCTCCAATAGGAAGAACTCCAAGATCAAATCCTGCTACATATACTGGTGCTTTTGACCCTATAAGACAAATATTTACTGCAACAGTAGAAGCAAAAGCAAGAGGATATCAGGCTGGTCAATTTAGCTTTAATGTGAAAGGAGGAAGATGCGAAGCTTGTAAAGGGCAGGGAGTCAATGTTATTGAAATGAATTTTTTACCTGATGTGTATGTTCAATGTGAAGTATGTAAAGGAGCTCGTTTTAATAGGGAAACTCTTCAAGTTAAATATAAAGGCTTTAATATATCCGATGTTTTAGAGATGACTGTTGAACAAGCTGCAGAAACTTTCTCTGCTATACCTCAAGCTGCTGATAGATTATCTACATTAGTAGATGTTGGCTTAGGATATGTCAAATTAGGCCAACCAGCTCCTACATTATCTGGTGGAGAGGCTCAAAGAGTTAAGTTAGCTACGGAATTATCAAAAAGGGCTACTGGAAAAACTTTATATTTGATTGATGAACCAACTACTGGGTTAAGTTTTTATGATGTTCATAAATTAATGGATGTAATCCAACGTTTGGTAGATAAAGGTAATTCAGTAATTGTTATTGAACATAATTTAGATGTAATTAGATGTTCAGATTGGATTATCGATTTAGGACCTGATGGAGGGGATAAGGGGGGAGAAATCATTGCAGAAGGTATTCCTGAGGATGTAGCTAAAAATCCTACAAGTCATACAGCAAAATATCTTAAAAAGGTTCTGAAATAAGAAAATCCTTGTTGTATTTCTTTGTATTTTAATTTTTTCAGTAAAACAAAAATCTCTTTTAGAGTGGTATAAAAATTAGTCTATAACTCCTTTTTTTATAACTTTTGTATAAAAAGAATTTAAAATCATAATGCTTTCTTAATATTTCCTTAGAAAATTCAGCTTATTTGTATTAATGGCCGTTGATCGGAGGATTTACTGGATGAGGTTGAAATTTTTACATTTACATTTACATGGTCTCATACGTTCTAAAAATCTTGAGTTAGGCAGGGATGCAGATACAGGAGGGCAAACACAATATGTTTTAGAGTTAATTAAAAGTTTGGCTAATACTTCAGAAGTTGATCAAGTTGATTTAGTTACTCGTTTAATAAACGACCCTAAAGTAGACGATGAATATTCTCAAGAAGAAGAATTTGTAGAACCTGGAGTTAGAATTTTAAGATTCAAATTTGGACCTAATAAATATTTAAGAAAGGAATTGCTTTGGCCTTATTTAGATTATTTAACTGAAAGACTAATTTCTTATTACAAAAAAAACAAAAAGCCTAATTTTATCCATGCACATTATGCAGATGCTGGATATGTAGGAGCTAAACTAAGTAAGTCCTTAAACGTTCCTCTTATTTTTACTGGTCACTCTTTAGGAAGAGAGAAAAAAAGGAAATTGCTTGATACTGGTTTAAAAACTAATCAAATAGAAAAACTTTATTTTATAAGTACAAGGATTGAGGCAGAAGAAAAAGCATTAAAGTCTGCAGATATTGTTGTTACGAGCACTAAACAAGAGTCAGTGTATCAATATTCCCAATATTGTTCTTTTTCATCTCACAAAGCTAGGGTAATTCCTCCTGGGGTTGATCATAATAAGTTTCACCATATTCATTCGACAACAGAAACAGCTGAAATTGAGAATATGATGAAACCTTTTCTAAAGGATTCTACTAAACCTCCATTATTGAATATTTCTAGAGCTGTTCGAAGAAAAAATATTCCTTCTTTGATTGAGGCATATGGAAGATCTGAAAAATTAAAAAGAAAAACGAATTTAATTTTGATTTTGGGTTGCAGAGATAATACTTCTAAACTTGACCCTCAGCAAAAAGATGTTTTCAATGATATTTTTGAAACAATTGATAAATATAATTTGTACGGAAAGGTAGCTTATCCAAAAAAACATCTTCCATATCAGATTCCTGCTTTATATAGGTGGGCTGCTAGCAGAGGTGGTGTATTTGTAAATCCAGCTTTAACAGAGCCTTTTGGTTTAACTCTTCTGGAGGCTTCTTCATGTGGATTGCCAATAATATCAACTAATGATGGAGGGCCAAAAGAAATTCATTCAAAATGTGAAAATGGACTTCTTGTAAATGTTAATGATATTAATGAGCTGAAAGTTATTCTTGAAAAAGGAATTTTAAATAATAATCAGTGGAAACTATGGAGTAGAAATGGAATTGAGGGTGTTAACAGACATTTTAGTTGGAACACTCATGTACGCAATTATTTATCAATACTTACAAAAGAATTTTTAAATACAAATAGTTATTCTTCATCTGAAATTAAACAAAGTTGTTTAAAAGGAAGTTCTTCACTAATAAAACCCCATTGATCAAATACTTTAGGATCAGGGTGAAGAATTAGTTGATTGTTATGAGTTTTCTTTAATTTAAAACCCTTCTTAGATAGTTTTTTCATTAAGTTAGCAGTTTCTTCAAATCTTGATGCCATTGCATCAAGACTTGAGCAGTCACTTGTTAATCCATTATCTTTCCATGTAAAAAAACTCATGACAAATTTTTTAAAGATTGATTTTTAAAACTATACCTAAAATTACAAGTAAAATGTTGATTTTCCAAAAATTTTCAACTATTTTTTGTTCCTTAACCCCTTTAAGTTCAAAATGGTGGTGCAGTGGAGCCATTAAAAAAATGCGTTTACCTCTATGAAATAATTTTTTTGTAATTTTAAAAAACCCTACTTGAATCATTACTGATAATGATTCAACAATAAATATTCCTGAGAAAATAAATAAGGTAAAAACGCTATTAGTTAATAACGCTACAGAACCAAGAATTGCACCAATAGTTAAGGATCCTGTGTCACCCATAAAAATTTTTGCAGGATAATTATTGTATTTGAGAAATCCTAAGCATATGCCAGACATTGAATAACATAAAATACTAAAAACAAAAAACTCTTGCTGTCCTTTCAGTAATATTTCTGTTCCTAATCCATAAAACACAACTCCACTGCAACCAGCTGCTAATCCATCTAGCCCATCAGTCAAATTTACAGAATTACTCATACCAACAAGTACTAAAAAAGAAATTGGTAATATAAAAATATTTATATTTATTCCCCAAGAGTCAGAAATTGTTATTAATGGATTTATTAAATTTTTTTCATAGGCTATTAATATAAAAATTATTGAAATGATACTTTGTAAAATAAATTTTTGGTTTGTTTTTAACCCTGTATTTTCTTTGTTTTTAATACTTAAAAAATCATCTAAAAACCCTGTAATAAAGAAACTAAAAATAGTCAGGAATAAAAGAAATAATTTTAAAGAACCTAAATTTATAGTTATGGCTAAAAGAAAAATTAAAAAAGGGATTATCATAAAAACCCCACCCATTGTTGGCGTATCACTTTTTTTAAAGTGATTAGCTGGACCTTCAGCCCTAATATTTTGAAGTAAATTTAATTTTTTGATTATCTTTAGACCATTCTTTGTTGTTAATAAAGAAATAAAGAAGAATAATGTATAAATTCCTATAAAAATAAAATTGTTAAAGAATAAGGAAGTAACTATTAAAGCAAAAGTATTTAGTATTAATAACGATTTAAAATTAAATTCTTTAATCTTCCCAATCATCATCTAAAGAAGGGTCTTCTTCAGTTTTATAGTCTTCCTTTTCTCCCATTAGAGCTGAAAGTTCTTCTTCTTCTATTGTACTAATTTCTTGTGAATCCCCTTCTTTTTCTGCAACAAGTCTACCTGTATTTTCGAGCCAAGATAGTAAATCAGGCTCTTCTCTTAATGGCAACACAGGAGCTGGATCATCTCTGTGGTAGCAAGTTAAAGCAGGATTGACTTCAGAAATATCGTCTAATTTAAGTTTTAGTTTATTTGAGTCCATTAAGGATAATGTTCTATATATAGAATAATACATAATGATGTACACTAAAAACTTTGTTTGATAAAGAAAATTTAAAATACTTTTTTATCTGGCTAATTTCATTGTTGGTGTCTGGATTATTAAAATTCTTTGGATATTTGAATCCCAATGTTTTAATAATTAATAACTTTCTTCTCTTACTACTAGTTTTTGGTCCAGCTCTTTTAGTTACAATAGTATTAGTCTTTAATAAGTTCTCAAATTCTTAATTACGTTAAAAAATTTAAATTTATGGAGCAAATTTAGATGCAGCAAGTAAAAAAAGTTGTACTAGCTTATTCTGGTGGCGTAGATACGAGCGTTTGTATTCCATATTTAAAGAATGAATATGGAATTTCAGAAGTGGTTACTTTTGTGGCAGATCTTGGTCAAGGCGAGGATTTAGAAATTATTAGGCAAAAAGCTTTAAATTCTGGTGCATCTCAATCAATTGTTGGCAATTTAGTTAATAGTTTTGTTGAGAAATACGCTTTTCCAGCTATTAGAGCAAATGCATTATATTTAGATAAATATCCTTTATCTACAGCTCTCGCTAGGCCTTTAATTGCAGAAAATCTTGTAAATATTGCTCGAGAGTTTAGTGCTGATGCAGTTGCCCATGGATGTACTGGTAAAGGGAATGATCAAGTTCGATTTGATTTGGCAATCAATGCTTTAGGTCCTGATTTAAAAATAATTACTCCTGCAAGGGAATGGAATATGAGCAGAGAAGAGGCAATAGTTTATGGAGAAAAATTTGGTATTCCTGCACCAGTATCAAAAAAATCACCATATTCAATAGACGTTAATTTACTTGGTAGGAGTATTGAAGCAGGCATATTAGAAGACCCAATGAAAGAAGCACCTGAAGATATTTTTGCAATGACATCATCTATTGATAATTCACCTGATTCTCCTCAAGAAATAGAAATTATTTTTAAACATGGGGTTCCTGTTGGAATTAATGATGAATCTTTAACCCCCGTAGAGATTATTAAAAAAGCTAATGTTCTCGCAGGTGAGCATGGTTTTGGAAGAATTGATATGATTGAAGATCGAGTAGTAGGAATTAAAAGTAGAGAGATCTATGAAACACCTGGACTCTTACTTTTAATCAAAGCTCACAAAGAATTAGAAAGCATTACATTAAACCCAGATGTTGTCGACTTTAAAGGAATAGTTGAAAAAAAATGGGGTCAACTTGTCTATCAAGGTTTTTGGTTTGGACCTCTTAAAGATAGTTTAGATTCATTTATTTCGTCGACTCAAACTTCAGTTAATGGAAGAGTAAAGATTAGACTTCATAAGGGGAACGCAATAGTAATTGGGAGAATGTCCGAAAATAATTCACTTTATAGGGAAGATTTGGCAACTTACAGCAAAGATGATGTTTTTAATCATTCTTTAGCAGAGGGTTTTATTTATATGTGGGGTATGTCTAATAAGATATGGGCTGAATTAAATTCAAAAACAAAAGATTAATAATTAAGATTCTGCATTTTCTTTGGTTTCATTATCATCTTTTCCCGAAGTTGAAGAATCTGCGCTTGCTACTGGTTGTTCTTTCTTAGATTCAACTTTAGTTTCTGGATTTTCTTTATCATCTGCTTGAGTTGAACTCTTCGTAGAAGGTCTTGGAGTTGGCAAAGCCCCTTCTTGTTTAACGGTCATATATCTAATAACATCCTCACTTAGTCTCATTGCTTTTTCAATTTTGAAAATATGTTGTCCATCCCCTTGATGACTAAGTTGGACGTAAATACCTTCTCTATGTTTTGCTATTTGATAGGCTAATCTTCTTTTACCCCTCATTTGACTATCGAGGATGGTACCGCCAAACTCTTCTAAAAGCTTATTGTATTTTTCAATGTGATTAGTTACTTCATCTTCCGCAATGTCTGGGCGGAGGATATACATGGTTTCGTAATAAGATTGTTGATTGTTCATAGTTTCAGACAAGGTCTTTGGCTCATAAAATTGATGTCATGAGCGTCTGTTCATCCTTAACGATACATCATGATGTGCAGCTCCTTGAAAATTAGCATTATTTTAAAGATGATTTTTGAGTGCATCATTCATAATATTAAAGGGCACCTCCAAGCCATTTGTCCAAAATGACAATGATTTCAATCCTTGAGCAATAAGCATTTGTAAGCCATCGATAGTCATGCATCCTTTATTGGCGCTAAATTTTAATAGACGAGTTGGAGAGGGATTATAGATTAAATCATAAACAATTGTTTTAGATTTAAGAGATCTCCAAAAATAATCTCCATATGGCAATAAATTAATTTCATTTTTGTCTGTTTTCATTCCTACTGGTGTTGTATTTACAACTAAATCTGCTTCTTCAATTAAATTTTGAGCTTGATTATCGTTACTTAAGAAGCTATGAAGTTCAATTTGATTTTCAAAGTTTTTTATTAATTCATCTAGTGATGATTTGTTACGTGATATTACTGAAATTTTTGAAAGATTTAAATTTATTAAACCTTGAATCACAGATTTTGCTGCACCCCCGGAGCCAAGAACTATTGATTTTTTCTTTGCTAAGTTTAAATTTTTCAAAGGATAAATAAATCCTTCTAAATCGGTATTAGTTGCGCTCCATTCTTTTTGAGAATTTAATTTCAGGGTATTAATTGCTTTCAGTTTGCTTGCAATAGGCGAAATTTCACTACAGAGATTAAATACTTTTTCTTTGTGGGGAATTGTTATGTTTAAACCTTTGCAATTAATTTTTTTCAAAGAATTCAGAACTAATTCTAGATCTTCATCTTTGCAAGGTATAGCAATATAAATTAAATCTAGGCCTAAATATTGGAATGCAGCATTTTGCATAATCGGTGACAAAGAATGGCTTACTGGATTGCCGATTAATGCAATAAAAGATGTCTTACTTGAAATCATGTTTAGAAATTTTCTTTAAAATAATGATCTGTTCGGGAACCACACCCCATCTTTGAGTAACAATAATGACGTCAATGACCGATTATGGAGAATAACTAATAAAAAGAGTTTACCCATGGGGAAGGTTGTAGGAATTGATTTAGGAACAACGAATAGTTGCGTTGCTGTAATGGAGGGTGGTAAGCCTACTGTAATAGCAAATGCAGAGGGTTTCAGAACTACTCCATCAGTTGTTGCATATACAAAAAATCAAGATCAACTTGTTGGACAAATAGCTAAGAGACAAGCTGTAATGAACCCTGAAAATACTTTTTATTCAGCAAAACGATTTGTTGGAAGAAGGGTTGATGAAGTTAATGAAGAATCCAAAGAAGTTAGTTATTCTGTTGAAAAATCTGGTTCTAGTGTCAAATTAAAATGTCCTATTTTGGATAAACAGTTTTCTCCTGAAGAGGTGAGTTCTCAAGTTTTAAGAAAGTTAGCCGATGATGCTGGTAAATATCTTGGTGACAAAGTTACACAGGCTGTAATTACAGTTCCAGCTTATTTTAATGATTCCCAAAGACAGGCTACTAAAGATGCTGGAAAAATTGCAGGTTTAGAAGTACTCAGAATTGTTAATGAGCCAACTGCTGCCGCCTTAGCATATGGTTTGGATAAAGAAAATGAAAAAATTCTTGTTTTTGATTTAGGCGGAGGAACATTTGATGTATCAGTTATTGAAGCTGGTGATGGAGTTACTGAAGTTCTTTCTACATCTGGAGATACACATTTAGGTGGTGATGATTTTGATAGATGCATCGTAGATCACTTAGCTAATACTTTTAAAACCAATGAGGGAATTGATCTCAGACAGGATAAGCAAGCTTTGCAAAGATTGACTGAAGCTGCAGAAAAAGCAAAAATAGAGCTCTCAAATGCTACGCAAAGTGAAATAAACTTACCTTTTATTACAGCGACGCCCGAAGGACCAAAACATTTGGATTTGAACCTTACTAGAGCAAAGTTCGAGGAACTAGCAGCTTCTCTAATTGATAGGTGTAAGACGCCAGTTGAGAGAGCGATAAGTGATGCAAAAATTTCTACTAGTGAAATTGATGAAGTTGTTATGGTGGGAGGCTCATCTAGAATACCTGCTGTCTTAGATTTAGTTAAAAAAATAATTGGTAAAGAACCAAATCAAACTGTTAATCCTGATGAAGTAGTAGCTGTTGGAGCTGCAATTCAGGGAGGAGTTTTGGCAGGAGAGGTTAAAGATATATTGTTGCTTGATGTTACTCCACTTTCTTTAGGTGTAGAGACTTTAGGGGGAGTAATGACAAAAATGATAAATCGTAATACTACAGTACCTACGAAGAAATCTGAAACATATTCAACTGCTGTAGACGGTCAAACAAATGTTGAAATACATGTTTTACAGGGGGAAAGAGAAATGGCTTCTGATAATAAAAGTTTAGGAACTTTCAGATTGGATGGTATACCTTCAGCACCAAGAGGCGTTCCACAAATCGAAGTCACATTTGATATCGATGCAAATGGTATACTTAGCGTTACTGCTAAAGATAAAGGAAGCGGAAAAGAACAAAGTATTTCTATCACTGGTGCTTCAACTCTATCTGATAATGAAGTAGAAAAAATGGTAAAAGATGCTGAATCAAATGCATCTGCAGATAAAGAAAAAAGAGAAAAAATTGATTTAAAAAATCAAGCTGAAACACTTGTCTACCAGACAGAAAAGCAACTTGGTGAGTTAGGAGACAAAATTGATGCTGCAGCAAAGTCTAAAGTTGAAGAAAAAAGTAATGCTTTAAAAGAGGCAACTTCAAAAGAAGATTATGAATCAATGAAAAAACTTCTTGAAGAACTTCAGCAAGAACTTTATGCTGTTGGTTCATCTGTTTATCAGCAACCAGGCAGCCAGCCACCTTCACCAGGAGCACCGGGCGGTTCTGATCAGAGCGATTCAAACGAAAAAGATGGAGATGATGTAATTGATGCTGACTTTACTGAAACAAAAGATTAAAAAAGGTAATTTTTAATTTCATTAGCAACCCATTTAGAACAAGCCGGAGCCAATAAAATCCCATTTTTATAAAAACCTGTACATATAATTAGTCCATCTTCAAGATTTTTCATTATTGGAGAAGGTTCACCATCTGGCCTTGATCTTATTCCATACCATTTTTTTGAAATCTTCCCTTCCACCAACCAATTTGGTTTTTTATCGAGAAAATCTGTAAGTTTTTCGAATGTATTTTCTTTTGGTTTAGTACTATATTCGTCAGTTGATCCAATAATTAGCTTATTTTTTGATACTGTAATTATATTTTTATTATTTATATTAAAATTTTTCGGCAGTGATAATAAATCAACTTCTGCATCATTTATATCGATTTCCATAGCTTGACCCAAGACAGGTTTTAATGTGATGTTGTGAGATATGTTATCTAATAAATCAACTGCTTTTAGTGAATTGCATAAAATAACCATATCAGATTTGATGTTTTCATTATTCTTTGTTGTAGAAATCCATTGATTGTTTGATTTTCTGATTTTTATTATTTCTTCTTCTGAAAAATTGATTTTTTTATGTTTTAGATATTTATCTAATGTTTGAAGTAAAGAAACAGGATTGATTCTTCCATCTTTGAAGGAAATCATTCCTTTTATATTTTTTGTTTGGAAGGCTTTATTAATATTCTTGATAAATATTGAGTCTCTTTCTAAAATTTGTAAGTTTTGATCATTATTTTCATAAATAAATTTCTCTAATTTTTTAAACTTTTCTTCATTAGTAGTTAGTTGAATTAATGGTTTTTCGATATTTAATGCATAATTAAATTTTCGTAGGAATGTTATCCATTGTGGCCATAATTCAATGCTTTGTTTCCTGAGATGCCAGCTTCTACCTCTTCTTTTTTGATACATATTACCCATCAGTAATCCTAAAGCTGCATTACTACTATTTTGGATTTGAATTGGATCTATTATCGTTACCTGGAAACCTAATTCTGATAATTCGACGGCGTTAAATTTTCCAATAATCCCTGACCCAATAATAACTATGTGTGCTTTTTGAAAATTTTCTTTTAAGCTTTTCATTGATATATTAGTAATACTTCCTTACTTGACTTAATAGTTAAAGATTTTTTGGAACATCCCTCAATTATATTCAAAATTGTTTGTCCCGATCGTCCTGGCCTTGTAAGTTTACTGACAGGTTGGATTTCAAATTACGGTGGCAATATAAAACATTCTGATCATCATACAGATCAAGATGCAGGTTTGTTTCTTAGTCGAATTGAATGGAATAGTAACAAAAGCTCTTTTAATAGAGATGAAATTTATAAAGAATTTGAAAAAATTGCAGATGAAGTCAATGGAAAATTTAACGTAAATTATTCTGATGAAATTCCAAATGTTGCTATTTTTGTGAGTAAACAAAATCATTGTTTGATTGATTTACTTTGGCGAGTAAGAAATGGTGAACTCAAGATGAAAGTTCCATTAATAATTTCAAATCATTCTGATCTTGAAAATATTGCAAATGACTTTAATGCAAAATTTGTTTATATTGATACCTTCAAAAAAGATAAATCTATTGTTGAAGATCAATTTTTGAATTTACTAAAAGAATATGAAATTGATCTTGTTGTATTAGCCAAATATATGCAAATTTTGAGTGACTCTTTTTTAAAAAAGTTTTCTTCAATAATAAATATTCACCATTCTTTCTTGCCTGCATTTAAGGGAGGGCAACCATATCATCGAGCATGGAAAAGAGGTGTTAAATTAATCGGTGCTACTGCTCACTATGTTACTGAAGATCTTGATGAAGGTCCGATAATCGAGCAATGCACAGTTAATGTAAGTCATAGGGATGAAGTTAATGATTTGATTAGAAAAGGAAGAGATATTGAAAGAATAGCTTTAGCAAGAGCAGTTAGATTACATCTTAATCATCAAGTATTTGTTTATAACAGTAAAACTGCTGTTTTTGATTGAAGATAGTTTCTTAGTCTTCTAATTCTATTTGTATTTGTCTTTCATAAATTGATTCTTCATTAAAAGCTCTTGCTATCAAGAAACTGGCAATGCAGCTGATTAAAACAGGTTTCATTATTAATAAATTTTTTGTTAAAGCAAAAGCTAAAAACATTGCTGTTATTGGTGTTCGCGAACATCCTGCTACAAAAGCTCCCATCCCTGCAAAAATGTATGTACTTGGTGCATGTCCTGTCGCAATTTCTACCCAGCTCCCCATTATTAGTCCGATTGACCCTCCTAAAGTAAGCATTGGATAGAACAATCCTCCGGGAGCTCCAGATGCTGCAGCTAAACCTGTCGTGATAAATAATACTAAAACTGCTAATAAAGCAATTCCAATACTTGTATTTTGTTCAGCTATTATTTTCTGTAATTCATCTAAATTATGAAATGTACTGGGTAAACAAGAATAGATACTTCCTAAAATTAGTCCACAGATACTCATTTTTAAAACAAATTTATTTTTGTACCACTTTTTCCCAAGATTTTGCATTAACAAAACAAATCTGCTGTACAATTCTGCAAATATTCCAATAATTATTCCTAGTAAAACTAGATAAATAAAATCTATAGGTAAGAAAAAAACTGATGGGTCATATTCTTTTTGGATTAAAAATCCGAGGTTAAAATCAAAGCCTCCTGCTTTAGGATCTAAACCCAAGGCTTGAATAATATCAGCAGATGAATCTGCAATGAAAGTTGTGATTAATACTAATAGCAAAATTACTGGTCTAGCGGAGTTTAATAACTCTTCTATTGCATAGACAAATCCCCCTAATGGGGCGCTAAATACTGCAGCTATTCCAGCACCGCCACCTGCTGCTACTATTACTCTTCTGAAAGCTGTAGGAGCTTTGAGCCACTTAGCCATTTGCCAAGCTACTGATCCTCCCATTTGAACTGATGGACCTTCTGGACCCAATGGGAATCCACTACCAATAGCGATAATTCCTGATATTAGCTTTACTAATCCTACTTTTAAATTCATTGGAACTTTTTTATGCCTTAAGAACCCCATGATTTGACTCACACCTGAACCTTTTGCAGCAGGTGCTATATTTTTGATCAAATATCCTGCAATTGCCCCTCCTAGAGCGCCCAAAATAGGTAAGACCGCAATAGATGGGAATTGGTCTAGTAATGCTAATCTCCAATTATTAATAAAGTAAATTCCAGTTTTAAAAGATATGCTTGTAATTGAGGCTCCTAAACCTGTTAATAAAAGCGAAAATGCAACGACTAGAGATCTTTGTTTTAATAATTTTTTTATGCTACGGGAAGAATTATTACTTGTTTTTTGAATATTATCTTTTATAAGGTTTGGCATAGTCCATGATTACTTTGACAAGCTGAAATCGTTTATTTCATCAAATTGAAGATAACGATAAAGTTCCTCTGAATATGGATTAATTTTATTTTTAGTAATATCCTGATATTCTTCTATTTCAGGTATCTTTCCAAGCAGTGCGCAAACTGCTGCTAATTCTGCACTCCCTAAAAATACCTGCGCATTCTTGCCAAGTCTATTGTCAAAATTTCTTGTACTAGTAGAAAATACTACAGAACCTTCATCTACTCTGGCTTGATTTCCCATACATAAAGAACAGCCTGGCAACTCAAGTCTTGCACCACAATCTTCGAATATCTTGTAGTATCCTTCAGCTTTTAGAGTTTCTTCATCCATCTTTGTTGGTGGACAAATCCATAATTTAGCTTTTAAATTATGTACACCTTCAAGCACCTTCGCAGCTGCTCTGTAATGGCCAATATTTGTCATGCAAGAACCTATAAAAACTTCGTCAATATTTGTATTTGCAACATCAGTGATTTCTTTTACATTATCTGGATCGTTAGGGCAAGCAACTATAGGCTGTGTTACTTTTGCTAAATCAATTTCAATGATTTCTTTATACTGAGCGTTTGAATCTGGTTGAATTAATGTTGGTTTTTTCAACCAATTTTTCATATCATTTATTCTTCTTGCAATCGATTTTGAATCTTCATAATTGCTCTCGATCATTTTTTCTAGCAGGCAAATATTGCTTCTTATATATTCTTGAACAGTTTCTTGGGATAAAAGTATGGTGCTACCTGCGCATGAGCGTTCTGCAGTGGCATCAGTAAGTTCAAAAGCTTGTTCA
This sequence comes from Prochlorococcus sp. scB243_496M6, assembly GCA_000635535.1. Next base: position 19,956 of record JFMF01000461.1, on the reverse strand, counting down.
AGTTTTAGGTTTGGTAATCCTTCAATTTCCATAATTTTCCCGTTAAATATATTTTTCTTATTTTCTTTCTCAACAGTTAAGAATCCTTTTTTAATTGCGAAGAGAGGGATTGAATTTACTAAATCTCTAAGAGTAATTCCTGGCAATAATTCTCCTTTAAATTTAACCAGCACAGATTCCGGCATATTTAATGGCATTGATCCTATTGCAGCGGCAAAAGCAACAATGCCTGAGCCTCCAGGAAATGAAATACCAAGAGGAAATCTAGTATGACTATCCCCTCCGGTGCCAACAGTATCAGGGAGAAGCATTCTGTTAAGCCAGCTATGAATTATGCCGTCTCCAGGCTTAAGAGCTACTCCTCCTCTTTGAGATATAAAATCAGGTAATTCTTTATGAGTAACAAGATCTACTGGTTTAGGATATGCAGCTGTGTGACAAAAACTTTGCATTACTAAATCTGCAGTAAATCCCAAACAAGCTAGTTCTTTTAGTTCATCTCTAGTCATTGGCCCAGTAGTATCTTGACTGCCTACTGTGGTCATAATTGGTTCACAAGTCGTTCCAGGCCTTACTCCATCTAAACCGCACGCTTTGCCTACTATTTTTTGAGCTTGAGTAAAGCCGACATTACTTTCGGATGGATTTTTTGGTCTGGTAAATATTTCACTTGTTTGATAATCTAATTTGTTTCTAATTTTGTCCGTAAGAGATCTGCCAATCATAAGATTAATTCTTCCGCCAGCCTGAATTTCATCAATAAGAGTTGATGGATACAAGTCGAATTTGCTTATTAATTCTTCAGTATTTGAATCTTTTTCAATTTTTTTAATAATGCCTTCATAGGGATATATTTTAATAACATCACCTGTTTTCATATGAGATACGTCAGCTTCTATAGGTAAAGCTCCTGAATCTTGTGCAGTATTAAAGAAAATTGGGGCTATTTTGCTGCCAATTATAATTCCACCTGTTTTTTTGTTTGGAACAAAAGCGATATCTTCTCCTATATGCCAAATGAGTGAATTAATAGCAGATTTTCTAGAACTCCCTGTTCCAACAACATCTCCAACATAAGCTATTGGTAAATTTTGTTTTTTTAAATTATCAAGAATTTTTAGTCCATCAGGTTTTTTAAATTCCAACATAGCTAATGCGTGCATTGGAATATCCGGGCGTGTTGTTGCATGTACAGCTGGAGATAAGTCGTCTGTGTTTGTCTCACCATCAACTTTAAATACTAAACAAGTAATCTCTTTCTCCAGAACTTTTTTATTTTTGAACCATTCTGCATTTGCCCAACTATTTACAACCTCTTTTGCATAAATATTGTTTTGAGATAATTCAAAAATTTCATTGGCTGCGTCGTAAACAAGAATAATATTTTTTAAAACTTCTGCCGCTTTTGTAGCAAGTAAACTATTTTCTCCTTTAAGGATTTCCACCAAGGAATTTACATTATATCCGCCTATCATTGTTCCAAGTATTTCAATTGCTTTTTCGGGATTAATTGATTTGCAATATTTTTCGGAATTAACAATAGCTGTTAGCCAGCTTGCTTTTACATAAGCAGCCTCATCAACTCCTGGTGGTACTCTATTTATTAGTAAATCAAGTAAATATGATGAATCGTAAGTACTATTTTTTTCTAATAATTTTGTAATACAATTTGTTTGCTCAGCATTTAAAGGTAAAGGAGGGATTCCTTTGGTAGCTCTTTCAGCTACGTGATCTGCATAATCTTTTAGCAATGTTTCCAAATTCTTCATTAGTAAGGTTTAATGCCTAATCTATTGTTATTTTTAATATTGAAAGGAAGAGTATTCATAAATGCTTTTTTAAATATTCAAACTTTTTAATTAATCAATGACGACATCATCAAATAATTCAGCTTTAGAAAAGACATCAGATTTACATGTTGTTGAAACACGTCCATTAATACCTCCAACCAGATTACATAATGATATACCTTTAGATCACGCCTCTGCTAATACAGTATCTAAAACAAGAAGATCGATACAAAATATTTTGCATCAAAATGATCAGAAGCTTTTAGTCATTGTTGGTCCATGTTCAATTCATGATTTAGAGGCTGCAAAGGAATATTCAAAATATATTGAGAACTTTCGAGAAATTTATCAAGACAAATTAGAAATAATCATGAGAGTATATTTTGAGAAGCCAAGAACAACTATTGGATGGAAGGGATTGATAAATGATCCTCATCTAGATGATTCTTATGATATTAATACTGGTTTAAGAAGGGCAAGAAGTTTGCTTTCATATCTGGCAACTCGTGGCATACCCTCCGCTACAGAATTGCTAGATCCAATTGTCCCTCAATACATCGCCGATTTAATAAGTTGGACAGCCATAGGTGCCCGGACTACTGAAAGTCAAACTCATAGAGAAATGGCATCAGGATTATCAATGCCTATAGGCTTTAAGAATGGAACGGATGGTTCTTTTACTACTGCAATAAATGCAATGCAGTCAGCCTCAAAATCCCATCATTTCTTAGGTGTTAATGAAAATGGAATGGCTTCTATAGTTAATACCACAGGAAATCCAGATGGACATATAGTTTTAAGGGGCGGTTCAAAAGGCCCAAATTTTGAAAGTGATCATGTTAAAAGAATTTCAGCTGAATTGAGGCAATGTAATCTTCCCCACAAAGTGATGATTGATTGTAGTCATGGAAATTCCAATAAAGACTTCCGAAAACAGTCGGAGGTGCTGGAAAATATAGCTTCTCAAATTTGTAATGGTGAAAAAAATATATTGGGAGTTATGCTCGAAAGTCATTTGAAGGAAGGAAATCAGAAACTTTTAAAAAAAGAGGATCTCCAGTTTGGGAGAAGCATTACAGATGCATGTATTGACATAGAAACAACAAAAGAACTACTGGCTATTTTATACAATTCAATTAGTTAGTTATAAAAAAATTAAACAATAATGACGAAGAAATTGGAACAATGAAATTATCTATTCCTAAAACACTAAATTGTTCGATCAAAGTCGCTGAAAAAGCTATTGTTAAATAATTTAAATAAATATTATTTTGTTGGGCGTATCCTATTGAGCAAACTACTATCAAACTTGTTACAAACATTGTCATAGTGCCAAGTAAAGATTTTTTTTGTCTAAAAAAAATCCAACTCTTTGATTTAAAGCTTTTTCCAATTAACCCAGCTAATCCATCACCAAAAGTCATTATAAAAAATCCAGTAATTAATGCATATGGATCTTTATCCCAGAAAAGATAAATCAAAATAAATAAACTTAGACAATAAAATAATGTTCCATAACTCTTTCTCTCAACATCTTCAATTGTTGGAAACAATTTATAAATGTAATTGATAAAAACCATGAACGAAATAATCCCTGTGAAAATAAGCGCTGACTTTTGATCAATTTTTAAAAATTGTGCAATTGGTATTAATGGTCCAATTCCAATATGTATAATTTTCCTGACGATTTCTTTGCTATCTTGATTGTATTTTTTAAAAACTATTGATATTAAAAAAATGGAAAATAAATATAATAAAATTATTGTAAATTTTATCAATTTGATTATGCTGCTTTTTGGTGAGTTGTCATAACTCTAAGTTTTAATATTGCTTTAGCTTCTAGTTGCCGTACTCTTTCTCGTGAGACATTAATTTGTCTTCCTATTTCTGCGAGGGTTAATGGTTCTTCACCATCTAGGCCAAATCTGAGCTTCATAATTTTTTGTTCTCTTTCATTTAATTGAGAAAGCCAAGTTCCTAAATGTTCTTTTTGAATAGTTCTATCCATACCCTCCATAGGCTCTTCACAATTTGGATCAGGTATAAGTTCTCCTAAAGTACTTCTATCTTCTTCGCCTCTTGCATGAGCATCTAGAGATGCACAAGGTGCACTTTGCGAAATTAAATCTTCTAAATCTTTTTGATCAATTCCCATCTCAGCTGCCATTTCCAATCTAGTAGGCTGTCTACCAAATTTATGTGATAATTCTCTAGAAACTCTTCTCATTTTAGATAGTTTTTCACTTATATGAATAGGCAAACGGATTGTTCTTGCACTATTATCAATAGCCCTTGTCATTCCTTGCCTAATCCACCAGTAAGCATAAGTTGAGAATTTATATCCCATAGCAGGATCAAATTTATCTACAGCTCTTTCAAGGCCAATAGCGCCTTCTTGGACTAGGTCCAATAATTCAAGTCCTTGGTTTTGGTATTTTTTCGCAACGGAGACAACTAGTCTTAGATTAGCTGCCATCATTCTATCTCTAGCTCTTTTGCCAATCTTAATTTGATAAATATTTTGTTGAGTTCTATCAGTTTCCGGAATTTGTAGCAACTTTTTCATGTTCTGAACATGATGAGCTAACTCTATTTCCTCTGCTGGAGTCAAAAGAGGTACTCTTCCAATGCTACTCAAGTAATAGCCAATGGAATCTGAAGCGAGTCTTCCAGATTTTTTTTGGCTTTGTTTTGCAGTTAGACTGGATTTCGATTTGCGAGACTTGCCCGCAGTGTTTGGTAATCTTGGCTCATCAAAATTATTTTCTGAAGAGCTCTTTGCAGATTCCAGAGGGATCCCCATCACCCTGGCCTCCTAAATAATGGATTTTTTAAAAAGCTAGCACTGAAATTGAAATAAAAACTACTTTTACGTTGAAATTTTAAAGACAAAAAATTTTATTTTTAAGCTTATTTCTTGAAATCCATTGATATGAGATGATTTTGTAAAAAATAAAAAAATTTTAAAATATTAAGTATTTTTTTAAATGTTGTAAAAATCAATATTAATTTTATTTTTCTATGAGGTCAATTTGCGAACGATTATGCGATGAATCTAATTCATATTTCGAATATGAACCATTATCTTTCATTATCCAAGAAAAGTAATTATCTTTAATGTAAGTTTGCAAAAGTGTGTATATTTTAGATTTCAATTCATAATCCTCTATAGGAGTAACAGCTTCTATTCTTCTATCAAGATTCCTTCTCATCCAATCTGCACTCCCTATAAAAACCTCATTATCCCCGCTATTACAAAACCAAAAAATTCTTGAGTGCTCAAGAAAATGTCCAATAATGCTTATAACTTTAATATTTTCACTTAAATTTTTTCTTTGGGGATATATGCAACAAATACCTCTTATGATGAGGCTAATTTTTACACCTGAGTCTGAAGCTAAATAAAGCAGTTTAATTATTTCTGGATCTACTAAAGAATTCATTTTTGCGATTATTTCGGCTTTTTTCCCTGCCTCTGCATTTTTAATTTCTCTCTTTATCAGAAATATAAATTTCTCTCTCATAGATGAGGGAGAAACTAATAACTTTTGATAACTTTTTTGTTTAGAAAAACCAGATAAGTAGTTAAATAACTCAAGTAAATCAGATGCAATATCAGGATCCGTTGAAAGTAATCCTAAATCTGTATAAAACTTTGAAGTATTAGAGTTGTAATTTCCTGTTCCAATATGGAAATAATTCCTTAATCGTCCTTTCTCTTTTCTTACTATTAATGCAATTTTTGTATGTGTTTTAAATCCGATGATTCCATATACAACATGAATTCCAGCTTGTTCAAGTTGTTTTGCCCATTGAATATTATTGTCTTCATCAAATCTGGCTTTTAGTTCAACAAGAGTCATTACTTCTTTCCCATTCTCTGCAGCTCTCATTAAAGCTGCAATGATAGGGGAATCTTGGGAAACTCGATATAAAGTAATTTTTATAGCCATTACAAGTGGATCATCAGCTGCTCTGTTTATAAATTCTTCAACTGAAGTTTTAAATAAGTCATAGGGATGATGAAGCAGAATATTTTTTTTCCTAAGTATCTTGAAAATAGAATTAGGTTTTTTGTTTGAAGGCAAATCTAAATCTTTTAATTCTGGGTGAGTTTTTCCAATTAGTAGATTTTCTTTTAAATCATCTCTATCAATTTTTGTAAGCTGATTTAAATCGTCTAGGCCTAATAAACTTTTGCAAAAGTATATATATTCTTTCTGTATTGAGATACTTTCAATAAGTAATTTTAGAATATTTTCTGGCATATCTGACTCCACTTCTAATCTAACTACGTCTCCACCTAATCTTCTTTTTTGCAGACTTTGTTCAACAGCTAAAAGTAGATCATCAGCTTCAAGTTCTTTTAATTCTAAATCTGCATCTCTTGTCACTCTAAAAAAAGAGTAACTTATACATTCCATTCCGTTAAATAAAGTATTGATATTATTCCCAATTAAATCTTCAACACTTACGAAATAGTGATAACTTTCATCACTAAGTTGAGAAATTTCATTGGGAATTCGTATAAATCGGGGTATATTTTTTGTTGGTATTTTTACTCTGACAAACTGATTTTTAGAATCCTCCTCATCCTTTATTAAAGCTGCTAAATTAAGACTTAAATTACTTATAAAAGGAAATGGATGTGCCGGATCAACAACTAATGGAGTTAATAAAGGGAAAATAGATGTTGTAAAAAAGTTATTACACCAATTTCTTTGATTTTCACTAAGGTCCTTATATTTTTTTAAAATTACACCTTTTTCTTTTAATTCATTATTTAGTTCATTATTTATATATTCTTCTTGTAGGGTAGTTAAATTTTTGACCTCTTTATTGATTTTTGTTAGTTGCTCTTTAGGGGTAAGTCCATCAATACTTTTTTTTGTAATGCCTGCTTCAACTTGAGCTTTTAATGAAGCTACCCTTACCATAAAAAATTCATCTAGATTATTACTAAAAATTGAACAAAATTTCACCTTATCTAGTACTTTGTACTCCTTTTCCATACCAGTTAGGAGTACTCTTTTATTGAATTCAATCCAACTTAATTCTCTATTAATAAAAACATCATCCTGGCTTTTCATTTAAATACTTTTGATTTTTGATTGTTAAAAGAATTATTTTTTTTACCCTCTGCAATAAGGTATATCATGAAAAGTAAGATAACGGAACCAGCTATAAAAGGTGATTTAGGACCAAAACTATCATAAACCCTTCCAGCCATTGCAATTCCTAAAACTCCTCCAAGACTCTGTAGACCCTGAAGGTTACTTAGAATTGAGCCTTGTTTATCAACGTCTAATTTCTTTGATATTAGTGCTCTTAACGTGGGCGTAATTAATCCTGCCCCAACAGCTAAAAATGAAACAGCTGAATAAATATTAATTGTCGCATTTTCTTTTGGAGCAGTTATTAAAAGAGCACACGCCACAAGAATAAAGCCTGATCCGATGAGTGTTAATCGCATTTCGCCAAATTGCTTTACCAGAGGCCCAATTAGACCTCCCTGAACGATAATCGCAATGATTCCTACTACAACAAGAGTTCCGCTTGATGCTTTGGTCGTCCAGTTTAAAGATTCTTGGAGGAAAAATATAAGGATATTTGTCAATCCAGTAAAAGCAATAAAGTAAATAAAGAAAGCTAATGATAATTTTTTAATCTTTTCTTCTTTGAAAACTTTAAATAGAGCTTTTAAAGGGTTTTTTAAAGCAGTTTTTGATTTATTTATTGCACTATTAGGCTTGGTTTCTGGTAAGTAAAAAAATACAAGAAGAAAATTTATTATTGGAATGATTGAGGCTATCAAAACTGGAATAATAAAATTATTATTTGTATTTCTTGCAAAAATTACAACAAAAATATTACCTAAGAAAAAACTTAAGCCAAAAGCTACACCAATAAGACCAAATGTTTTTGCTCTTTTTTCAGGGCTTGAAATATCTGCAAGAATTGTTGTTGCAGTAGCTGCAGTCCCTCCACTTAAACCGTCAATAAGTCTCGCTAAAAATAATAAAAATAACGGGATAGTGGCTATTGAATTTGACCAATTAAAAAGAACTGTAAAAGATAATATTGATATTCCTATTACTGAACCTGTAATACAAAAAAGAGTGACAGGTCTTCTTCCATATCTATCACTCATAAGTCCTATAAAAGGAGAAGCTGTAAATTGAGCTAATTGGTAAGTGCATGATAATAAACCATATGTACTTGCTTTAGAGTCAAAAAGTAAAACAAAAGAGGGTAATATGGGTAACAGTATACTTTCACTTAAACGATCATTTAGAAGAGTGATAAACGCACTAAGGAGAGTAAATTTTTTATTTGGTTTTAATAAACTTTCTTTCACAATATTTACCTTCATTGCGATTAACTTTTACTACCATACTTGTTAATGGAGATTATTGTGCCCGGCATTGTTTATTTAGTTGGAGCAGGTCCTGGTGACCCTGAGCTTTTAACTCTTAAAGCTTTACGTCTAATAAAAAACTGTGATGCATTAGTTCATGATGCTTTAATCCCGGATGAAATAACAAAAGAGGCAGGAAAAAATACAGAAATTTTCCATGTAGGCAAAAGAGCTGGGAAGTGTTCTGTACCTCAGGCTGAAACTAATGATCTTATTTTGAAATTGGCAAAAGAAGGCAAAAATGTCGTAAGGCTTAAAGGGGGAGATCCATTCGTTTTTTCTAGAGGTGGTGAAGAGGTATCGATTTTAGAAAAAAATGGAATTTCAGTGGAAATAGTTCCTGGTATTACTTCTGGGATAGCTGCCCCCACATATTTTGGTATTCCACTAACCCATAGAGATGCTGCGAGTTCCGTAACTTTCGTCACTGGACATGAGCGTGTAGATAAGGAAAAAAAGACAGTGAATTGGAGAGATTTAGCTAAATCATCAGATAGCTTAGTAATTTTTATGGGTATAAAAAATATTGAATATATTGTGGAAGAATTAATTTTAGGTGGTTTAGATAAGAATACTAAATGCGCTGTGATTCAAGAAGCTACTTTAAAAAATCAAAAATGTTTGATTGAGAAATTAGATAATCTTCCAGCTAAAATCAAAGATAAAGAATTTTTAGCTCCATCAATTATCATTATTGGAAAAATTGTTGAATTTAAGGTTAATAACAACATAACTAAAGTTTCTGATGTCTATTTACCAGATATTCATAAAGTTCAACTATACAATAAATCCCAAAAATAAATTGGATCGAATTTAGGTTTAAGCTTTAAATCATTAACTTGATTAATTTGTCTGCAAGATAAGCTATTAATTGCAATTATTATGTCATCATTTTGAAATTCTGGAGGAATTAATTCTTCTTTTACAATTTTCAATTTTAAAGCTTTAGAAATCATAATCCCCTCTAAACAGCCGCTCTCTTTTCTAGGAGTTATCCATTGATTATTTCGTTTAATTAGAAGATTAAATGTACTTCCACAACAAAGTTCACCTGACGTATTCAAAAGGATAGAATCATCAAATGATTTTTTATTAGCTTCTGTCAAAACTTGTATTGCCTGATTATATGAAAATGTTTTGCATTTACTTATAAGACTGAATTCATTTATTTTTTCCGTTTGACTAATGCAAACGCTTATTGGATTAAAGTTTGGTTTGATTCTATAGAACTCAAGCCATATATTATCCAAATCTTTTGTCTCTGAAGTGCTATCAATTGTTAGGGTGCGACCTTCATTAGTTCCTCGACTATAGTTTATTCTTACTGAAGCAAATTGATCATTTTTAAGCGATAACTTTTTAATTCCATCGTTAATAAGTTGTCTCAAAGTTAATTTATTTATTTTGAGATTAATATTTAAAATCTTGCTACTTTTTTCTAACCTTTTCAGATGTTCATCAAAAAGAATAGGTTTGTTTTCTTTTATCAAAATGGTCTCAAATATACCATCAGCAAATTTTAATCCTCTATTATTAGCAGCAATAAATATTCTATCAATATCCAACCATTGATCCTTATGCCAGCCTAATGTTTCAATCATTTGAGTGAATCAATTAACGGTAAAAGTTTCCACTTTAGTTCATTAGTTTCATCTTCAGGGTTTGAGTCAATAACTATTCCGCAACCAGCATATATATTGATTTTTTTGTCTTTAATTAAAAATGATCTTATTAGTATATTGCTGTCAAACTCTCCATTCCAGTCAAGCTTTAAAAATGAGCCACAGTATGGTCCACGTTCATATTCTTCTAATTCAAAAAGTCTCTGGCATGATCTTAATTTAGGTGCTCCAGTTATAGAGCCCCCAGGCCAACAAGCTTTTAGTAAATCAATCCAGTTTTTGTCTTTTTTTAATTTGCCTCTGATTACTGAAGTTAGATGATGAACTTTTAAGAAACTTTCAAGCTTTAATATTTCTGGCACCATAATACTTCCTGTTTCGCAAACTTTACTTAAATCATTTCTTATTAGGTCAACAATCATAATATTTTCTGCTCTATCTTTTTCGTTCGTTATTAAATCGATAGCATTAAGTGCGTCTTGATTTAAATCCTTATCTCTGGATCTAGTTCCTTTGATTGGTCTTGATTCTACAAAATTTTTATTATCTATTTTTATAAATCTTTCTGGCGAGGTAGATAATACAGCCTCTTTAGAATTATCATTATTTATTATTATTCCTCCAAAGGGAGCTCTTAATTTCCTTCTTATTTTCAAATAAATATCTAGAGGATTATAGTTTTTGGAAGATTCAATTTCGCATTTAGTTGTTAGGTTTGCTTGAAATATATCCCCTAAGGAAATTAATTTTTTCAATTTTAGAATATTTTTCTGAAATTTTTCAGCCATTTCGTCCAAATTGATTTTTGAAAAATCAAAATTCAAATTTGTTTTAATTATTTCTTCTTCAATATTTTTTATATTGTTGATTATGTTTTTATAATTCATCAGTTCAGATGAGTTTGTGCCTTCGATAATTATTTCTTTTTTTATTAGATTACATTTAATGATTGGATCATATGATGCAATCCATAAAGTTGCCATATTAGATTTTCTCCATAGGTTTTTTGGTTCTATGTAAACTCCAGCTTCATAACTTAACCATCCGATCCAAAATCCTTTTTCAATATTTTTTAAATTGTTAAATGGATTATTAGTTTTGTCTAAGTTATTGATATCTCTTGATTGGATTATTTTTTTAGGTTTAATTCCTATTATTGACCATTCCCCATTTTCTTTGCCATCACTGTCTAGCCAAGCTAATCCTTTATTTCCGAATTTTTTTGTTAGATCATGCGTAATCAGTGCTGGATCTATCCATTTGTCTAGAATTATTTTTTTTATTTTCATTTTTTATTATTTTTATTAAGCCATTTTTCATAAGCGGCATTTCTAATTCTGCAGCTATCACACTTACCGCATGGTTTTGAATTGCCCGAATAACAACTCCATGTTTTTTCTAAAGGGACATGATTAGCAAAAGCTAATTGAATAATTTCCTCTTTATTTAAATCTAATAGTGGCGTCCAAAGTTTTATTGGATTATTTTCTCTTCCTCTTTTATTGGCTAAATCTGCTAATTCTTGAAATTTTTTAATGTAGTCAGGTCTGCAATCTGGATAACCAGAATAATCTAGCGCATTAACTCCTAATCCTATAAAATCAGCATCTATTGCTTCGGCATAACTTAGTGCAACTGCAATAAATATAGTATTTCTCCCAGGAACATAAGTATTAGGAATTTTATTAGTTTGTACTCCTTCCTTCGGAATATTTTTTTGAGTATCAGTTAATGATGAGCCTCCCCATAAAGATAAGTCAAGCTTAATGATTTTAAATTCTTCGATATCAAAGTGTCTTGCAATTATTGATGCAGAATTTAATTCTTTTTTATGACGTTGACCGTAGTCAAATGAAAGTCCAAAAATTTTAGCTTCTGATTTTTTTGCGATACCAGTAACTGTAGAAGAATCTAAACCTCCAGATAATAAAACTACTATCGATTTATTTTTAAGAGTCATATGATTTCAATTAATTTTTAAGTATTTGTGAGTTTGAAGGCTCAAATTCCAATCTGGATTATTTTTTACGAAATCAATAGCAAGAGAAAAACCATTCGCATTGTTCCATGCTGGCTGTAAATAGAAAATTTTATCTTCTTTTTTTAAGCCATCTTCGCTTTTAGAGAATTGATATTGTTTTAAAGTTTCTTTTTTTATTTGAATAGCAAATTCAATATCTTCTATTTCATTTATGATTATTTTGATTTCATTACAGTTTTTTAAAAAATAATTTTTAGGAGGCGAGTGTCTTTTAGGAGATAAAGTAATCCAGTCATAGCTTCCTGATATCGGATTAACTCCACTTGTCTCAATATGAATCTTCATTGGCTTTTGTTCTTCTCCCATCGTCATTTTTTTTATGGCTTTGCAAAAATTATCCAAGTTATGTTGTAAAGGTTCACCGCCTGTAATAACGCAAAAAGATGCTCCTTTTTCTCTGGCAATTTTTATGCGATCTATTATTTTTTCAATTGATATAGAGGGGTGTTTTTTCTCGTCCCATGAATTCTTGGTATCGCACCACGAACATCCAACTTTACATCCCGCTAATCTTACAAAAAAAGCACTTTTTCCAGCGTGATAACCTTCACCTTGTAATGAATGAAATTGTTCGACTAAGGGTAAAAAATTTGTCATTTTCATTCAAAAAAATAAAGAATATTAATTTGATTGAGTTAACTTATCTTGAGAGGCTTTTATTAAACCTTTAAATAAAGGATGAGGTTTGCCAGGTCGTGATAAAAATTCAGGATGATATTGACATGCTAAGAAGTATGGATGATTTTCTAACTCAATTAACTCAACTAATCTGCCATCTGGTGATGTACCACTAATTTTGTATCCAGAATCTAAAAAACTTTGTTTGTAGTAATTATTAAATTCGTATCTATGTCGATGTCTCTCATAAATAACATCTTCATTATATAAGTTTTTTCCAGTTGTATTTTTTGTCAATCTACATGGATAAACTCCAAGTCTCATTGTCCCACCTAAATCAACTACATCTTCTTGTTCTGGTAATAAATGTATCACTGGATTGGACGTGTTTGGGTCTAATTCTGAACTAGATGCATCTGGAAGATTAGCTACATTTCTAGCCCATTCTATAACTGCACATTGCATACCAAGGCACAAACCTAAAAAGGGAATTTTATTTTCTCTTGCGAATTTTATAGCCGAAATTTTTCCATTGACTCCTCTATTGCCAAATCCTCCGGGTACGACAATTGCATCAACTTTATTTAAGTAAGTTTCTGCTGAATTTTTTTCTATCATTTCAGCACTTACCCAATGTAAATCTAATAAAGCCTTTTGTTCAATGCATGCATGTCTTAAAGCTTCAACAACGGATAAATATGCATCTCCAAGTTCAATATATTTACCTACTAAAGCAACTTTGATTGGAGCACCAGGATTTCTTAGGTTATGTATAAGTTGCTCCCAATTTTTCAAGTCACATTTTTTATCTTCAAGGTCTAAATACTTAAGGGTTTCTTTGCATAAACCTTCTTTTTTTAAAGAAAGAGGTACAGAATAAATACTGTCTGCGTCTAAAGCTTCAATTACAGAGTTGATACTGACACCGCAAAAACCACTAAGCTTCTTTTTTAAAGCTTCATTGATAGATTTATCACTTCGGCATACAAGTAAATCTGGCTGAATTCCAATTGATCTTAATTCTTTCACTGAATGTTGTGTTGGTTTAGTTTTTATTTCGCCAGAGGTTTTGATGTAAGGAAGTAATGTTACGTGTATGTATGCAACATCGTTCCTATTAACATCATTTTTGAATTCTCTTATTGCCTCTAAAAAAGGTAGAGATTCAATATCACCAACTGTTCCACCAATTTCAGTAATAATAATATCTGCATTACTGTTGGCGGCTACTCTATGAATTCTTTCTCTTATTTCTCCCGTAATGTGAGGTATTACTTGCACAGTTCCACCGTCATAACTACCTCTTCTTTCTTTATTGATAACTGCTTGATAGATAGATCCCGTAGTCACACTATTTAACCTAGTCATTGCAGTATCAGTAAATCTTTCATAGTGACCTAAATCTAGATCGGTTTCAGCCCCATCTTCGGTTACAAATACTTCTCCATGTTGGAAAGGGCTCATTGTTCCTGGATCAACATTTAGATATGGATCTAGTTTTAATATTGAAACACTATATCCTCTAGATTTTAATAATCTTCCTAAGCTTGCAGCTACAATTCCTTTACCAATGCTAGAAACTACTCCTCCAGTGACAAATACAAATTTTGACATTAAATATTTTTAATTAAGCACAGCCTCCTTATATTTTATTTAAACAAAAAACTTTTAGAACATCCATATATATTCTTATTCATCAATTGTTATTTCAATATCTAATTCTTTTAGTTGTGATTCAGAGACATTTGAAGGTGCATCTGTGAGAAGACATTTTGCTTGTTGATTTTTTGGAAAAGCAATGGTTTCTCTGATTGAATCTGCACCAATGATCAGCATGGTAATACGATCCAATCCAAACGCTATTCCACCATGAGGAGGAGCACCCATTTCTAAGGCTTCTATTAAAAATCCAAATTTTTCCTCAATCTCTTGATCAGTTAGTCCAACAGTTTTCAGAACCTCTCTTTGTAAGTTCGCTTCATGAATACGTAAAGAGCCTCCTCCTAACTCCAATCCATTGAGAACTAAGTCATAAGCATTTGCTGTAGAGCTCTCAAGTTCTTTTTTCAAGTTTTCAGAATCTTTAGATTTTATATTTTTTGGAGAACAAAAAGGATGATGTAAAGCTTCATATCTATTTTCATCTTCATTTCTCTCAAACATCGGGAAGTCAGTTACCCATAAGAAATTCCATTTACTTTTATCAATAAGATTTAAGTCTTTTGCGATATATTGTCTAACCCTATCTAATGATTGATTGACAATTTGTTTATCTCCAGCTCCTAAGAGGATTAAGTCTCCATCTCTTGCTTCTGTGATTTTTAAAATATCAGCTATATGCTCTTCACTTAAATTATTTTTAATTGCGCCAATAGTCTCAAGCTCATCTCCTTTGACCCTTATAAAGGCTAAACCACCAGCTCCTGCATCTTGAGCTACTTGGAAGATATCACCTCCTGGTTTAATTCTTACGTTGCTAATACTTGAATTGCCTCCTTTGACTGTTATGGATTTTATATGACCTCCAGACTTAATTGCCTTGGTGAAAATATTAAATCCGATATCACCTAATACTCCTCCTAAATCTTTTAATAACATTTGATATCTAGTATCCGGTCTATCAGTGCCGTAATTATCCATTGCTGCTTGCCATGACATTCTTGGAAAAGCATTATTAAAATTAATATTTAAGACTTCTTTCCATATTTTTTTTATGAGACTTTCATTAAAAGAAATTATTTCTTCTTCACTTATAAAGCTCATCTCAATATCTAATTGAGTAAACTCTGGCTGTCTATCTGCCCTTAAGTCTTCATCACGGAAACATTTTGCGATTTGATAATACTTATCTAAGCCCCCAACCATTAAAAGTTGTTTAAATAATTGTGGGGATTGAGGTAAAGCAAAAAATTCTCCATTTGAAAGACGTGCAGGAACAAGAAAATCGCGAGCGCCTTCAGGAGTTGACTTTGTAAGTAATGGGGTCTCTACTTCTGTAAATCCAAAATTATCAAGAAATTCTCTAGCAACTTTAATTATTTTATGTCTTGTTTTTAAATTTTCTAGTAATTTTCCCCTTCTTAAATCAAGATATCTATATTTTAATCTGAGTTCCTCTTTTGTATTTTCAAAATCATGTATAGACACTGGAAAAGGTAAGTTGTTTTTAATTTGGTTGAGAACTTGTAAATCTTTAACCTTAAGCTCTAACTCTCCAGTACTTAAATTTGTATTTATGGAATCTTTGGGTCGTTCATTAATAATTCCGCTAACCATTATTACAGTTTCATTTCTTAGAGTTTCTGCCTGTTTAAATAGATCTACACCATCATCGGGGTTAATTGTTATTTGTAGAAATCCACTATGGTCTCTTAAATCAATAAAAATTACACCACCATGATCTCTTCTTCTATCTACCCATCCGCATAAATTAACTAATTTACCAATATCTGTATTATTGAGTTCTTTGCAAATTTTGTTTCTCATCTAAGTATGGTTTATTTATCAATAACTTATAATAATTCTTTAAGGGCAAATTTAGTTAATAATTTTTTTTATAAAACGCTCTCTTTGTTATTAACCCTTTGAATTTTTTGCCTCTTATTAATATTTGAACTTCATTATTTATTAAGGCATGCGAAGTATTGATATATGCAAAAGCTATAGCTTGTTGTTTAGTTGGAGACCAACTACCGCTAGTGATAGTCCCAATAATTTCTTCACCTTTAATAACTGCGCAACCTTTTCTTCCTATTGCTTTACCTTCTATAGAGAGACCAACTAACTTTTTTTGAATACCTAATCTTGACTGCTCTTCAAGAAATCTTCTTCCAAAGAATTCGTGATTATTTTCTAGATGTACTAGCCAGCCTAACCCTGCTTCATATGGAGAAGTTTCTTCATTTATGTCTTGACCATAAAGATGCATTCCTGCTTCAAGTCTAAGAGTATCTCTAGCTCCTAAACCACAAGGGGCAACATTTTTTGAAATTGAGAAATCCCATAAATTAATTGCTGCTTTTTTAGATAAAAGTATTTCTAGACCATTTTCCCCTGTGTAGCCTGTCTTTGAAAAAAAAATTTTTTCTTTAGGCGAAATATTTTCAAAAATTGTATATTCGCATCCAAAGTTAGGGATATGTGAGATCGAGGATTTAATCCATTCTTCAAATAAATCGAATGAGTTTTTTCCCTGTAGTGCTAGAAGTACTTTGTCTTTTTTAAAGTTTGTTATCGAGATTTCAGACATATTTAAATTATTTTTTATCCACTGAAAATCATCTTCATATCTACTTGCATTAACTATTAACAATAATTCTGATATGTCATTTTCTTGCATACCAAGGTCATAAATTATTAAGTCATCTATTATTCCTCCTTTATCATTTAGCATTACTGTATAAAGTCCCTGACCTTCAGAAAAGGAGTATAAATTAGTAGGAAAAAGCTTTTGAATATAATCCTTTGGATTGATTCCTTTGATAGAAATCACACCCATGTGAGAAATATCAAATAATCCTGCTGAAGATCTAACTGATTCATGCTCTTTAATTAATCCTGAAAATGATATGGGCATTTCCCAACCTGCAAAATCCACTAATTTTGCATTGGATTCAAAATATTTTGAATAAAGAGGACTTTTAAGCAAATCCATGAAATATTTAGTTTGTATTTAGTATTTTTACACTGTAGTTTAGAAATATTTTATTGCATATTTTCTAATGACAAAATTAAGCTTCTAAGTACTTTGGCTGCAACTATGCTACTTACTCCGCTTTTATCAATTTCTGGAGATAATTCCACAATGTCTGAAGCCACAATTCTAAAATCTTTTAAAGTTTTCAGTATTTCTTCAAAATCATTCCAAAAAAATCCTCCCGGTTCTGGAGTGCCCGTCCCTGCTAATAAACTGGGATCAAACCAATCTAAATCTATTGTTAAATAGATTGGTGACTTAGCGAAGGGTAGAAGAGCTTGTTTTAACTCATGTGCTTTTCCGCCTGGACAAAAGTTAACTAATTGGTTGTTGTTATTCATAATTTCAAATTCTTCCTTAGTCCCACTTCTAATTCCTACTTGTAAAATTTTCTTTTCAGGTAGCACTTCTAAGCATCTTTTCATAGTACAAGCATGACTATGTTCATTTCCTATATATGATTCTCTTAAATCTGCATGAGCATCAAGTTGAACCAATATCAAATCTGGATATTTTTTTACTAATGCTTCAATAGCACCTCTTGTAATAGAGTGTTCGCCTCCAAGCATAATAGGACTAAGACGTTTATTAATTAAATAATTTGTTGCTGATTTAACCGATTCAATAACGGACTTTGAGTCATTTTTATCAATTAGTATTGATCCAAAATCAACATAAATAATATCCTCTAAGTCTTTTTTTATTTTTGGACAATATGTTTCTAAACAAGAACTGACTTGTCTTATTGCTTCTGGACCAAATCTTGCTCCTGGTTT
This sequence comes from Prochlorococcus sp. scB243_496M6, assembly GCA_000635535.1. The sequence continues at coordinate 1,995 of JFMF01000461.1, read as the reverse complement.
AAACGAACATGTCCCGTCATAATTAACTCCAAATATACCAATTGAGCAATTCTCGGGACTTCTTTTTGCTCCCATATAAATTGCATTTTCGTTATCAAATAAATTTTTTGTCATCTTATTAATTTAGTTCTTTAACAATTTTATTTGGCATCATTTTGAATGCTGCATTTTGAAAATTTAAATTCCAAATTTCACATCCTTTTTCTATTTTTAGGACTTCATCATAATTTTGCTTTGATAAATTTAGATCTTCTGAAGAAGCGAATGTCCAACTCCAAATCCCGCTTGGATATATAGGCACAAAGGAATACATAGTTTCAGAAACTTTAAATATATTTTTTAGGGTTTTCAAAATATTTATGTGAATATTTTTGAAGGATTCAGGAGATTCGCTTTGCGTTGCTAATATCCCCTTTGGTGTAAGTATTCTTTTACATTCTTTATAAAAAGAATCTGAAAATAATAAATTTGAAAATTCTGAGGGATCTGAACAATCTATAAAAATAACGTCGTAAAAATTATCTCTTGTTTTTTTTACCCATTTAACACCATCATCAACATGTATTTCTAATCTTTTGTCATTCCATGCTTCGCCTCCAATTTCTTTTAAAAATTTTTTAGATATTTTGATTACCTCCTCGTCAATTTCTACTAGATCAATTTTCGATATTTGAGAATATTTAACGCATTCTCTTGCCGTACCGCCGTCACCTCCACCAATAATTAGTACTTTAGATTTTTCGTCAATGCTACTTAATGCTGGATGCACAAGACACTCATGATAATATTTCTCGTCTTTTAGTGATGTCATCCAACAACCATCAAGCATTAAAGCTCTCCCATAGTACTCATTTTCAATAACAATAATTTCTTGATATTGTGATTTTTGTTTAATTAAAACATCTCCATTTAGACCGAATCTTGAGCCTTTATGGTATTCATCTATCCATGTTGAAATATTAGTCATTTGCTTTTTAAGAATTTTTTCTTTTAAGTTTTCGTTTGGCTATTTGCCAAAGCCGTTGAAAGTCTTTAGGAGTTTGTTTTTTTATATTATCGCCTGCATGATGTTCAATGATTGAAAATCTGTCTAAAAATTTTTTATTAGTTTTTTGTAGAGCTGATTCAGGATTTATTTTTAAAAAGTTTGAGAGATTCAGAAGGGTAAAGTAAATATCCCCAAATTCATTTTTTATTTCTGAATCATTATTGCTTTTAATTGCTTCCTTTAATTCATGAATCTCTTCTTCTAACTTTTCAAAAATCTGATCGGTACTCTCCCATTGAAAACCATATTCTTTAACAACATTTGTGATTTTATCTGTTCCAACCATTGGTGGTAAATTTTTGATTTTCCTATTTAAATTTTTACTAATTGATGATTCCATATGAGGTGTTTCTTCTTCTGAATTTTTAATGTTTTCCCAAATCTGTTGCGATTTTTCAAGAGATACTTTTTCTTTTTTTTTAAAAATATATGGATGTCTATTAATAATTTTCTTGTTTAGATTTTTTATAACATCATTTAGTTCAAATTCTTTTTTTTCGTAACCGATTTCAGCATGAAGCATTACTTGTAATAAAAGATCTCCTAACTCTTCACATATGTTATCCGCCTTTTTTTCATATATCGCATCTATAAATTCATTACTTTCTTCATGTAAAAATGGGATCAACGATTTATGAGACTGTATTTTCTGCCAAGGGCATCCCCAAGTTTTATCTTTCAATGATTTGATATTAGATATTAAAATTTTAAAGTTTTCTAAAGTCTCTAAATCGGAATTTTTTTGTACGTTATATCTATCGTTTGAGGACATAGGATATATTTTATTTATTTAATTTTGCCTCAATCATGAAATATTTAAATACTTAGTATAAATATTTCAACTTCATCTATTAGAATGGTTTATTATAAGGGCGATTAGCTCAGCGGTAGAGCGCCTGCCTTACAAGCAGGATGTCCCTGGTTCGAACCCTGGATCGCCCATTTAT
>JFMF01000460.1 GCA_000635535.1 Prochlorococcus sp. scB243_496M6 | reverse complement strand
CGCCCATTTATTATTTTTCTAATGACTGAGATCGTTAATCTTTCAATCAGTCAAAGCGCTGCTTCAGAACTATCTAGGCAAGCTTCTTTTGGAGGTTCTCCAGGAGAAATGTCGATTGATTTGGTAGAGGATAAAAATTGTTCTGAAGGATGGATGCATATTAAATTAAGGCCGGGTACATTTAATGGATCACCTATTTCAAGAACTGAAGGAGTAACTTTATATGCGGATGTAAAAAAGTTTAATTTACTTAAAGATTTAAAATTAGATTATTACGGTGATTTGAGCGGTGGTGGATTTCTTATTTCAACACCAAAAAATGCAAAACGTTGTTCCTGTGGTTCTGGCTTCAAACTTTTGTAGAATGTATGTATCTTTTTTTGCAAACTAATATTATTTTCATTAATTAGCTGCTCTCAAGATAAAATAAATAAAAAGTTTTTCGAAATAAAATTTGCACATGACAGAGATGAATGATCAATTATCTTTAGAGAATTATTCACCTTTTGAAGTAGAGAAAAAGTGGCAAGAAAAATGGGAAAGTCTAAAGGCGTTTAGTCCTAACCCTGAGGATGATGGGGAGCCTTTTTGTGTTGTTATTCCGCCACCAAATGTAACTGGTTCTTTGCATATGGGGCATGCATTTAATACGGCTTTGATAGATGTCGTAGTACGTTTTCAAAGACTTTTAGGTAAGAATGTTTTGTGTTTACCAGGAACTGATCATGCTTCAATAGCTGTTCAAACTATTCTCGAAAAACAATTAAAAAGTGAAGGCAAAACAAGTGAAGATATTGGAAGAGATGAATTTCTTAAAAGAGCATGGAACTGGAAAGAAAAAAGTGGTGGAAGAATAGTTTCTCAATTAAAAAGGATAGGATATTCAGTTGACTGGACTAGAGAAAGATTTACTCTTGATCAAAAATTAAATGAAGCAGTGATTGAGGCTTTTAATATTCTCTATAAAAAGAATTTAATTTATAGAGGCGAATATTTAGTTAATTGGTGCCCTGAATCTCAATCTGCCGTAAGTGATCTTGAAGTTGAAATGCAAGAAGTAAATGGTCATTTATGGCATTTTAAATACCCTTTAATTTCTGAAAGTGGTGAACAGTTAGATAAGTACTTAGAAGTTGCAACAACAAGACCAGAAACTCTTTTGGGTGATACTGCGGTGGCAGTTAATCCTGATGATGATAGATATAAAGAATTTATTGGTGTAAAAGTAAAAGTTCCTTTTGTTGATAGAGAAATACCTATTATCGCTGATTCACATGTTGATAAAGATTTTGGTACGGGTTGTGTGAAGGTTACTCCAGCCCATGATCCAAATGATTTTGCAATAGGAAAAAGGCATAATTTAAAACAGATTAATGTAATGAATAAAGATGGAACTTTAAATATTAATGCAGGTATTTTTCAAAATTTAGATAGATATGAGGCTAGAAAGAAAATTATCAAAGAATTGGATAACTTAGGCCTTTTGACAAAGATAGAGGATTATAAACATACTGTACCTTTTTCTGATAGAGGTAAGGTACCAATTGAACCTTTATTATCAACACAATGGTTTTTGAAAATGGATGATATATCACAAGGATGTCTTAATGAAATTGATTCTAAAAAACCATCGTTTATCCCTCCACGCTGGGAGAAAGTTTATAAGGATTGGTTAGAGAATATTAATGATTGGTGTATCAGTCGGCAATTGTGGTGGGGGCACCAAATACCAGCTTGGTATGTTTTAGATGAATCTCAAGACTCAATAGAACAAAATACTCCATATATCGTTGCAAGAAATGAAGAGGATGCTTTAATCGAAGCTAATAAAAAATTTGGATTAAATATTAAATTGGTTCGTGATAAAGATGTTTTGGATACATGGTTTTCAAGTGGTTTATGGCCTTTCTCAACCCTTGGTTGGCCAAATACAAATGATCCGGATTTTAAAAAATGGTATCCAAATAGTGTTCTTGTTACTGGTTTCGATATTATTTTCTTCTGGGTGGCAAGAATGACAATGATGGGGAATACTTTTACAAATAATATTCCTTTTAAGGATGTTTATATTCATGGTCTAGTTCGAGATGAAAACAATAAAAAAATGAGTAAAAGTTCAGGTAATGGCATTGATCCAATATTATTAATTGATAAATATGGTTCTGATGCTCTGCGATTTGCTTTAATTCGAGAAGTTGCAGGCGCTGGACAAGATATCCGGCTTGATTTTGATAGGAAAAAAGATACGTCTTCAACTGTTGAAGCTTCAAGAAATTTTGCGAATAAATTATGGAATGCAACTAAATTTGTGTTAATTAATAAAACTTCTAACAATAATGATTTGCTTAATGAGAGTGATGAAACTTCTTTGGAGTTGTGTGATAAGTGGATTTTATCGAAATTGAATCAGGTAAATATAAAAGTTGCTGCTTTGTTGAAAGAATATAAATTGGGAGAATCTGCGAAACTTCTTTACGAATTTACGTGGAATGATTTTTGTGATTGGTATGTAGAATTTGCTAAACAAAGGTTTAATAATAAAGAAACTAATAATAGACAAATATCTGAAAAAGTTTTAATAAAAGTGCTCAATGATATTTTGGTGATGATTCATCCTTTTATGCCGCACATTACTGAAGAACTTTGGCATGTACTGCAACTTAAATCAGATAAAGAATTATTATCTCTTCAAAAATGGCCAACCCAAGAAAATAAATTTGTTGATAATAAGCTTGATAATTCCTTTCAACAACTCTTTGAAATTATTAGATTGATTAGAAATTTGAGAGCTGAATTAGGCCTCAAGCCATCAGAAAAAGTTCCTGTTTACTTGATTTCAGATAATGATGAATTGATTGATTTTCTAAAAATTTTAGTTGATGATATTCAAACCTTAACTAAATCTTCTGAAGTATTTATTTTTAAACCTAATGCTGTTGATAAAAAAGAGTTTGCTAAATCTTTTTCTGGGATAATTAGTGATTTAGAGGTTTACTTACCTTTTCAGGATTTTGTAAATATAGATGCATTAAAGGAAAGGCTTAACAAGGATCTAAAAAAGGTGACTATTGAATTAGATAATTTAAATAAGAGATTATCTAATAAAAATTTCGTGGATAAGGCTCCAAAAGATATTGTTGATGAATGTAGATTTAAATTAAATGAGGGTTCGGTAAAAATGGAGAGAATTACAAAAAAACTCGAGCTTTTGAATTAAGAATGAATATATTCCTTGAAAATATTTATAATTTGTCTTTTTTTTTTAATACTGGAATTGGGATATTTTCTTTTGTTTGCATTTATATTTTAATTGTTTTATTAATACTCCCAGCTTCTTGGTTATCTTTATTATCAGGTTTTTTATATGGCTCATATTTAGGATCAATTATCGTTTTTTTCTCCGCTTCCTTAGGAGCATCAGTTGCTTTTTTTGTATCAAAAAGTTTTTTTGCAAAAAAGCTAAAAAATCTTTTTAGTCGTTATCCAAAATTAAGTGTTATGGAAAAAGTAGTAGAAAAAGGCGGACTTAAATTAATTTTTTTAGCAAGATTATCTCCGATATTTCCCTTCAGTATTCTTAATTATTTTTATGGTTTGAATAATGTTAAATTTCGAGATTTCGCTATTGGTCTTTTTGGAATAATTCCAGGAACTTTTCTATATTGCTCGATAGGTAGTTTGGCAAAAAATATCCAGGAGCTAAAAAATGTCCAATCACCAAATAATTTATATATGACTATTGTTGGAATTATTTCAACTTTTTTAGTTATATATTTCTCAGCTAAATATTCCAGGGAATATTTTGAAAAATCCTAAGAATTTACTCTTTAATATTCCAATCTCTAATAGATGCAATTAAGATAAACCACAAAAGCCTAAATTTACCTAGTAGAGTTTTGTTGGCTTCTAATTCGATATATTTTGCTTGTCCACAAGGTGTTTTTATGAAGTTGAAAACTGTTTTCTTTGTCATAAGTCTCTCTAAAAGTCCTGATGATTATTCTTACATTTTATAGCCTAGATTTTTAGTTTTTTTACTTAAAAACCATATTTTTCATAGACTACTTTGTGGAATACTATTTTTTAAAATTTAAACTTTTTCTCCAGCTTTAAATCCTCTAAAGCATTTGAATCTAGGAAACCTCAGACTAAAAGCCACTGCATCCTTTGACTTGGTTTTTGCATCAGCTCTGATTTCTACAAGTTGACCTATCAGTTGATTCCGTTTTGACCAATATTCTTCACGTTGGATATCACTAAATCCGCTTCCACAACTAAGACTGTATTCATGCCCATCATCTTCACCTTCTACTAGTACAGCTCCTAGTCTACCTTTATTGCGACCTGTGCCCTCCTCAACAGATACAACCTTTAAAGTGACTTCAATGAAAGGTTTTGCTTTTAACCAACTGTGTGTTCTTTTACATTCATACATTGCATCAGGATCTTTAATCATTACTCCTTCATATCCACCCTCCACAGCAGATTTATTCAGCTCTACAAATCTTTTCTGTCCCTCATTGGTGTCGAGGTCTACATTTTCCCAGTCAAGAGTTTTTATATGTCTAAGAAGTAAAGAATGTTTTGCTACCCATTCTTTTACTAATAAACTTCTTGCTGTTTGACTAGTGTTCCATCGCCCTTTTTGGAAGTCTTCAAGGGGACATATGTCAAATAGATGTAGAACTGCGTCTTTTGTTTGTTTGCCATCTTTTCTATGAACCTGTTTCATTAAATCCTGAAAGTTAGCGCTCATTACTTCACCATCTAGGACTAAGTCATGAGGTGCAGGATCTTCTTTTAAGACGTTTTCTATTTCTGAGATAATATGACCAAAATTATGGAATTGTTTCCCATTACGAGAAAACATTTCTACTTTATTTTTTCTAATAATAGTTAAGACGCGCACACCATCTAATTTGATTTCAATTTGCTTTTTTCCTATCATTTTTTTTTCATGATTCGCACTGTCATGAGCTAAGGGACAAGAAAAAATAGGAATCGCATATTTGGGAAATTTCTTGGCTATCTTGTTGATTGTTTTTTCAGATACACCACATCTAAGATCTTTAATTAAAACTCGTCTATAAAATCCATTCCACTCTTCTTTTGTGGCAGATTCCATAGCTTTAATAATTGCATCGCGAGCAGCGTGACCAGTAAGCTCTCTTTGAATAAGCTTATTTGCTAATTCCCTAAAATCTTTCCATAAAAAATTTTGACTTTTTTCATTCTCTTTTTCAGGAACAATTTTTACACCAAAAGTTACCAATGGATCAAGTGCCATACGGATGCCCTCAAAAAAATCATCTAAACCATCTTCCATTGCTTCTGAGATGATTTTCTCTTTATCTAATCTACTTGGGTGTAATTCTAGTTGATGTATTATCCTTTCTTTAAACAATTCTTTTTGCCTCACAAGAAATTATTAATTCACTTTTGCTATTCTGTCTATTTTCCAATCATTGTCAGATTTTGCGAAAGTAAAATCTAATGGGAGCTCATCTTGTTTATCTTCTGATTTTAAATTCAAAGTTATTATGATTTGATCTTCTTGGACTCTAGGTCTTCCTGATTTTAAATTTCTGTATTTATTGAGGTTTAAACTAGCTAAAAATTTAAGAAAGTCTTGGCGCTTCACATGAGTTTTATAAGTTTTTGTAGTTAAACCATACGCTGCATCAATTCTGCCAGCAGCTATTTGATCAAAAAACTTTCTCACTAATGGATTAATTCCTCTGGCGCTTATAACTAATTTGACTGCATTAAAAGTCCAAAAAGAAACTAGTACAGCTCCGCCTACTAATAATGCTTTAATTCCGATATCTTTAACTAGTGTTGCATCCATGTTGATTTAAGTTTTTTATTACTTTAAGAAAAGAAATCGTTTTTGATGGCTTTTTTTGTCAAAATAATACTAATTTTAATCCATAATGCCTGTAATTCCTCTTTTACCTTTATTTCATAAATTTAATAGCCAATATTTTGAAAATTCTCTAGCGGTTAATAATCAACCATTAGTAAAAGTTAGATGGAGTGATAATAGATTAAAAACTACTGCTGGTTTTTATAAAAGAAAAAGAATTAATGGTCTTGTAGATTCTGAAATTATCTTATCGAAACCTATTTTGAGTAAATTATCTAATAGTGAAATAAACAGTACTTTATGTCATGAAATGATTCATGCATGGGTAGATAGGATATTAAAAAAAAATGAGATACATGGTCCAAATTTCTTAGAAAAGATGAATGAAATTAATGAGAAAGAGAAGAATTTTCAAATTTCTGTAAGGCACTCATTTCCTATTGAAAGGAGAGAATTAAAATATATAGGAACTTGTCAAAATTGTGGTGAGAAATTTTTCTACAGAAAAAGAATAAAGAATATAGCCTGTAAAAAATGTTGTGTAAATTTCTTCAATGGATCATGGAATAAAAAGTGTTTAATTTTGTTTGATTAGAAATAATTAGATGTGTTTTTGTTTCTATCTTTGGAATTATTTATTTTTTTAATGTAATTTATATTTTAAAAAGAACAATAATTTATGGATTCAAGGAGAATTAGAAATCTTAGAAATAGTTTTGATAGAGATATTGTTGATAAACAAGTTGATAAAATTTTTGAAACTGGAAGACAATTCGTTGATGGAGTATCTGGTGCTAGGCCAGGTAAAAGAAGGAACTCAGATTTTCAAGGAATAACAAGTAAGAGTGTTAAAAAAGTAGGAAGATGGGTATCTGAAAAAGTGGATTTATTTTTTGATGAAGAAAATGATGATTGGAATGATGAGAATTTTTATGATGATCAAAGCGATATTAAGACATTTTCCAGAGAATCAAATTCTTATGAATCTACTACAAAGTATTCAAAAAGACCTTTAGAAGCAATATCTTTAAGGCAACCAAAAAATTTACAGACAACTGAGCAAAAAAAATTACCCTATGTGAAAGAGAGTAAGGATGAAGATTGGCCAGATGAAATGGATTTCAAAGTTGAAAGATGGCAAAGAGCTTCAGAAAAAGAGAATAATACTTCGAGAGATCAATCAATCCAACAAGTTCAATCAAAATCAAGAAATCTTCCCAGATCAAGAAGAAGAAGAGTATAGTTTGGTAAATTCTTTAATTCCTGAATAACCCAGTAAAGTTTCTAAATTTGGATTGAAAACCTCCCTTATAATTGTTAAGGGTTTTTTGTCTCGAAAAAATCTGTAATTTCTTGACCAGAATGGACCTTTAAAGCAAAATTGATCTTCTAACCATTTTGCATTGACAAGTGAAATACGATCAACTTCTCTAAATAATTCTGATCTGTCTTGCGTCAAATTCTTCCAAATTGGCTCTTCTTTGGCTTTTAAATTTTCATTCACTTGATCTGCATTCCACCAACTTTCTGCCCAGGCTAGATTTTTATTATTGCTTTTGATCCATACCTGTCTTCTAATTAAAGGTCCATTTAACTGATTCAATTCTTTAGGGCCTTCTTTAGTGGATAGAGGATCTAATTGCATTGAAATTAATTTAATTTTTGTCTCTTGATTAGTTAAAAGCTGCAGATGTCTAGTTGGACTTCCATCCCCAAGCAGCATTAATTTCCATGGGCCAGATATTTTTGGTAGTGAATTCTTCACTAAAAAATTAGAGGCTTTTTCTTCCCATAAAATTTTTGGAGAGTTAAAAAGTGTATTATTCAGTGCTCTGACGGAGTGCTTTTAAGATGATAACTTTTTTTTAGCAAAAATATTTGCCTTATCTTTTTTTATCTCTCTTATTTTTAGCCAAACAAGTAAAGCAGTTAAATCAGCCTTGCTAACCCCAGGAATTTTTGAAGCATCACCAAAATTTTTTGGCTTTATCTTATTCAAATTTTCTCTAGCTTCTAAAGATAATGTATCTATCTTTTCATAATTTATTTCTAGAGGCAGAGATTTATAGCTTTGACGATTTATTTGTTCAATGTTGTTTTTTTGTCTTTTAAGATAACCCTCGTATTTAATATCTATTTCAACTCCTTCCTGTATTGAAGAGCATAGATTTTTTTCGGTCAAATTATATTTAATTAGATCTGAATAATGAAAGTTTGGTCTTTTTAAGAGTTCCTTCAAAGTTGTTGAGCCTTTGATCTTTGATCCCGTTTCTAATTCTATTTTTTTTGATATTTCCTCGGTATTTTTTAAACGAGTGTTATTTAATCTAAATTTCTCTTGCTCGAGAAGTTTCATTTTTTCTTGATAGGCCGACCATCTTTTCTCATTAATTAGCCCTATTTGATAACCTAATGGTGTTAATCTCCTATCCGCATTATCTCCTCTAAGAGTTAACCTATATTCACTTCTACTAGTTAAAACTCTGTATGGTTCTTTGAGATCTTTGGTAATTAAATCATTGATCATTGTTCCTATATAGCTGCTTTCTCTAGTGAAGATTATTGGATCTTTTTTGTTTAGTTTTCTTGTCGCATTGACTCCGGCTACTAATCCTTGTGCTGCTGCTTCTTCATAACCAGTAGTTCCATTAATTTGTCCAGCGCTAAATAAATATTCAATTTCTTTCGTTTCGAGTGATGTTTGGAGTTGTGTTGCCGGTATATAGTCATACTCGACAGCATAAGCTGGTCGCAACATTTTACATGCATTTAATCCAGGTAAGGTTCTTAGAAGTTCTAATTGAATACTTTCAGGTAAACCTGTAGAGAATCCTTGAACATATATTTCAGGGGTATTAATTCCTTCTGGTTCTAAGAAAATTTGATGTGATTCTTTATCAGCAAATTTAACGATTTTATCTTCAATCGATGGACAATATCTTGGCCCCTTACTATCAATAAAACCGCCGTAAATAGGAGTTAAATGTAAATTGTCTCGAATTAGTTGATGTGTTTTGGTAGTTGTTCTTGTAATATGACAACTAACTTGGGGCATATTATTTTTGATATCTGGATCAAACGAAAAATATTTATCTGCTGCAGTACTTGGTTGAATATCTAATTCATCAAAAATGATACTTCTTTTATCAACTCTTGCTGGAGTTCCTGTTTTTAAACGTTCTGTTTTGATACCTATTTCGTGTAAATTTTTAGTAAGACCTTTTGCTGCTTGTTCGCCCGATCTACCAGCTGACATTGATTTATTTCCTATCCATATTCTTCCTTCTAAGAACGTACCAGCTGTGATGATAACTGATCTTGCTGAATGATAACTACCAAAGAAAGTCCTCACACCTTTTATTCTTTTTTTACGATTTTTTTTGAGTTCAATCCAATTTCTTCAGTTTTTCCGATATCTAGTTCAGTAATCATTGCTTCTTTTAATGATAAATTATCTGTATTTTGTAGTATTTCAATCATCTTCTTTGAGTATTCTCTTTTATCTGTCTGAGCTCTTAATGCCCATACAGCTGGACCTCTACTTGCATTTAATATCCTTTTTTGTATAGCTGTCTCATCAGCTAATTTGCCAATAATTCCACCTAATGCATCAACTTCATGTACCAACTGACTTTTTGCCGGGCCGCCAACAGCAGGGTTGCAAGGTTGCCAGGCAATCCTATCTAAATTGATTGTAAATAAGGCTGTAGAAA
>JFMF01000459.1 GCA_000635535.1 Prochlorococcus sp. scB243_496M6 | reverse complement strand
TAAATAAGGCTGTAGAAAATCCTAATTTTGCCGTTGTTATAGCGGCTTCGCATCCTGCATGTCCTCCACCAATAACGATGACATCAAAAGATTCATTTGTTGAGTGATGATCTTGCATTTTAGGATCAATTTAATTAGCTAAATTCCTAAATCTCGTAAATTGAGGTTCAAATAATAATTTAACAGTTCCTACGGGTCCATTTCTATGTTTAGTGACAATGATTTCTGTAATTCCTCTATCTTCAGTCTCTGGATTATAGTATTCGTCTCTGTAAATCATTAATACTAAATCTGCGTCTTGTTCAATAGATCCTGATTCTCTTAAATCGCTTAACATTGGTCTTTTATTTGTTCTAGACTCTACTCCTCTACTAAGCTGTGATAAAGCTACTACTGGTACTTTTAATTCTCTGGCCATGCTTTTAAGACCTCTTGTTATTCGTGAAAGTTCCTGCACTCTATTATCAGGGGTTGATCCTTCCATCAACTGGAGGTAATCAATCACAATTAATCCAAGTTCTTTTTTTTGTTCAGCTATTAATCTTCTGCAGAGAGATCTCATCTCTAAAACACTTAAATTAGGCTTGTCATCTATAAATATTGGTAATTGACCTAATGAATTGATGCCTTCTCCGAGTAATGGCCATTC
>JFMF01000458.1 GCA_000635535.1 Prochlorococcus sp. scB243_496M6 | reverse complement strand
TGAGTCATCGCATCAAGGTCGTAGAAATTAACTGGAATACCAGCAACTGAAGTACCTAATGATCTTGACTCTATTTCATTGAAAGTACTTGTAAGAATTTCAGCTGCTTGAGTTAGACCTTTTGAAGGTTTTTCTTTGCTGATTTCAAATATTTTTTGCTCTGCTTTGTCTAGAACTTCATTAGTATCTTGAGTTTGATCAAAACCTAGTTGAACTACTTCATTCCCAGATCTGATAAGTTGCCTTCTCATGAATTTGTCGTTAATTAAATTAGCAACTTGTTCTATGGAAGCTGTAGAGGAAACATTT
>JFMF01000457.1 GCA_000635535.1 Prochlorococcus sp. scB243_496M6 | reverse complement strand
TGTTTAAGGACTGCTGGTGTTACATTCATTGCCTTGCCATAAGGTAATAGAAAATTTCTTGCATATCCTGGTGCTACATCAACTAGATCTCCTTCTTTGCCTAGTGATGCGATTGATTCAGTTAATGCGACTTGTACTCTTTTAGCCATGAAAATATTGAACAATATAGTTAATAATAAGACCTAGAGGGTAACTTTACTTTTTTTGCAAAACCAAATTTCGCAAGAATCTTAATATGTTCCCATGTTATGTCAATCTGACCTTTAAATAATCCTTGTTTTGCCGAATTGGGAAATGCATGATGGTTATTATGCCAACCTTCTCCAAATGTTAATGCAGCAACCCATGCATTG
>JFMF01000456.1 GCA_000635535.1 Prochlorococcus sp. scB243_496M6 | reverse complement strand
ATAGGAATTTGTAAGAATAAAAAATATTTATTTAAAAATCTATAGTATGGATCCTTGATTAAATCTGCACTTAGTTTTGGAACAGCTTTTAGTGCTTCTACGTCTTTAAACATCCAACCCATATGACTCCACCAAAACCCCTTTTTACTATTGTGATGATCTACCTCAGTATCTGAAAAAGAGTGGTGATGCCTATGTAAACCTACCCAATCTATTGGTCCATGCTGGCAACTTATGGCTCCACAAGTAGCAAAAAATCTTTCTAACCATCTTGGTACAATGAACGATC
>JFMF01000455.1 GCA_000635535.1 Prochlorococcus sp. scB243_496M6 | reverse complement strand
ATATTGAAATACTATTTTCAAAATTACCGATATGTAATATTATCATACTATATTATTGATAATTTTAATTATTTGTGAGTCTCGGATATCGCGATAAATTATCTAGAGGTCGAAGGGCTATGGCTCACTTGATACACCTCTGGCATGAAAGAAATGGTTGGTCTCACAGAGTATTGCCATTACTTTCAGAAGTTCTTGATTTAGGTAAAGTTCATAATTCGCAAATTTCTAATCTTAGGAATGGGAAGTTATCTTCGCCAGGTCCTGAAGTTTTTCTTGCTTTAGCTCAAGTTAATACG
>JFMF01000454.1 GCA_000635535.1 Prochlorococcus sp. scB243_496M6 | reverse complement strand
ATTCTGGTAATCCATTATCGGCCGGGGAGTTATTCGAGATATTTTCAGGATTAAAACCTTTACCTTCATCTTTTGACTGGTACATAGAAGATGAAGAAGCTTCTGCTTTAAGTGATGCTCTTTCAGTGCATTTTTGTCAGAATAAGGCTTGGAGATCATGTAAAATGCAGGTAATGGAGGCCTATGCTGTAAATAAATCTGCCCGTAGAGAACGTTTTGCTGAGGTAATTGCAGGAATTAGAGATTATACGGCAGAAGAATTAGATGGAGAACTTCTTGATTTATATGAGGT
>JFMF01000453.1 GCA_000635535.1 Prochlorococcus sp. scB243_496M6 | reverse complement strand
TAAATATCTGCGAGAATTTTGATTCTTTTGAAGAAAAAATTGTTCATTCTTTTGAAGAAAATTCATACAAATTAGTATTCATACAAAAAAGTTGTGGATATAGTTGGAGAAAGTCTCTCACGAATCATCAGATAGAGAAAATTTGTAGTCTTATTCATTCCCTTGATCCTAATTGTATATGTTTTGTTGATAACTGTTATGGGGAGCTTGTTGAAGATAGTGAACCAATTTCTAAAGGGGCAAATATAATTGCTGGATCATTGATTAAAAATTTGGGTGGAACAATCGTTCCTACTGGTGGGTACGTTGCA
>JFMF01000452.1 GCA_000635535.1 Prochlorococcus sp. scB243_496M6 | reverse complement strand
CGTTGCAGGAGATGCAGAGTTGGTTGAGATGGCATGTTCTAGATTAACTTCACCAGGCATTGGTTCTTCTGCAGGAATAAATTTTGGACTAGGAAGATTAATTTTGCAGGGTTTGTTTTTAGCACCGCAAATTGTTCACGAATCACTAGAAGGTGCTGATATGATTGCAGCAGTCTTTAGAAATTTGGGATTTAAGGTTTTACCAGAGCCAGCAACTTATAGATCTGATCTTATTCAGTCAGTAAGATTGAATAATCCTGATTTGGTACAAAAAGTTTGTCAATCTTTTCAAAATTCTTCACCAGTAGATTCTTTTCTGAATGTTGTTCCATCATCAATGGATGGATATGATTCAAAATTATTAATGGCTGGAGG
>JFMF01000451.1 GCA_000635535.1 Prochlorococcus sp. scB243_496M6 | reverse complement strand
ATTATTAATGGCTGGAGGTACCTTTATTGAAGGTAGTACAAGTGAATTTTCTGCTGATGCTCCTCTAAGAGATCCTTACAATATTTTTGTTCAAGGTGGTTCTCACATAGCTCACATCAAAATTGCATTAATTCGATTATTATGTGAACTATTAGAGGAAAAATTAATTTCAAAGGATTCTCTACTTCCTTTATCTACTTAATCATGTCTTACAAGTTTCCAGACAACCTCAACTATGCTGATACTCATGAATATGTCTTGGAAGAAAATGGATTATTAAAAATTGGAGTTAGTGAATTTGCTATAGATCAATTAGGAGATATTGTTTTTGTTGATTTAGCTGATGAAGGGGCGACCTTAGATAAAGGCGATACTTTTGGAACAATAGAATCAGTAAAGGCTGTAGAGGAAGTCTATCTGCCTTTTTCAGGGGAAATAGTATCAGTAAATGAAAGTGTTATTGAGAACCCTGAGCTTTTACAGAATGATCCGATTGGAGACGGTTGGTTAGTCATTTTGAAACCAGAATTAAAAGCAACAATTGCTGATTTGATGACTTCTGAGGAATATCAATCAAAGGTTGTACCAAAATGAGTCAAACCTTTTAAAAAGAGCTATTTTAAAGAAAACTTTTTAACATGACATCTAAATTTGGGTCTGATTTATTTATAGATAGGCATCTTGGGTTAGGAGATAATGATGAAGGATTTATGTTGAATAAGCTTGGTTTTAATAATATTGATCAATTTATAAATGAAGTTATTCCAGAAGATATTCAGCTTAAAGATAAATCTTCAGAAATATTGCCCCAAGGTTGTTCAGAAAAGGAGGCTTTAAAAGAATTAGAAGAGATTGCGAATAAAAATACTAAAATGAGATCACTTATAGGCCTTGGTTATTACGACAATCATATGCCTAAAGTAATCCAAAGACATGTTCTTGAAAATCCAAGGTGGTATACGTCTTATACTCCATATCAAGCAGAAATTGCACAAGGAAGATTAGAAGCTCTATTTAATTTTCAGACTATTGTTTGTGAACTAACCGGATTCCCTGTCGCCAATGCATCTTTGTTGGATGAGGGTACTGCAGCAGCAGAAGCCATGGCCATGAGTTTTTCTGCAAGAAAAAATAAATCTTCAAAAGTGTACTTAGTGGAGTCAAATGTTTTTGATCATACTTTTAATGTTCTACAAACCAGAGCAAAACCTTTGGGAATATCCTTAAAACGCTTTACTCAAAGCAACCTTCCTAATCATCATGATGTTTTTGGAATGTTGTTGCAACTACCTGGTAAAAATGGACAATTATATGATCCTACATTCCTAATATCCCAAGCACATAGATCAGAAATTATTGTTACGGCATCTATTGATCCATTAGCACAAGTTTTGATTAAACCAATTTCTGAATTTGGTGTTGATGTAGCCGTAGGTAGTATGCAAAGATTTGGTGTTCCAATGGGTTTTGGTGGCCCCCATGCAGCATATTTTGCTTGTAGCGAAAAATATAAAAGGCTGATACCTGGAAGAATAGTTGGGCAAACTCTATCTAAAAATGGAGAAAAGTCACTAAGATTAGCATTGCAAACAAGAGAGCAACATATTAGAAGAGAAAAGGCCACTAGTAATATTTGTACTGCTCAATCATTGTTAGCCATAATTTCTTCTTTTTATGCTATTTATCATGGACCCTCTGGATTAACGCAAATTGCTAAGAGATTAGTTGAGTTGAGAATAAATTTAGAATCAAGTTTAGCCGCTTTAGGTTTTGATATTCCTGATGGGATTAGATTCGATAGTGTTGATGTTTATTCTGAGCACTCCCAGAGGATCCATAATGAAGCATTAAAAAATGGCTATAACTTAAGAATTTTGCCGTTAGGATCAACTATTGAAAATTCAACTGGCTTTGGGATCTCTTTAGATGAGCTTAGTAATGAAAAAGAAATAAAAGATATTTTGACTTTCATAGCAAACCTTATAGATAAAGAAGAAGATTTAGAGCATATAAAATTTGATAAAGAATTTCATCTTGAAAGTTTAGCTTTGAGATCAAGTGCATGGATGCAGCAAGATATATTCACAAATTACCAAAGTGAAACTGAATTAATGAGATATATATTCCGACTTGCAGAAAAAGATTTTTCTTTGGTAGATGGGATGATGCCATTGGGAAGCTGTACCATGAAGTTAAATTCTGCAGCAGAGTTAAATCCAGTCTCTTGGGCTAATTTATCTTCCATTCATCCTTTTTCACCACCAGATCAATCTAAAGGCTATTCAAAAATTATATCTGACCTAGAAAAATGGATAGGTGAGATAGTTGGTTTAAAATCAGTTTCTTTTCAACCAAATGCGGGCTCTCAAGGAGAGTTTGCAGGCTTATTGGCAATAAATTCTTATTTTGAATCAAAAGGTGAACTGTTTAGAAAAAAATGTTTAATTCCAAAAAGTGCTCATGGAACAAATCCTGCTAGTGCAGTTATGGCAGGTTTTGACGTGTTAACTGTTGAATGTGATAACGAAGGAAATATTGATTTTCAAGATTTGTCAATCAAGGTCAAGAAATTTGATAACCAAATAGGGGCTCTTATGTTGACTTATCCCTCTACTCATGGAGTTTTTGAATTACAAATCAGAAATATATGTGATTTAATTCACTCTGTAGGAGGATTTGTCTATTTAGATGGAGCGAATTTGAACGCTCAGGTTGGATTATGTAAACCGGGAAATTATGGTGTTGACGTTTGTCATTTGAATTTACATAAAACATTCTGCATTCCACATGGAGGTGGTGGTCCAGGAGTAGGTCCAGTTGCTGCATCAGAAACTTTAACTCCATTTCTTCCTACTCATTCTTTAATGGATAATAATTTATCTATTAGTTCCAATTACGTATCTTCTGCCAAGCATGGGAGTGCAAGTATTCTTCCAATAAGTTGGATGTACATAAAAATGGCTGGTTTTAGTGGTTTAAGGAAAGCAACTGCGCATGCAATTTTATCTGCAAATTATATTGCGCATTCTTTAAAGCATAAATTCAAGATTCTTTATAAAGGAAAAAATAATTTTGTCGCACATGAATGTATTTTAGAT
Source organism: Prochlorococcus sp. scB243_496M6 (assembly GCA_000635535.1). The sequence goes on along the minus strand of JFMF01000451.1, from coordinate 9,114 downwards.
TTTAGGGATTTAAAATCCAAAACTGGTTTGAGTGTAAATGATTTAGCTAAACGATTAATAGATTATAGTTTTCATGCCCCAACTATAAGTTGGCCTGTTCCAGAGACGATAATGATAGAGCCTACTGAAAGTGAAAGCTTGGTTGAATTGGATAGATTTTGCGAGGCTATGCTATTGATTGGAGAAGAAATCAGCGAAATAGAAAAAAATGTTGCATTAAAGAATAATAATGTAATAAGTAACGCTCCCCATACACTGAAAGAGTTAATTGCTGATAATTGGCATTATCCTTATTCAAAAGAAAAAGCTTCTTTTCCTTATAAAACTCCAACGTCTATTAAGTTTTGGTCTTCAGTTTCTAGGATCAATAATGCATATGGTGATCGCAATTTAATTTGTTCTTGCAATGTAAATCAAGGCGAGACTTTCGAAGAAAAAAAATGTGCTTAAAGGACTAGCGTCCTAATATTTACTTAGTTATTATCAGTGAGAATAAAAATTTAATATTTTCTTATAGAATTTTTTTAAATTTTTTTATTAAAATATTCGAGCATCAAATTTTTTGGGGTATTTGAAGCTATGACCAAAGATTTCAAATCTGGTAATGTTAAGCACCTGCCAGTTAAAAACGTAAATTTACCAAATTTTGTCAATAATTTTTCAGGAGATAACTCAAACATTTGTTCCATTGAGGGAACTAATGTTATTAGAGTACCCTTTGGTAAAAAATTTTCAAAGAAAAAAAGACCTGAAAAGAATCAAAATATCGCTACTCTAATACTTCCTTTAAGTTCGTATAATGATCCCACGCCTCCACACGTAGCATAATTAAGATTAATTTAATCTATTTTTTTGAGAGTATCTTCATAATAATTTTGCAGTTGTAGTGTTGCTTGATTCCAATCCCATTTTTCTGCTTCATTTCGTGCCTCTTTTCTCATAACTTCTCTTTTATCTTCATTCTCTAGAATTTTTTTTGTCGCTTCAATCAAACTTTGTTCCCCATTATCTTTTTTATCAGGATCATATAAACAACCATTAATCCCATCGCTAATAATATCTGGAATTCCCCCCTTGTTGGCTCCGATAACTGGACATCCTGCTGCCATTGCTTCTAGTAAAACTAACCCAAGTGTTTCTGTACTAGATGGAAATAAAAATATATCTCCAGAGGCATAGGCGCTAGCAAGTTCATCGCCAGATAAGTATCCTATGAAATTAGTCTTTGTATTTTCGAAGATTTTTTCAAGCTGGTTTCTATATGGTCCGTCACCTACAAGTGCTAGGCAAGCATTAGGAATACTTTCTAAGACTGGTTTAATTCTCTCAATTTGTTTTTCTGCAGATAATCTTCCTACATAAATCAATAAGTAATTAGCGTCGTTATATTCCCCAAATAATTTTTTTCTCATTTTCTCACTTCTCAAATCTGGTCTGAAACTGAAAGTATCTACTCCCCTTTGCCATAGAGCAGTCCTTTGAATGCCTTTATCTTTTAACTCATTGACCATAGCGGTGGAAGTACATAAATTTAACAAGGCTTGATTATGAGCTGCTTTAAGTAATTCCCACAAAAGTGGTTCTAACATACCCATACCGTAATGTTCCAGATATTTTGGAAGATGAGTATGGTAACTGGCAATTAAAGGAATATTATTAGTTTTTGCTAACCAAATGCCACCTAAGCCAAGTACAGCTGGATTAACAACATGTATCAAATCTGGGTTAAATTTTTCTAACTTATCTGAGACTGCAGGTCCCGGTAAACCAAGCTTCAACTCTGGGTATAAGGGTAATGGCATTGCAGCAACTCCAACTACAGTTGCACCCATATATGATTCTGGACATCCTTCGGGACAAAAAATTATAACTTCATCACCATTTTTTATTAAAAATTCAATCGTTTTAGTCAGTCTTGTGACTATGCCATCAACTTTAGGTAAAAAAGTTTCAGTAAACAATGCAATTTTCACTTTCTTTAAGTAACTATTTTAGAAATTTTAATTTGTCTTTATTGCCTCAGCTTGTTTTTTAGTCCAGGATGAAACACAAGGTATGCGCTTAAGATCACATCTATTGGAGTATTTTTTGGCAACTTCAACAACTTCTTCTAATAAGCCAGTTTCAAGAGTCGTTGGGTTTAAACCTAATTCTATAAAACATTTATTATCAACAATTAGATCATTTTCTACCGCTTCATTCCTTGGGTTTGGTAAATAATTAATATCAGCTCCTGTTAGAGAAGCAACTTTTTTAGCTAGTTCTCCAACTTGATGACTCTCAGTCATTTGATTAAAAATTTTAACTCTTTCTCCAGATTTTGGAGGATTTTCAAGAGCAAGTTGTACGCATTTTACAGAGTCTTTTATATGTATAAATGCTCTTGTTTGCCCGCCTGTCCCATGCACACTTAATGGATATCCAATTGCAGCTTGCATTAGAAATCTGTTTAAAACAGTTCCATAATCTCCGTCATAGTCAAATCGGTTTGTCAATCTAGGATCTTTTAAAGTTGCTTCTGTATTTGTTCCCCAAACAATGCCTTGATGTAAATCAGTAATCCTTACAAGATCATTTTTGTTGTAGTAGAGAAATAATAATTGATCTAAGGTTTTAGTCATATGGTAAACACTACCTGGACTTGCAGGGTGTAATATTTCTTCTTCAAATCGGCTTCCATCTGGTTGTGGAACTTCAACTTTTAGATAACCTTCTGGAATTGTTGCACCTCTATGTGATCCATATCCATAGACTCCCATTGTTCCTAAATGAACAACATGAATATCTAAATTACTCTCTACTATTGCAGCAAGAAGGTTGTGGGTGCCATTAACATTATTATCCACTGTATATCTTTTGGTGAAACTGGATTTCATCGAGTAAGGTGCTGCTCTTTGTTCTGCAAAATGGATTACGGAATCTGGTTTTTCATCAATTAGCAAATTGAGCAATTTTTGATATTGCTTAGAGATATCCATATTAAGAAATCTCATAGGCTTACCTCCAATCTCTTCCCATGCAGAAAGTCGTTCTGTTATCGAAGCAATTGGAGTTAAAGATTCTACCTCTAGATCAATATCAATTTTTCTACGACTTAAATTGTCGACAATAATAACATCATGATTTTGCTCTGCTAAATTCACCGCACAAGGCCAACCGCAAAAACCATCTCCACCTAGAACAATTACTTTCACTCAGAACTCCAGAATTAAAAGATTCATAATATATTTATTAAATTACTACAGTGTGCTTCCACTTTGCGAAAAAACATTGTAAATAGTTTCAAATCTTCTTTCTTAATACGATAAATAAAAGCAAATAATAAATTTTTACTTTCTTTTTAAACTTTGCTTAATAAAGAGAATTAGATAGATATGTTTTTTTCTGGCGAACTTGCTATTGCAAAGTCTTGTTTTTTAATTCTTCCTGCCAGAAAAGCTTGCCTGCCAGCCTTCACACTATAATTTATCGCTTTAGCCATTAGAGGAGGATTTGCAGCTTGTGCTATTGCACTATTGATTAAGACACCATCAGCTCCAATTTCCATAGCTTGAGAAGCTTCACTAGGCACCCCAATTCCTGCGTCAATTATTACTGGCACTTTTGCATTCTCAATAATTATCCTTATATTTGATAAATTTAACAAACCTTGCCCGGAGCCTATGGGCGAGCCCAATGGCATTACAGTTGCACAACCTATTTCTTCTAGTCTTTTTGCAAGAATAGGATCTGCATTGATATAAGGAAGTACAGCGAAACCCTTTTTTATTAAAATTTCGGCTGCTTTAAGAGTTTCAATTGGATCTGGTAGCAAATACTTTTTGTCAGGAATAACTTCTAACTTCACAAAATTATTTTCTTCTTGACCAGATAATTTTGCAAGTTCTCTACCTAAACTTGCTATTCTGACTGCCTCATCGCAATTAACAAAAAGAATTGCTCCTGCATATCTCTTTAATGGTCCAAGAGGGACTGGAAAAACATCAAGTGCAAGAATATTTGCAAAATCTCTAAATTGCCAGGCATTCGACCAACCTACGATAACTCCTTGTTGTAAATGTGACTTATGTAGACAAATTACAGATGGGAGCGCTCTAGATATTATCGAGATTGATGCAGCATCAAATACAGGAGTAGAAAATATAAGAGAAATTATAGAAAGAGCGAGATTTGCCCCTACTCAAGCGAGATGGAAAGTATATGTTATTGATGAATGTCATATGCTTTCAACGGCAGCTTCAAATGCTTTACTAAAAACTATTGAAGAACCTCCCTCAAGAGTGGTATTTATCCTCGCGACGACAAATCCTGAGAGAGTATTAAATACAATAAAAAGTAGATGCCAAAAGTTTGATTTTAGAAGAATAAGCCCAAGTGATATTTTTCAACATTTATCAGAAATCGCCGAAAAAGAATCCATTGAGTATGAAGTGCAGGCCTTAAAAATGATTGCAAAAAGATCTAATGGAGGGATGAGAGATGCACAAAGCCTCCTTGAACAATTGAATCTTTTACCAGAGGGAATAACAATTAATAATATCCAAAACCTCCTAGGAGAAGTATCTGAAAGTGAATTAACAAATCTGATTAAATCATTAGTTGAAAATAATCCAGAGTCATTAATTATCACCTGCAACAAACTATATGATGCAGGAAACGAACCTCATCAAATAATTATCGGATTATTAAATATAACAAGAGATCTACTACTACACACTACAAATAATAAATATTCAGATCTTTATTATACGTCTGATGACTTTCAAGATGAATTGGATAAAATCTCAAAAAAAATAAATAAATCAACAATAATTAATTGGCATAATAATCTGAGAAATATTGAATATCAAATCAAATCAAGTGATAATCCAAGGCTTTGGCTTGAAATACATTTAACTGGGCTTCTAGGTAATCAAGAAATAAATAGTTTTAAAAATAAGCAAGAAAGTAAAAATAATACTACTGAGGAGAATCATGAAAGTAGAAAAAACACTGCAATTTTTAATAAAGAAAATATTTCTAATAAAAGTCAAAAACCAAGTATCAAAAATGAGATAGCTCGCGATGAATTAATCGAAAAAAAAGACGAAAAATTAGAAAAATTCGCAGTTCTTGAAAAAGAAAGTTTTGAAAATATTTCTGACAATAACCAAACTAATCCTGGATCAAATAATTTAGAAGATAAATGGGAATTAATTCTTTCTAAGGTAGAGTTACCATCAACAAGAATGTTACTTTCACAACAAGCCGAACTTGAAAGTTTTGATTCGGAGAAAATAACAATTGCATTATCTCCAAATTGGGAAAATATGATTAAAAGCAGAAAAGTGATAATTGAAAATACTTTAAAAAAGATATTTGGAGATCAAATAATACTTAATTTCTCAACCAAAAATTTAAATAAAAGTAACCCAACAAATACTCCAGAAATGACCCAAAATGAAGTAAATAATCATAGACCATTAAAAAAAATAGAACCAAAAACTAATTCATCACCAAAAATATCTAACGAGGAGGCTTATGAAGATAGCTCAAAAAACTTAGCAAATTTTTTTAATGGCGAAATTATAGACCTTGATGAATAAATTAAACTCCAGTGTGAATAGTTTTTCTCCAAAGTATCTTTTTGGGAAAAATAGACATCTTTATTGTTACCCAAGGGATTACTAAAAACCAATGTGATAAATAAAAAACCGAGACAAATACCATCAAGAAATTGCTTTTTTGCAATACTGGTACTTCGCTTTTACAAGAAGAACCGTACCAAAACGCAATTCCAGATAACATAAAAGCTGTAAATGAAATAGGCCAGTAAATTGGTGAATCTAAGAAAGCAATACTGAAAAATAAATCAAAAATAGAAATTATTGGAAGTGCATATTGCAAGATGAAAAAGTAAGTTAAATCAAATTTTTGCAAATAATCAATTTTATTAGTAAATAATTGATCTCCATAATCAAAGAATCTTTGCAAACCCCCCTCTGCCCATCTTTGCCTTTGCGCTAATAAAGCATTTAAATTCTCAACTGCTTCCTCCATAACTGGAGGATCCCACAAGATTCCAATTCTAGCTTTTGATAATAATAATCTTAAACTCAAATCAAGATCATCTGTAACTGTATCTTCATTAAAAGAACCACATGCCAATAATGTTTCTTTATTAATTAATTGGCCATTTCCCCTTAGTTCAGAAACTCCAGCAACTGATAATCTTCCATATTGAAAAATTGCGTCCATAGCCATTTCCATTGACTGACAAGAAGTTAAAAAATTCTTACTTACATTTGTTACTGATTTTCTTAGTTGAACTGCAGACCAATCACCCTCTTCTACAAAACTAAATAACCTTATCAAAGAATCTTTTTTTAATTCAGCATCAGCATCCAAAACTAATAACCATTCACCATGAGTAAACTTTAAGGCATAATTTAAAGCTCCTGACTTTCCACCTCCTGCATTTGGAGAACGACTTATGACTTTTAGCTTGTCATATTGTCTAGCTAATCGATCTAAAATTAAAGGCGTCTTATCAGAGCTACCATCATCGATAATGTAAATATTTAATTTATTTGTTGGATAATCTAAACTAAATAATCTCTCAACTAATCTTGCTATGACATTCTCTTCATCTCTAGCAGCGACTAAAATATCAAGCAAAGGTAACTCTTTATTACTAATTCTTCTACTTACAATGTTTACAACGTTGTTCCTTTTGACATTTCTAGAAATAACTATTAACCCATAAAAAACAATCACAAAAGAAAGAGTCAATATAATGTAAAAGAAATATTCTATATTTAAAGCATGAGGAATAAAAGCTATAAAAAAACAAGCACTAAGAAATATAAATGACTTCAATCTTCGATTTTTATAAAAACCCTTACTCATAAAAGTAAATTTTAATTACTTAACTTTCATTGAGACAATATCTCAAATTTTTTCAGTTTTGCTTTTCGATAGTAATGATTCAAGATTTGTTCATAAGAAAATCCTAATTTAGCCATTTCAATCGCTCCTGACTGAGATAAACCTACACCATGACCGAAGCCTCCTCCTCTCAAAAGCCATAAATCATCACTTAATTTATTAATAGTAAACAAATTACTAGGTATAAAATTTAATACCCGTCGAATATCATCTTTAACTAGAGTAATAGATTTATTAACTTTTTCCGTTCGTATTTCCAATTTTGTCACTCTCCCACTCGACCCACGTTCAATAGAATTTATATCCAAAACATCGTCATTGATATTTATAAGTTTGTTTTTAATTAACTTTTCTTTAATTTCAAGACTAGAAATTTTCTTATTCCATCGAAAAAGAGAATGATTACTCCCATAAAACCGTTCTTTATCAAAATCTAAAAAATTATTTAAATCAGATTCATTTGTAATTGGAAGTTTAAAAATTTTATTTAATGATTTTGAACCATCAATGTTCGAATTGAAATAAGAAAAATCTTGAATTTGCCAAGACTCGCCTGCAGAAGCAGATACGCCACCATTAGAACCATGGTAAAAAGCATTAATTGGTTGATTTCTATAAGTGAGAATTAAATTTGAAGTTGCTTCTATAGCTTTTTTCACGTTTTTATTTGTAATTTTAGGAGGTTTATAAACTTGACATTGAGTGGTAATACATAAATGATATTTGTCCATATTAAATCTATCAGAATTAAATATTCCCCAAGTTCTTGCAATAACTGCTTGAGCTTTGAGTGCTTCTAAAGGAGAATTCGGTCCAATTTCATATGGCAAAACACCTGCCAAATAATCATCAAATTCAATTTTTTGAACTAATGTCCAAGTTCCATACAAATCTTTTAATAAATAAAAATTTTTGCCAAAATTGACACCATTTATTGTTATGTCCTCTTGAGCATAAATATGTATAGGTCCTTCGAGTTTCATAAGACTATATTCACTTCTAAGAACAGGAGTAATTTGAAAATTTTTTATTTTTCTGAAAATCTTATTTTTTAATTCAAACTCTGGAAGATCATCTTCAAATGGAATCCATACTTCCCAATTTTTAGGGTAGGCAATAATCGTCTTAAATCCCTTATCTTTAAGTTTCTCTGATTGTTTTTTTGCTGATTCATAGCTAGCAAAAGGACCAAAAATAATTCTTTCGATTGTTTTTGGATCTTTTATGGGTATATCCACCCAACTAATATTAATCTCTTTTGATTTATGTTTAATACCGTTGGAAGATATCAGATTTAAAAAACCTTTATCAGTGATAAATTTGATATTCTTTTTTTTTGAAAAACTGTCATTCTCCCCGCCTAAATATTGCTTTAAACCAATTAAAAATTTTCCTTTTTTAATTTCATTATTGAGTTCAACCTTTTGCAACTCTTCTCCTTTGACATTTGAAGTAAATTTAATGGTTATTAAAAAGAGAGAAATACATCCTAAAAATAAGTATAAAAAGGCAAATTTAAGTTTCATAAGTTAGAACTTTCTTAATCAATTAAAAACTTTAATTTGCACCAATGCGTATAAAGGTTTAGATTATCCTAATTAAACACATTTGACTTAAATGTCTAAACTAAAAACTCGTAAATCAGCTGCCAAAAGATTTAAAGCTACTGCGACGGGTAAATTCATGAGAAGAAGAGCTTTCCATAATCATTTACTTGATCATAAAAGCACAAAATTAAAAAGACATCTATCAACAAAAGCAGTAGTTGATGAAAGAGATGCTGATAATGTAAGATTAATGATTCCATACGCATAAATCTTTAACCAATTTTTATTAGATATTCATGGCACGCGTAAAAAGAGGCAACATAGCCAGAAAAAGAAGAAACAAAATCTTAAATCTTGCAAAAGGTTTTAGAGGCGGTAACAAAAATCTTTTCAGGACAGCAAATCAAAGAGTGATGAAAGCTCTTTGTAATGCTTATAGGGATAGAAGAAGAAGAAAAAGAGATTTTAGAAGACTTTGGATTTCTAGAATTAACGCATCTGCCAGGATAAATGGAACAAATTATAGCAAGTTGATAAATGGCATGAAAAATTCAGAAATTATTATAAATAGAAAAATGCTTGCTCAATTAGCCTTAAACGATCCTAAGTGTTTTGAAAAAATTGTTTCTTCCGTTAGTAA
>JFMF01000450.1 GCA_000635535.1 Prochlorococcus sp. scB243_496M6 | reverse complement strand
AATATCTTCCTTCCAATCTTATTTAATAATTCTTTTTGTTGTATTAATAATAATTTCTATTTTTGTATTCAGACAATTTCTTAAAACAAGACGTGAAGAATTAAATTTAGTAAAATTCGAGCAAAAAGGTTTAGATTCTCTCACTCAAGCTACAGAATTATATGAATTTGGGTCTATTCAGATAAAAAAAAGATTATATTCTGAAGCTACTAAAACTTTTTTAAAAGCAATTGAAAATTATGAAAATGAACCTGATGAAGCCAAAGCGATAATAAATAATGCTTTAGGATTTTCTTATGCTGCTCAAAATGAATTTAAGAAAGCAATTAAACACTATAACTCTGCAATAAAATCACTTCCAGAATATCCTATAGCCCTAAATAACCTTGCATCAGCACAACAGCGTTTACTTGAGTACGACTTGGCATATGAAACTTATCAAAAGGTTTTGGTTATAGATCCAAAAAACAAAACAGCAATTAAAAAAAGTAAGGAGTTAGAAAAAAGAAACAATTATAAACCTTACAAAGGTATTAAAGATAAGGGATTCTAAATATGGAAAATTCTTCTTCTTTACTAATTGGTGGAAAACAATTTTCCAGTAGATTAATGGTTGGCACTGGCAAATACAAATCTACTCAAGATATGGTGGAAAGTTTGTCAAATTCTGAAACGGAAATTATAACCGTCGCTGTTAGAAGAATTAAAAATGATCAGACCAGAGAAAATTTACTCGAAAAGATCAACTGGGAAAAATACTGGATGCTTCCTAATACAGCTGGTTGTGTTAATTGCGATGAGGCAG
>JFMF01000449.1 GCA_000635535.1 Prochlorococcus sp. scB243_496M6 | reverse complement strand
TTCAACAGAATCAGGCTCAAATGATAATTCAACATTATCCATACTTAGCAAAGTTTTGAATTGCTTTACTAATGCATCTCTTGGTTGAGTCAAAATAGATTCTAAAGTTTCTTTAGTAAGACGATCTAATACAGCACAAACCGGAATTCTTCCAATAAATTCTGGAATCAGGCCGTATTTCACTAAGTCATCTAATTCTAAATTTTTCAAGGAATCTCTTGGGTTTACTATCT
>JFMF01000448.1 GCA_000635535.1 Prochlorococcus sp. scB243_496M6 | reverse complement strand
TAGCTTGTATTTCAATTTCTACTGCTTGACCTTGTGCACCTCCCAGAGGTTGATGAATCATAATCCTAGAATTAGGTAAAGCCAATCTTTTCCCCTTTGCTCCGCCAGACAGTAGAAATGCCCCCATACTTGCTGCTACTCCAAAGCATATTGTCACTACATCAGGGGATATTTGCTGCATAGTATCGTATATTGCCATTCCTGCAGTTACTGAGCCTCCAGGAGAATTAATATATATTTGTATGTCTATTTCGGGATCTTCCGCTTCAAGAAATAATAATTGTGCAACAAGTGAATCAGATACTTGATCATTAATTCCAGTACCTAAAAAAATTATTCTCTCCCTCAGTAGTCTTG
>JFMF01000447.1 GCA_000635535.1 Prochlorococcus sp. scB243_496M6 | reverse complement strand
TCTGAATTCTTTTCTGCTGACCAAGTGACAAAGTTTGATGTTAGTGAGGCCGAAAGAGGTTGGAATATTGCTAAGGGAGCAATTGCTAGTTCTCTTTATTCTGTAGTTGTACTCGATGAATTGAATCCAGTTCTTGATTTAGGAATGCTTGATATCAATGAAGTAGTTAATTCTCTTCAAAATCGTCCAGATGGATTAGAAATAATTATTACTGGAAGGGCAGCCCCACCCTCTTTGGTAAGAATATCTCAACTCCATTCA
>JFMF01000446.1 GCA_000635535.1 Prochlorococcus sp. scB243_496M6 | reverse complement strand
AAAGCTGCTATTTTGAGTGGTTTGTATAAAACAATTATTTTGGATGAATTGAACCCAACTGTTGATTTAGAGCTGCTACCTGTGGAATCAATACATCAAACTCTCTTAAAGAAACCAGCAGAAACAGAAGTAATTATTACTGGTAGATGTAAAAATGAACCTTCATATTTTGAACTCGCTGATATTTACTCTGAAATGGTCTGTCAT
>JFMF01000445.1 GCA_000635535.1 Prochlorococcus sp. scB243_496M6 | reverse complement strand
TGATCACTTTTTAGATGTAATTTTTTCATATTCATATTCAATAGATCAAAAATTAAAATCTTCCCATCTAAAATTTCACCTTTTTTCAAAGTGATTTTGATAATTTCATTAACCTGAAGAATTCCTATTAAACCTGTTGAAACACCCACAACCCCGTATTCTGCACAACTAGGGGCAGCATTTTTTGAAGGTGATTCTGGAAGTA
>JFMF01000444.1 GCA_000635535.1 Prochlorococcus sp. scB243_496M6 | reverse complement strand
TTTACTTGAACTGTCTTATTAATAAAGCTGAAATTTCAACGACTTCAGGAGAAATATCTCTTAAGCCTTTTCGCAAAATTGGTAATGTTGATTTATCAGCCAATTCTTCCGCAATTTTTAATGCCTTTAATTTATTTTCTGTGTCGCCCTGAAAAAGACTAATCATTTTATTTCTTTGAGAATTTTTATAAAATACTGAGTACTTTTTTTCTTCGTGATTGTATAAAAAACTATTTTTATTAGATGAAAATTTATTATTTTTGTTTAATTTAATAGAATATAAATT
>JFMF01000443.1 GCA_000635535.1 Prochlorococcus sp. scB243_496M6 | reverse complement strand
TTAGTTGTTTTTTGTGATGGTGAGCAATATTCTAAAGATTCTTCTTTCTTACCATTAATATCAAAAGAAGTATATGAATTTAATAAAAAATATACTATTTAGGACTAAAGTTAATCCTCTAAGAAATTAGAATCTAATTTGTCAGTATATGCTTCATAAGGCAACATCATTACTTCTTCAAAATCTAAATCATTCATAATCCATTCTCTATATTCAGCTAATAAACTTTTTCTATCTTCACTATCTAATTCATAAATACGCAATGCTGTATCTTTAAAATTTTCTTTAATTAAATTTTCAATTTCTTTCC
>JFMF01000442.1 GCA_000635535.1 Prochlorococcus sp. scB243_496M6 | reverse complement strand
ATAATTTTCTGCGTAATAGTTGTTCTTTTTTTCTTTCACCTAAACTTTTGTCTTCTAAATTATCTAATTCATATAAAATCTTAAAAATTGAAGAATTTGCATTCGAAGATTCATTAGCAGCAAAAAAACCAGTCAAAGTTCGCAATTGAATATCCTTATTAATAAGTTTATTTATTATTATCAAACATTCTTGTTTATTTTTAAATGCTCGATCAAGCTGAGTTATTATTAATTG
>JFMF01000441.1 GCA_000635535.1 Prochlorococcus sp. scB243_496M6 | reverse complement strand
TAATTATTGAAATGGAACCTGCTGAAGTTGGTAAAGGTTTTGAATTCGTAAACAAAATTGTTGGTGGAGCTGTACCAAAAGAGTATATTGGTCCTGCATCTAATGGAATGAAAGAGACGTGTGAATCTGGTGTTCTTGCCGGTTATCCACTCATTGATGTAAAAGTAACACTAGTCGATGGTTCATTCTACGATGTAGACTCATCTGAAATGGCCTTCAAAATTGC
>JFMF01000440.1 GCA_000635535.1 Prochlorococcus sp. scB243_496M6 | reverse complement strand
TGATGATGAAGAAATTATTGAACTTGTTGAAATGGAAATCAGAGAACTATTAGATAGTTATGACTTCCCCGGAGATGATATTCCTATAGTTCAAGTTTCTGGTTTAAAAGCTCTAGAAGGAGATTCAACTTGGGAATCAAAAATTGAAGAATTAATGAAAGCAGTTGATGCTAGTATCCCTGAACCTGAAAGAGAAGTTGATAAACCTTTCTTGATGGCAGTAGAAGACGTTTTCTCGATTACTGGAAGAGGAACTGTTGCTACTGGAAGAATTGAGAGAGG
>JFMF01000439.1 GCA_000635535.1 Prochlorococcus sp. scB243_496M6 | reverse complement strand
TATAGATAAGGGTCATTCATTAAGATGACCCTTTAATAGAAGTAATTTGAAACTATGACCGCATCAATTGCACAACAAAAAATAAGAATAAGACTGAAAGCATTTGATAGAAGAATGCTCGATTTATCTTGCGACAAAATAATCCAAACTGCTGATACTACCTCTGCTTCAGCAATAGGTCCAATACCTTTACCTACAAAAAGGAAAATTTATTGTGTTCTAAGATCACCACATGTTGATAAAGATTCTAGAGAGCATTTTGAAACAAGAACACATAGAAGAATAATAGATATCTATAGTCCTTCTGCAAAAACTATTGATGCTTTAATGAAACTAGATCTCCCTAGT
>JFMF01000438.1 GCA_000635535.1 Prochlorococcus sp. scB243_496M6 | reverse complement strand
TAACAAGTAAATTGACTAATACTAAGAAAAATCTACCTGATAAATTACCTGACAACCCCGTGGATTTATCATTTTGGATTGGTGCTCATTTGGGTGGACCTGTTGCAGATGAACAGCAAAGACTTCTTGAGGAAAGAAATACTTATACCCGTTTGCAAAGAGAATATGAAATGCTTGATCATACAAGAAAACAACTTGCAGCAAGAACAGCATTGAAAGAAAGTTTTCCTGATATAAAAGAAAATTAAATGTTTGAATTATTATTCCCTTTT
>JFMF01000437.1 GCA_000635535.1 Prochlorococcus sp. scB243_496M6 | reverse complement strand
CAGGAAAAAATATTGATTTTAGAAATGCTAAAGTTCAGTTCGTTCATGAATTAGTCAAATGGAGTGGTTTAGATAAATTGCCAAAGGGATCCAGAATTCTAGATGTAGGCTGTGGAATAGGTGGAAGTTCTAGAATTCTTGCAGAATATTATGGGTTTAATGTCACTGGCATTACAATTAGTCCGGCTCAAGTTAAAAGAGCAAGAGAACTTACTCCTGATGCACTAAATTGCCATTTTCAAGTTATGGATGCTTTGGATTTGAAATTTGAAGATGGATCATTTGATGCGATCTGG
>JFMF01000436.1 GCA_000635535.1 Prochlorococcus sp. scB243_496M6 | reverse complement strand
GCCGCAAAAACTGGACCAAATATTGCTCCCCTTCCAACTTCATCTATTCCAATTTCGAACACTCTATTCAATGCTTGCTGAAGATCTTCTTCTTTTTTTTCTTGCATTGTTTGGCTCATCTGTAAGTTCAATGTCAATTTTTTTATCTGTTAATAAAACATCATTATTTTCATTATTCTCATTTGTTGATTTATCTTTAGAATTTGCATTTGCTTCAATTTTAATTTGAATCTTTTCTTCTCCCGATTTTGTGGTTTTTTTAATTTGTTTTGCTTTTGTTTTTTTATTATCTAAGGGTTGTTC
>JFMF01000435.1 GCA_000635535.1 Prochlorococcus sp. scB243_496M6 | reverse complement strand
TTTTTTACTGAATAATTCATATATATTTTGACCTTGTCTTTTTCTGGTTAATTCTACTAAGCCTAATTCAGTAAGCTGAGCTATTTGAGGCCTAGCAGAATCATCTTTTATTGCTGAGGTAAAATGCTCAAGTAACTGAAATTGGTCTCTTCTAGATTCCATATCGATAAAATCTATTACTATAACTCCACCAATATTTCTTAATTTCATTTGCCTTGATATTTCAACTGCTGCTTCGCAGTTTGTCCACAAAACAGTTTGTCTTGAATTTGCGGATCTTGTAAATGATCCAGAGTTCACATCGATTACTGTTAAAGCTTCAGTAGGTTCGATAATGATATAACCTCCTGAAGGAAGATCTACTCTCGGCTGGAGAGCTTTTTGAATTGTTTTCTTAATTTCGTACTTTTCAAAAATATGTTGGTTTAAACTATTATC
>JFMF01000434.1 GCA_000635535.1 Prochlorococcus sp. scB243_496M6 | reverse complement strand
TTTTAGGGATTCTTTCAAGGAGGACTTTCCATATTCTCTCTCGAGAATATCGATAACTGTTTTGCCAAATTCGTCTTCTGGATTATCAAAAGCTTCTAAGCAAACCTGACCAAGTTTTTTCCCTAATGAGCCTGGATTCCACAGAAGTTTTCTTGCTGTCCAGGGCATCATGCTCATTGGATTATAATTTGGCTTCAAGATTTTATGTTCCAAGGCGTACTTCTCAAGAAGAGTGTGAGGTTGCAAACCTATAAAAAATATAGCTGGATCAACTTTGCCTTTACCAAAAATATTTTCTAATTCTCTATGGTAAGCAATTGTTTGTCTTATGGTGCTGGGCGTTTCATCAAAAACATTAAATGAATAATTGACTGAAACATGATTCTTGAAACCTGATTTGACTAGCATTTTACAATTATTTAATACAGTTTCAAGGTCATACGCTAATCTCATTTTTCTAACAAGTTCTTGAGATCCCGACGTGATACCTATTTCAAAATAGCTCATACCTGTATCAACCATAAGCTGAGCTAGCTCAGCATCAATATTATCAGCTCTGATGTATGCAGCCCAATTAATATCGTCCCAACCTTGGTCTTTAATTGCTTGCAAAAGTGTTTTTGCATCTTCTATATGTTTTTTTGCTGGAATAAACTGTGCATCTGTGAACCAAAATCCCCTTACTCCAAGATCATATAATTGCTTCATTTCTTTGATTA
>JFMF01000433.1 GCA_000635535.1 Prochlorococcus sp. scB243_496M6 | reverse complement strand
TATACCAATCGAATTCAGGCCATATTGATTTAATATATTTATAGTTGCAGGCAGTTTTAACAGTTCCTAAAGGTTGTTCATGTATTAATTTGTTGCGAGGTTTTTGTCCAGCAATGTAACATCTTTCTTCCTCTATCGAATCTCCTCTAATGATTTTTTCTATGAGATTTTCGCCCTCACCAACTGAAATAAATGTTCCCTTTGGGAGTAGATTCCCCAATTGTTCATAGAAGACACTAACCGCCCCACCTCCTAAAATTACTTTTACATTTTTATTGTATTTTTGGGCTCTTTTTAGTCCTAACTTGACTAAAGAGGTATTTCTATATATTTCTCCATAATGAGATGCAATTAACTTTAATCCTCCCCAGGAACCTCTAATTTTTTTAAGGATATTTTTTGAGTAGAAAACTTCAAAAGAGTTTTGTAGGGGATTTCCACTTCTGCCATCAACAGGTGCATAAATTTGTATATCTCTCCATGAAAAAATGATTAGATGAGGTCTAAATTGATCAATTTTTCTAGCTAAATATTTGGAAACTTTATTAGATGGAATTATTGCTAAATCAATGAATTGTTGCTCTATTCCTGGAAAACATTTATGAATATGGTCTGCTAAATAAATAG
>JFMF01000432.1 GCA_000635535.1 Prochlorococcus sp. scB243_496M6 | reverse complement strand
CAATCTTACAGTTAATATTTTCCCGTAGTGCTGTCTTTGGTAATTTTTTTTATTTAATTTTTCGAACTTCAAATTAAAATTCATGTCATGAAATTTAATGAATATACTTTCATTAAGAATCTAACTACTTTATTACTATTTTGGAGAAATTAAAAATCCTAATAAAATAATCGCCAATATTTTATTTTATTCAGATATCAGAAATCATATAAATCCAGCATACTTTGAGTAGTTTTAATCCATCTACCCATCTAGATATATTTGGTGCTCCAAATTTTCTAGCGTAATATCTAACAGGATAATTTAGTATTTTAATGTTATTGTTCGCAGCTTCAAATAATATTGTAAAGTCTCCAAATG
>JFMF01000431.1 GCA_000635535.1 Prochlorococcus sp. scB243_496M6 | reverse complement strand
CAAAATGTCATATGTATTATCATTGCTATTACCTTCAACAAATATAATTTCTAATTTATTGGGTATATTTTTGAATTTATCTAAAGCATTAATTAAAAGTTCTTTATTACCAACTTCATTTCTTGCCGGAATTACTATTGATATTAAATGTTCAGAAATATTTTCACTATATTTATAAAAAACTATTTCAAGTTCATAAGCGAGTTGTTTTATGATTGGTATTTTTCGAAAAATATTTTTAATAGATTGTGGAATTACCTTGGTGGGCATGGGAGTTAGTTTTTTTGCT
>JFMF01000430.1 GCA_000635535.1 Prochlorococcus sp. scB243_496M6 | reverse complement strand
ATTAAATGTTCAGAAATATTTTCACTATATTTATAAAAAACTATTTCAAGTTCATAAGCGAGTTGTTTTATGATTGGTATTTTTCGAAAAATATTTTTAATAGATTGTGGAATTACCTTGGTGGGCATGGGAGTTAGTTTTTTTGCTTTCCATCTAATTGATCTGTAGTTATAAATTTCTGCGAGAGATTCCATATCGCATAAAGTTATTCTTGCT
>JFMF01000429.1 GCA_000635535.1 Prochlorococcus sp. scB243_496M6 | reverse complement strand
TATACCGGCAAAATTAAATATTTAATTTTTCATATAGACTAATTTTATAATTGAAAGAATTTATGTCAAAAATAGATCCTGAATTGAAAAAGAAACTATTAAAGGAATCCCAAGCTCCTTTCAAGGGATTGAGAAGAATATTGTGGATTGCTTTTAGCGGTTCTGCATTTTTGGGACTTCTAATAATGCTTTCCAGAATTGCAAACGGAACTGAATTACAGCAAAATAGCCTTCTTATACAGTTGGGTGCTTGTGTAATATTTCCTACTTTATTGATTTTTGATAGAAATAAAGATCAATAAGTTAGATTTTTAATTATTGTGATAAGGTCCTCTTTTTGGTGACAAATTTGAATGCTTCGATTACATCTCCTTCAATCCATGAAGAAAATTTATCGCAGCCAACTCCACATTCAAATCCTGTATTTACTTCTTTTACATCATCTTTAGCTCTTTTTAGAGAGTCTAAATTACCCTCAAATATTACTTTCTCTGATCTTAT
>JFMF01000428.1 GCA_000635535.1 Prochlorococcus sp. scB243_496M6 | reverse complement strand
GCATCAGCGGCTCTCTTAGCGCCCGAAGCTAATGACGTGTTAAATCCGATGATTACTGACCCAGATGCAGCAGCAAGATCAATATCTGTCTCAGTTATTTCTCCGGGAGCAGAAAGTAGGACTCTGACTTGAACTTCATTTTTTGGTAATTGTTCAAGTGATCCTAATATCGCTTCAACACTACCTTGAACATCAGCCTTGAGAATTAAGTTTAACTCCTTTAG
>JFMF01000427.1 GCA_000635535.1 Prochlorococcus sp. scB243_496M6 | reverse complement strand
AATTAAATCTTTTTCTGATAGTTCCTGCTTTACTTTGTCTGGAGATGCCCCTTCTTTGTCAATTTTATTTATGGCAACAACAATTGGTACTTTTGCAGCTCTTGCATGGCTAATAGCTTCTAGTGTTTGTGGTCTGCATCCATCATCTGCAGCAACTACAAGAACAGCTACATCTGTCACCTTAGTTCCCCTTGCTCTCATCGCGGTAAAAGCTTCATGACCAGGAGTATCAAGAAAAGTTAATTTTTTCTTTTGAGATTCATGTTCAAATTCAACTTGATAAGCTCCTATGT
>JFMF01000426.1 GCA_000635535.1 Prochlorococcus sp. scB243_496M6 | reverse complement strand
ATGTATGTTTTGATTTTTAAGATTTGCTTGAGATAGTGAACTGTTGGTAATTGTCGGTTTATTAGGATTTTTAGGTTGATTTGAAATTATTTTTTGACTTTCAGGTTTATTAATAGGTTTTATTAATAATGGCTTTTTGTTTGAATTATCTTTCAGGGGTCTTTCTTTCATAGAAGACATAACAGAAGTTTCTTCTATTTTATTTTTTTTATTATTGTCTTTTTTAATTGATGGTTTCTTAATAGAA
>JFMF01000425.1 GCA_000635535.1 Prochlorococcus sp. scB243_496M6 | reverse complement strand
TAATAAGATTTTTTATTTTTTTTGCTTCCTCAGCACTAATTGAACTGCTATGGCTTTTTACTGAAATTGAAAGTTTTTGAGCGGCATCCAATATATCTTTATTGTCCAGATTTAAGTCTCTGGAAAGTTCACAAATTCTGATTTTATCGCTGATAGTCATTTAATCTGATTTGTACTCTTTTTGGAAAATAAAGAGGATTTAATTTA
>JFMF01000424.1 GCA_000635535.1 Prochlorococcus sp. scB243_496M6 | reverse complement strand
GTAGAGAGGCAACAATTTGATCCTACTTTGCTTGACCCCTTATTAAGAGATTTACTTGGCGAGCAAGGAATTACTCCTGAAAGAGAGAGAGGACAAGGCTCTGGAGTTATCATTAGTGAGGATAGTTTGGTTCTTACAAACGCCCATGTCGTAGAAAGAGTTGATAATGTTTCAGTTACTTTGGCAGATGGATCTATTAG
Organism: Prochlorococcus sp. scB243_496M6; assembly: GCA_000635535.1. Next base: position 16 of record JFMF01000424.1, on the reverse strand, counting down.
TGATGGTAAAGTTTTG
>JFMF01000423.1 GCA_000635535.1 Prochlorococcus sp. scB243_496M6 | reverse complement strand
ACATAAAGCACCCATTGAAATTTAATAATCTATAACTATTTAGAGAAAAAGATTTTGGATTCACAAACTCAAATGAAACAAGTTGTTGCTGATGCAGCAATAAGAGAAGTTAAGAGTGACATGGTTCTTGGATTAGGTTCTGGATCTACAGCTGCGTTAATGATAAAAAGCCTTGCGGATGAAATACGCTCTGGAAAACTCAAAAATATAAAAGGTGTTGCAACTTCTTTTCAATCAGAAGTTTTAGCGCTTGAACTGGATATTCCGCTTATCGATTTGGCTTCTCTATCTCAAATCGATTTAGCAATTGATGGAGCAGATGAAGTAGATCCAGGGTTCCAATTAATAAAAGGAGGAGGAGCATGTCATGTCAGAGAAAAGTTAGTGGCATCTAAAGCTAATCAATTGTTGATTGTTGTTGATGAAACTAAACTTGTACAAAATTTAAATCAATCTTTCCCTTTACCTGTAGAAGTTCTTCCAAATTCTTGGAAGCAAGTTCAGGAGGTCATTTCAGAAATGAAGGGCAGTTCTTCTTTGAGAATGGCTATCAAAAAAGCTGGACCAGTTGTTACTGACCAAGGTAACCTCATCCTGGATGTATTATTTAATGATGGTATTAAGAATCCAAAAGATATTGAAATGAAGATCAATAATATTCCAGGAGTATTAGAAAATGGATTATTTGTTGATCTTGCCGATAAAGTATTAGTTGGAAAAATTGAAGACAACATTCCAGTGGTTTATTCACCCTCAAAAGTTAGCTAATGTTCAAATCTTATTTCTACAGAGTTAGCGTGGCTATGTAACCCCTCACTTTTAGCAAGATTAATAATATCAAGACTATTAACTTTTAAACTTTCTTCATTAAATTCAATTATTGAAGTATTTTTCATAAATGTTTCAACCCCCAAAGAACCGCTAAATCTAGAATTTCCTGATGTGGGTAAAGTATGATTTGGCCCAGCAAGATAATCTCCGACAGCTTCTGGGGTCCATTTTCCTAAAAATATTGCTCCTGCATTCTCTATACCTGCAAGAATTTTTTTTGAATCTATAGTAAGAATTTCTAAATGTTCAGGGGCAAAGTTATTGCTTAATTCAATACATGATTCGTAATTATCGCAAATCACAATTAGACCCCAATTCTTTATTGATTGCATGCAAATTTCTTTTCTTGGATGATCATCTATTTTTTTATAAAGTTCTTCTAAAACTTCTTTTGCCTGGTTCTTTGATGTAGTTAGAAGTATTGATGAAGCTAAAGGATCATGTTCTGCTTGCGCTAGTAGATCAGATGCTATGTGTGTGCTTTGAGCTGTTTCATCTGCAATGATTAATATTTCACTTGGACCAGCTAAAGAATCAATCCCTGTAGAGCCATAAATGAGTTTTTTCGCAGTTGTAACATAAATATTTCCTGGCCCTGAAATAACATCAACCTTATTGATTTGATTTGTACCAAATGCTAAAGCACCAATTGCTTGAGCTCCTCCAATTCTAAATACTTGATTGATCCCTGATAAGTGAGCTGCAGCTAAAACAATTTTGTTTATTTCCCCTTTTTTATTCCCAGGAGATACCATTATAACCTCTTCTACTCCTGCTACTTTTGCAGGTATAGCATTCATCAATACTGTACTCGGATAAGCAGCTCTACCTCCAGGGATATAAATTCCTGCATTTTTAACTGGTTTCCATCTTCTTTGGACGGTATCACCATATTCACCTTTTATAGTAAAAGATTGAGGAATTTCTTTTTCATGGAATTTTTGAATTCTTTTATGAGCGACCATAAGTGAGTGCTTTAAATTGTTATCAATTTCATCCCATGCATTTCTTATTTGATCCGCACTCACTTTCATAGGGTCAGGGTCGAAACCATCAAATTTTTTTGTATACTTTTCTACCGCTATATCTCCAGAAATTTTTACCTCTTTAAGAATTTCTTCAACAATTTCATTTATCTTATTATTGTTATCTGAATTAGTTCGAGTAGAAATCCTTTTTAATTCTTCAATAGCTTCTTTTTTATTATTTATGATCTTCATTTGCTTAAATTTTTCAAATAGAAAGGCCCAAAACCTAATTTAATATCATCTAAATTATATATGATTGATTAGTAGACGATTTATTTGTTATGATAGAAATCTTCTATTGATACACCCTCTGTGGCCAACAACAAATCAGCAAAAAAGAGAATACAAATTGCCGAAAGAAATCGTTTAAGAAATAAGTCATATAAATCCACTGTTAGGACTTTAACCAAAAAAACCTTAGAGAACTGCGAAAAATATAAAAAAAATCCTAATGAGGATAATAAAAATTTAGTGAAAACAAGTCTTAATAAAGCTTTTAGCTTAATTGATAAAGCAGTTAAAAAAAATGTTCTTCACAAGAACAACGGTGCTAATAAAAAATCTAATATCAACAATTTTGTAAAAATTACTCTCACTTCTAAGTAAAAAGACAGATCTTAATTATGAGCGATATACAACTCATAGACTCGCACTGTCATTTAATATTTGAAAATTTTGAGGGAGATCTTGAAGATGTTGTTTTAAGATTGCGCTCAAAAGGTGTAAAAAAATTAGTTCATGCTTGTTGTGAATTAACAGAAATTCCAAAGTTGAAAAAAATATCCCATGAATTTAATGAAATTTACTATTCAGTTGGTATGCATCCCCTAGAAGCAAAAAAGTGGGAGCAAAGTTCAAAATCTCTTCTAAGAAAATCAGCTCTAGAAGATAGACGAGTTGTAGCTATTGGGGAATTAGGATTGGATTTTTTTAAAAATGAAAATAAAACTCAGCAGATTGAAGCACTTATTCCGCAAATGGAGTTAGCTCATGAACTTCAATTGCCTGTAATTATCCATTGCAGAGATGCTGCAAATGAAATGATTGAGATATGTAGTGATCTCTCTAAAAAAGGAAAATGCCCTAAGGGTGTACTTCATTGTTGGACAGGAACACCGAAAGAAATGAACCAATTCTTGAGTCTAGGATTTTACATCAGTTTTAGTGGCATAGTCACTTTCCCAAAAGCACATGATATTCATGAGTGTGCCAAAATAGTCCCAAATGATAAATACTTAATTGAAACTGACTCACCTTTTTTAGCTCCTGTCCCTCATAGGGGTAAAAGGAATGAACCTGCGTTTGTTGAAAATGTTGCCAATTTTATGGCTGTTTTAAGATCAACTGAATTAACCACAATTGCTAGGGAGTCATATAAGAATGCTGAAGATTTGTTTAAATTTGACTTGTTAAGTAGACGTGGCAGCTGTTAGAATAAGGAATTACTGGAAATTTTTCTTAATTTTTTGACTTTAACAAACACAGTTAATGATTTATCTGCATTAAACAAAATTTAATTCTTATTTTTTAGATTGTTTTTTGTTGAAATCGAGATTTAATTGTTGATCTCATTTTAAGTGAAAAGTTAAAGAACTAATTATTGAGTAGATTAAAAGTAAATAGTAAATCTCACAAAATCGCAGGTTTTCTTGGATGAGCAGTAGCGCTTTACAGGTAGCAAAAACAGCTACTTATCTACCAGATTTAGTTGAAGTACAAAGAGCAAGCTTTAAATGGTTTTTGGAAAAGGGTTTAATAGAAGAATTACAAAATTTTTCCCCCATTTCTGATTACACAGGTAAATTAGAATTACATTTCATCGGAGAAGAGTATAGGTTAAAAAGGCCTAGACATGATGTTGAGGAAGCTAAAAGAAGAGATGCTACATTTGCATCCCAAATGTATGTAATTTGCAGGCTAATTAATAAAGAGACAGGGGAAATTAAAGAACAAGAAGTATTTATCGGCGAATTACCGTTAATGACTGAGAGAGGAACTTTCATTATTAATGGTGCTGAAAGAGTTATTGTTAATCAAATTGTTAGAAGTCCTGGAGTATATTTCAAAGATGAACTGGATAAAAATGGTCGAAGAACTTATAACGCTAGCGTTATTCCTAATAGAGGAGCATGGTTAAAATTCGAAACTGACAAAAATAATTTACTTTATGTGAGAGTTGATAAAACTAGAAAAATTAATGCTCATGTTCTTATGAGAGCGATGGGTCTTTCAGACAATGATGTGGTCGATAAACTTAGGCATCCAGAGTTTTATCAAAACTCAATTGAGTCTGCTAATGATGAGGGTATCAATTCAGAAGATCAGGCATTACTTGAGCTATACAAAAAGCTACGTCCTGGTGAACCACCCTCCGTTTCTGGCGGACAACAGCTATTACATAGTAGATTTTTTGATCCCAAAAGATATGATTTAGGCCGAGTTGGTAGATATAAAATAAATAAAAAATTGAGACTTACCGTCCCAGACGATGTAAGAACACTTACCCATGAAGATGTCCTTTCTACTATTGATTATTTAATTAATCTTGAATTGGATATTGGCGGCGCTAGTTTGGATGATATTGACCATCTTGGTAATCGAAGGGTTAGATCTGTAGGAGAACTTCTTCAAAATCAAGTTCGGGTTGGACTTAATCGTTTAGAGAGAATTATCAAAGAAAGAATGACTGTAGGAGAAACAGATTCTTTAACTCCGGCTCAACTAGTCAATCCAAAACCTTTGGTTGCTGCCATAAAGGAATTTTTTGGCTCCAGTCAATTAAGTCAGTTCATGGATCAAACTAATCCTCTAGCTGAATTAACACACAAGAGAAGAATCTCAGCATTAGGTCCAGGAGGCTTAACTCGAGAAAGAGCAGGTTTTGCGGTAAGAGATATTCACCCTTCACATTATGGAAGATTATGTCCTATTGAGACTCCTGAAGGTCCTAATGCAGGACTTATAAATTCTTTAGCTACCCACGCAAGAGTTAATGAGTACGGTTTTATTGAAACACCTTTTTGGGAAGTTAATAACGGTAAAGTTAATAAGGAAGGTAATCCAGTTTATCTTTCTGCTGATTTAGAGGATGAGTGTAGGGTTGCTCCAGGAGACGTTGCGACTGATAAGGACGGCAATATAATTGCAAATTTAATACCAGTAAGATATAGGCAGGATTTTGAAAAAGTCCCTCCTCATCAAGTGGATTATGTTCAGCTTTCTCCGGTTCAGGTAATTTCAGTTGCTACTTCACTTATTCCTTTCTTAGAACATGATGATGCAAATAGAGCTCTCATGGGATCTAATATGCAACGCCAAGCCGTTCCATTGCTTAGGCCAGAACGTCCTTTAGTTGGTACAGGTTTAGAATCTCAAGTTGCAAGAGATTCGGGAATGGTTCCTATAACAAAAGTTAATGGAACTGTATCTTATGTAGACGCTAATGAGATTGTCGTTAAAGATGAGCATGGTAATGAACATTTTCACTATCTTCAGAAATATCAAAGATCAAATCAAGATACCTGCCTCAACCAAAGGCCTATAGTGAAAATTGGAGATAAAGTTATATCCGGGCAGGTTTTAGCAGATGGCTCCGCATGTGAAGGAGGCGAAATAGCCCTTGGCCAAAACGTTTTAATTGCATACATGCCATGGGAGGGCTACAACTATGAAGATGCCATCCTTGTAAGCGAGAGAATGGTAACTGATGATTTATATACCTCAGTACATATTGAAAAATATGAAATCGAAGCAAGACAAACTAAGCTAGGACCTGAAGAAATTACAAGAGAGATTCCTAATATCTCGGAAGAAAGCTTGAATAATCTTGATGAGATGGGAATTATTAGGATTGGTGCCTTTGTCGAGAGTGGAGATATTCTTGTAGGAAAAGTGACTCCAAAAGGGGAATCAGACCAACCACCTGAAGAAAAACTCTTAAGAGCTATTTTTGGTGAAAAGGCTCGAGATGTGAGAGATAATTCCCTCAGGGTACCTAAAACTGAAAAGGGAAGGGTTTTGGATGTTCGCATTTATACTAGAGAACAAGGTGATGAATTACCTCCAGGAGCCAACATGGTTGTTAGAGTTTATGTTGCTCAGAGAAGGAAAATCCAAGTTGGGGATAAAATGGCTGGGAGGCACGGAAATAAAGGAATTATTAGCAGAATCTTGCCAAGGGAAGATATGCCTTACTTACCTGATGGAACCCCAGTGGATATAGTTCTTAATCCTTTAGGAGTTCCAAGTAGGATGAATGTAGGTCAAGTTTTTGAATTATTGATGGGATGGGCAGCCTCCAACTTAAATTGCCGGGTTAAAGTCGTTCCATTTGATGAAATGTATGGAGCTGAAAAATCACATCAAACTGTTCAAGCATTTTTAGAGGAAGCTTCAAAACAGCCAGGTAAAGCATGGGTTTATAACCCTGAGGACCCTGGAAAGTTATTACTTAAAGACGGTAGAACAGGGGAACCCTTCGATCAGCCAGTTGCTGTAGGATATTCTCACTTCCTCAAATTAGTCCATTTGGTGGATGATAAAATTCATGCAAGATCCACAGGTCCTTACTCTTTGGTTACACAACAACCCTTGGGAGGTAAAGCTCAACAAGGTGGACAAAGGCTTGGAGAAATGGAAGTATGGGCTCTTGAGGCTTATGGAGCTGCTTATACTCTTCAGGAATTGTTAACAGTTAAATCTGATGATATGCAAGGAAGAAATGAAGCGCTTAATGCGATCGTAAAAGGTAAACCGATCCCAAGGCCTGGTACTCCTGAGTCATTTAAAGTTCTTATGAGGGAATTACAATCTCTAGGCTTGGATATAGGGGTTTATACAGACGAAGGAAAAGAGGTAGATCTAATGCAAGATATCAATCCGAGAAGAAATACGCCATCAAGGCCAACGTACGAATCACTCGGAACCTCTGAATATGAGGAAGATTAAATACTCAATTAAAACCTTCTAAATTTAAATTCGCCAAAAATGACAAACAGCAACTTAAGAACTGAAAATCACTTTGATTACGTCAAAATTTCAATAGCTTCCCCACAAAGAATAATGGATTGGGGTCAGAGGACATTGCCCAATGGACAAGTAGTTGGTGAGGTTACGAAACCTGAAACTATCAATTACAGGACACTTAAGCCAGAAATGGATGGATTGTTTTGTGAAAAGATTTTTGGGCCATCTAAAGATTGGGAATGCCATTGTGGAAAGTACAAAAGGGTAAGACATCGCGGTATTGTTTGTGAGAGATGTGGGGTTGAAGTAACTGAAAGTAGAGTCAGAAGACATAGGATGGGCTATATAAAACTCGCTGCGCCAGTATCCCATGTTTGGTATTTGAAGGGAATCCCTAGTTACGTTGCAATACTTTTGGATATTCCGCTTAGGGATGTAGAACAAATAGTTTATTTTAATTGTTATGTCGTTTTAGATCCAGGTGATCATAAAGAACTTAAATATAAGCAATTACTCACTGAGGATGAGTGGCTGGAAATTGAAGATGAAATTTATGCTGAAGATTCAACTATAGAAAATGAACCTTTTGTTGGAATTGGTGCTGAGGCACTGAAGCAATTACTTGAGGATCTTGATCTAAATCAGATTGCTGAGGAACTTCGAGAAGAAATTACTAATAGCAAAGGGCAAAAGAGGGCAAAGCTTATAAAAAGGATAAGAGTTATTGATAATTTCATTGCAACTAATGCAAAACCAGAATGGATGGTTCTAGATGCAATACCAGTTATTCCTCCTGATCTAAGACCTATGGTCCAGCTTGATGGAGGAAGATTTGCAACTTCAGATTTAAATGACTTATATAGAAGAGTTATAAATAGAAATAATAGACTAGCTAGGCTTCAAGAAATTTTAGCTCCTGAGATCATAGTAAGAAATGAAAAAAGAATGCTTCAGGAGGCAGTTGATGCCCTTATAGACAATGGAAGAAGAGGGAGAACTGTCGTTGGAGCAAATAATAGAGCTCTTAAGTCCCTAAGTGACATAATTGAAGGGAAACAAGGAAGATTTAGACAGAATCTTCTTGGAAAGCGTGTTGACTATTCAGGAAGATCTGTAATAGTTGTGGGTCCTAAATTAAAAATGCATCAGTGTGGTCTCCCAAAAGAAATGGCAATAGAACTCTTTCAGCCTTTTGTAATCCATAGATTGATACGACAAAATATTGTGAATAATATTAAAGCTGCAAAAAAATTAATACAAAAAGCTGATGACGAAGTTATGCAGGTACTTCAGGAAGTTATTGAAGGTCATCCAATTCTATTAAATAGAGCCCCTACCCTGCATCGTTTAGGAATTCAAGCTTTTGAACCTAAATTAGTTGGAGGTAGAGCAATACAACTTCATCCTTTAGTTTGTCCTGCATTCAATGCTGACTTTGATGGAGATCAAATGGCAGTTCATGTTCCTTTAGCTTTAGAGGCACAAACTGAAGCACGCATGCTTATGTTGGCCAGTAATAATATTCTTTCTCCTGCTACTGGAGAACCAATTGTTACTCCATCACAAGATATGGTTTTAGGGTCTTATTATCTAACAGCTTTGCAACCGAATTATCAAAAACCAGAATTCGGAGATAAAAAGACTTTTGCTTCATTAGAAGATGTCATTTTTGCCTTTGAAGATAAAAGGCTCAGCCTGCATGAATGGGTTTGGGTTAGATTTAATGGGGAAGTTGAAGATGAAGATGAAACACGTAGCCCACAAAAAACCCAAGAGCTAGAGGATGGCTCAAGATTAGAAATCTGGAATTTAAGAAGAGACAGATTCGACTCTGATAATAATTTAATAAGTAGATTTGTTCTGACAACTGTTGGCAGAGTAGTTATGAACTATACCATCATCGATTCTGTATCTAAAACGTAATCTTTAAAAACTATTTTTCATTTACTTAAAAATCATGACTTCATCTAAATCTAAAAAAACATCCAGAGTACGTAAAACTACTAAAAACTCAAAAAAGAACAATCCAGTCACAATGCCTGAGCTCGCTAAAACGCCCCCATCATTTAAAAATAAGGTAGTTGATAAGAAAGCCTTAAAAAATTTAGTCTCTTGGGCTTATAAAACTCATGGAACAGCTATAACTGCAGCCATGGCAGATAATCTAAAGGATTTAGGATTTAAATATGCTACCCAAGCTGCGGTCTCTATCTCAGTAGATGACTTAAAAGTCCCTGAAGCTAAACAAGATTTAATAGGACAAGCGGAAGAGCAAATATCTGCTACAGAAGAATGTTATAGACTTGGTGAAATTACCGAAGTTGAAAGACACACAAAAGTTATAGATACCTGGACTGAAACAAATGAAAGATTGGTAGATGCTGTAAAGAATAATTTTAATCAAAATGATCCACTAAATTCTGTTTGGATGATGGCTAATTCAGGAGCAAGGGGTAATATGTCTCAGGTAAGACAACTTGTTGGTATGAGAGGATTGATGGCTAATCCTCAAGGAGAAATCATTGACCTGCCAATAAGAACGAATTTTAGAGAGGGGCTCACTGTCACTGAATATGTAATTTCTTCTTATGGAGCAAGGAAAGGTTTGGTGGATACTGCCTTAAGAACTGCGGATTCAGGTTATTTGACTCGAAGATTAGTTGATGTTGCTCAAGATGTAATTGTAAGAGAAGAAGATTGTGGAACAGAACGATCAATAGTTATTGAAGCTGAAGATGGTAATTTTGGGGCAAGGCTTCTTGGAAGACTTACTGCTGAGGATATTTTTGATGCTGAAGAAAACCTTATTGTTTCACAAAATACTGCTATAGATCCTGCATTGTCAGGAGAAATTGAGAAAGCATCTATTAGTGAAGTAAAAATAAGATCCCCACTAACATGTGAAGCTAACAGATCCGTTTGTAGGAGGTGCTACGGATGGGCGTTGGCTCATAATCATTTGGTTGATTTAGGCGAGGCAGTTGGAATTATTGCTGCTCAATCTATTGGTGAGCCAGGAACTCAATTAACAATGAGAACTTTCCATACTGGAGGTGTATCAACTGCCGAAAGTGGAGTTGTAAGATCAAAAATTTCTGGTAAAGTTGAATTTAGTTCAAAAGCAAAGATTAGAGGTTATAGAACTCCACATGGCGTAGAAGCTAAACAAGCAGAAGTTGATTTCATACTCAAGATAGTTCCTTTAGGAAATAGTTCTGGCAAAGCTCAAAAAATTGAAGTTTCAAGTGGATCGCTTTTATTTGTAGATGACGGTGAAGAAATTAGTTCTGATATAACCGTTGCTCAGATTACTGCTGGAGCTGTTAAAAAGAGTGTTGAAAAAGCAACAAAGGATGTTATTTGTGATTTGGCTGGCCAAGTAAGGTATGACAAGGTTATTCAACCAAAGGAGGTAACAGATAGGCAGGGTAATATTACTTTAAAAGCACAAAGATTAGGCAGATTGTGGGTTTTAGCTGGAGATGTTTACAACTTGCCTCCAAATGCAAGACCGGTTATATCATCTGGGAAATCTGTAGATGAAGGTACAGTTTTGGCAGAAGCAAGTCAATCAAGTGAGTTTGGCGGACAAGTTCGATTAAGAGATTCAATTGGAGATTCAAGAGAAGTTCAAATTGTTACTACTTCAATGTCTTTAACTAATTTTAAATTAATTGAAGAATCTACTCACTCAGGTCAAATATATAATTTGGAATCTAGCGATGGCACATCTTATCGTTTAAACATTTCCCCAGGAAGTAAAATCAGTAATGGTGAAGTAATAGCAGAGTTAACGGATGAAAGGTTCCGTACTAAAACTGGCGGCCTAGTAAAATATGCACCGGGGTTAAGTGTTAAAAAAGCAAGATCATCTAAAAATGGTTTTGAAGTAAGTGAAGGAGGGACATTGCTCTGGATTCCGCAAGAGACACATGAAATCAATAAGGATATATCTCTTCTAATGATTGAAGATATGAAATGGATTGAAGCGGGAACAGAAGTCGTAAAAGATATTTTTAGTCAAACATCAGGCATTGTTACAGTTACGCAAAAAAATGATATCCTTCGTGAAATAACAGTAAGGAATGGAACTTTTCATGAGTGTGATGATGAAGAAGTTTTGAATAGATTTACAGAAGAAGGAAATCTTGTAAATCCAGGCGAAAAGATTTTAGATGGTGTTGATAATAAAGAAATTCTATTTGTTCAAAAATTAGAAACACCTAAATGTCGAGGCTTGTTATTAAGAACTGTTGAAGAATTTACTATTCCTGACCAGGCGCAATTACCCCAACTATCACATGTTAAGCAAGAAAAAGGTCCACATTTAGGCTTAAAAGCTATCCAAAGGCTTACCTATAAAGATGGTGAATTGATAAAATCAGTTGAAGGGGTTGAATTACTTAGAACACATTTAAGTGTTGAAAGCTTTGATGCTACTCCTCAAATGACTATTGACGTCGAGTCGATTGAAGATAAAGATGATGCATCAATCAATAGATTAAATTTAGTAATATTGGAGTCTATTCTTGTAAGAAGAGATACTATATCTGACTCTAGTCATGGCTCAACACACACAGAACTGCAAGTCAATAATAACCAAGTAGTAAAAGCAGGAGATGTAATAGCTACTACGCAAATTCTTTGCAAAGAGAAGGGATTGGTTCAATTACCAAATGTTGTTGATGATGAGCCAATAAGAAGGTTAATTGTTGAAAGAGAAGAAGATAAAATTAGAATTAAAATCAGTGGTAAAGCAGTAGTTAAAGTTGGTGATCGTGTAGTTGATGGTGATTCTATTAGTGATTCTGTAAAATCAACTTCTTGTGGAGAAATAGAAGAGATTTCTAATAGTTCAGTAACCTTAAGACTTGGCAGGCCTTATATGGTTTCTCCTGATTCGGTTTTACATGTTAAAGACGGAGACTTGGTTCTTAGGGGAGATGGTTTAGCTTTACTTGTTTTTGAAAGGCAGAAAACTGGAGATATCGTACAAGGATTACCTCGTATTGAAGAGTTATTAGAAGCTAGGAGACCCAGAGATTCAGCAACTCTATGTAAAAAATCTGGAATTGTTCAGATTAAACAAGGTAATGATGAAGAATCAGTTTCTCTATCAGTTATTGAAAAAGATGATGTAGTTAATGAATATCAACTATCAATTGGAAAAAATATAATGGTTAGCGATGGACAACAAGTTAAAGGTGGAGAATCTTTAACTGATGGTCCAATTAATCCACATGAACTATTAGATTGCTATTTCAATGATTTAAAAGATCAAAAACCTCTGATAGATGCAGCACGAGAATCTATATCAAAACTACAAAGAAGTATGGTAAGTGAGGTACAAAATGTTTATAAGTCTCAGGGTGTAGCAATCGATGATAAGCATATTGAAGTTATTGTTAGACAGATGACGAGTAAAGTCCGTATAGAAGATGCTGGAGACACTACTCTTTTACCTGGTGAACTCATAGAGTTGAGGCAAGTGGAAGATACAAATCAAGCAATGGCAATTACAGGTGGAGCTCCAGCAGAATTTACTCCTGTTTTGTTGGGTATTACTAAAGCCTCTCTCAATACAGATAGCTTTATTTCAGCAGCATCGTTCCAAGAAACAACAAGGGTTCTTACAGAAGCTGCGATTGAAGGCAAATCTGATTGGTTAAGAGGTTTAAAAGAAAATGTTATCATCGGTCGATTAATACCTGCAGGTACAGGTTTTAGCGGTTTTGTAGAGGAATTATCCTCAGAGGCTGGTCCTCATCCCGATATTCTTGCAGAAGAATCTGGTGGCTATAGAAGAGCACAAAACTTAAGGCCAGATTATACAGTTGATATGCCACAATCATCTGCCGTAAGCTCTACTGCAATACTTGATGATCCTAGTGATGAAGATTTGGAGACAACGAGAAATCGACATGGAATCGATCCTTCTTCGAGCAATTTTGCCGCCTTCGCAAGGCCTAATGCTGAAAATCAATTTTCAGAAGATCAATTACCTGATCCTGCCGCATTGGAGGGATTACAGGAGGAGGGCCTGCTGTCTGATGAATAAATATTATCTATTATTATTTTTAGTGACTAGAATGAATTTTTTAAATTTATAAGCGATGATTAAGCCAGAGATTGTACCTAAAAGAAAATTACCCCGTTATGGATTCCATTTTTATAATGAAAGACTTAATGGAAGAATGGCCATGATTGGTTTTATTGCGCTTATTCTTACAGAATTCTTTCTTAAACATGGTTTGCTGTTATGGTGAAAATAGTTTAAATAAAGACTGCTAAGTTTGAAAAATCTTCTTGGAAGTAGTATTAAGGATTTAGAAAATGTAGCTTTAGATTATGGGCAGGCTGCTTTTAGGGGTCGCCAAATCTATAATTGGATTTATAACTATAGAAATAAGAACAAAAATATTGATCAAATCGAAGTTTTACCTTTAGATTTTAGAAAGAAGTTAAAGGATGAAGGTTTTAAAGTGAGTGAGCTCAATATTAAAGAAAGAAACTTAGCTAATGATGGTACTTTAAAGTTGTTACTTTCTACAGAGGATCATGAAAGTATTGAGTGCGTTGGTATACCAACTGAAAAAAGATTAACTGCTTGTCTCTCTAGTCAAGTTGGTTGCCCAATGGACTGCAAATTTTGTGCGACTGGCAAGGAAGGTTTGAAGAGATCGTTAAAAGCAAGTGAAATTTTAGATCAAATTTTATTTATCGAGAATGAAATGAATAGAAAAGTGACTAATATTGTTTTCATGGGTATGGGCGAGCCCTTATTGAATATTGATGACTTACTTTTGTCAATTAGATCTATAAATAATGATTTTCAGATCAGTCAGAGGAAGATAACTGTAAGCACAGTGGCTGTTCCAAAAATGATAAGTAAATTATCAGATAAGTCTTTTAAAATTTTGGGTAATTGTCAATTTACATTAGCAATTAGCCTACATGCTTCAAACCAAAAAATAAGAGAGACGATAATACCTAGTGCAAGAAACTATGAAATCAAAAATATAATCGAAGACTGTAAGAAATTTGTAAGAGAAACTGGTCGAAGGGTAAGTTTTGAATATCTAATGTTAAGTGGGGTGAATGACAAATTAGAACATGCTTATGAATTAAGTAATTTGCTGAAAGGGTTTCAATGTCACGTAAATTTAATACAGTATAACCAAATTGACGAAGTTGAATTTAAACGAACATCTCTAAAAAATCTCCAACTATTTCAATCTAGACTTGTTAACAATGGCATCGCAGTTAGCTTGCGTAAAAGTAGAGGTCTAGATAAAAATGCTGCATGTGGTCAGTTAAGACAAAATTCAAAAAAAAATAATATTATCCAATAAAAATTTTTTAAAAGTCTCTTAAACAGGTTATTATTGTTTTAATTAATCTTATATCTTTGAGTTTTATTAAGACAAAAATTTTACCTTTAGCCATTGTCTCACTCTTTGGGATTGCCTTCTTTGCAGTTAGTGCAAGAATTTGGTTGCCAGGAGATATGATGTCTCCTGCCCCCATAAATTAATATTTTTAGTTTTTCGAAATGACAAAAAATAAAGATCCTAATAAAGAAAGCTTAGTTGATATAGCTGTTGATCCAGATATTTTAGCAAGAGAATTGGCCTTAGAAATTGAAATAGATCCTTTAGAACAAATTGATGAAGATTCTTTTCCAAAAGGTTTAAACATAACTCAGGAGTGCAATGAAGCATTAAAAATGCTAAAGGGTAACAGAGAAGAAAGAATACAGGGATTAAGAATATTTTGTGAATATAGAGATTCAAGATCTTTTCCCCTATTGTTACCATTACTCGATCAACCTTGTCCTGTTGAAAGAATGAGTGTTGTATATGCTTTGGGTCGTAATCCATGTCCCAGCGCGGTCGAGAAACTTGTTAGTCTTTTGGAAACTGACGATAATGCTTATGTCAGAAGGGCGACTGCATGGAGCTTAGCTAATTATGATAATCAAATTGTTTTGGAGCCATTAATACATGCTTTGAAGAACGATGTAGCTGCAGTAAGGTTGTGGTCATCTAGTTCTTTAGCTGAAATCGGAAATGTTTCTTTGGAAAACGCTCAATTGGCAGCAGAACAACTTTTAATAAGTTTGAAAATAGATAATGAACCGGGTGTAAGAAGTAATTGCATCTGGTCATTGTGTAGATTGTACGAAAAATTAAATAATACATTTCAAGAAAGTTTCGTTGATGAATGTACCAAGATAGCTCTTTTTGATAAAGAACCCTCCGTTATGGAAGAAGCAAAAACTGCCTTAGATTCAATGGGGATGCAAGGTTTTTATAACTAAATTTTTTAATTTTTTTTTATAAGCACGCGACTGCAAAAGTTTATTTATTAGATATTCAATATAAAAATTAAAATTAATTAACTTGTACCAACTGAAACAAAAAAATTTCGTTATTCTATATAAAGTAAAACTACTCAGTACTTGAATTTAATGCCTCAAAAAACATTGAGATTCAAAATTCATCAAGACGGAAGAGTTGAAGAGACAGTAGAAGGGTTTACTGGTAGTTCATGCAATGATGCTACAAGAAAACTTGAAAATGCTCTTGGTAAAGTAACAGTTAAAAATAAAACATCTGATGCTTTCATCTCTAATCAAAGTGAAAAATTAAAACAATTTAACCACGAATCTAATGTCACATTTTAGTACGATTAAAACCCAGCTCAGAGACCAAGAGCCATTATTAAAAGCCTTAAATAATCTTGGTTACATAATTAACCAAGAAGATAAACTTATTAAAGGTTATAAAGGTAAGTTTACGGCTGTCGATATAAGCATGAATCTTCCTGGAGATACTAAAGTTGGATTTAAATGGAACAATAATTCAAATTCATATGAATTAGTTACTGATTTAGATCTATGGAAATTTGAGCTTCCAGTAGAAAGATTTATCTCTAAAGTTACTCAAATGTATGCCTATGAAACAATTGTTTCCAAAACAAAAGAAGATGGATATCAAATAGTAGAACAAACAAACCAAAATGATGGCTCTATTGAATTGGTTTTAACCAAGTGGGATAATTAATCTCATATTATGGATTTAACAGATCCATTTTATAATCATAATTTTGCAGATAACGTTGAATTTACAGGCTGGGAGCCTGTACTTGGAGGACAGTTAGCAGAAAAAGCTGTTTGGGTTGATGAGGCTAAATGCATTGGTTGCCAATATTGTGTTCACGTAGCTTCGAACACTTTCAAGGTTGATGAATTTCATGGTAGAAGTCGTGCAATGAGACAAGATGGAGATAGTTCTGATGTTATACAAGAAGCGATAGATACTTGCCCTGTTGATTGTATTCACTGGGTGAATTTTGAAGAATTGGATGATTTAGAGAATAGTCTCGATAGAGATATGTTTCAATCATTTGGAAAACCACCCAGAATGAATAAACATTAATTTTTAAAAAGATGCAATATCGGAGATTTGGTCGAACCAATCTGAAGATCCCTATCTTATCTCTAGGTGGTATGAGATTTCAAAAAAGTTGGGAACAATTAGACTCCTCTGAGATTTCAAATGAAGAACAAAATAAAGTAGAAAATATATTAAATCTAGCAAACAAATATGGCTTAAGTCATGTCGAAACTGCTAAGTATTATGGGACTTCTGAGGTGCAATTAGGAATGGGTTTTAAAAATATAAAAAAAATTCCAAACATTATTCAAACTAAGATCCCTCCAAATAGTGAACCAGAAATTTTTAAGAGAGATGTTATGACAAGTATTGAAAAATTAAAAGTTAAAAGAATTGATTTGCTAGCAATACATGGCATTAATACAGATGAACATTTACATCATGCTATTAAAGATGGAGGTTGTATTGACATTTTAAGAAATTTACAAAAAGAAAATTTAATTGGCTCTATTGGATTTTCAACTCATGGAAAATCTTCACTGATTGAGAAGGCTATATCAACAAACTTTTTTGATTATATAAATTTGCACTGGTATTTCATCAATCAAGAAAATACAAAGGTTATAAATTTGGCAAAAAAGTATGATCTTGGGGTTTTTATAATAAGTCCCACCGATAAAGGGGGACATCTTCATACTCCCTCAAAAAAAATGTTGGAACTTTGTAAGCCACTTCATCCTATAGTTTTTAACGATCTTTTTTGCTTAAGAAATCAAAATGTCCATACTCTTAGTGTGGGTATTGCAAAAGAGGCGGATTTTGATTTGCATTTAGAAGCCGTCTCTTTGTTATCAGACTCTGAAAAGTATGTTCCAAAGATAATAAACAGATTAAGGCAGGAATCAATAAATTCTTTGGGTTTAGAGTGGCATCAATATTGGAATCGAAATTTGCCAAGTTGGGAAAATACGCCAGGTAATATTAATATTCCCGTTTTGCTTTGGCTTTCAAATTTAATTGATTGGTTGGATATGGAAGGGTTTGCAAAAGCAAGATATCAATTGCTTGGTAATGGAAGTCACTGGTTCCCAGGAAATAACTCTAATTTATTAGATAAGGATGTTTCTGAAGTGCAATTATTGAAAATGTTAGAAGGTCATGTAAATCCAAAAAAAGTTATAAGAAAATTGAGAACTTTAAAAGAAAAGTTTGGGGATAAGGTTGCTAAAAGATTATCAAAAAAATAATCTCATAATGGATTTTTCTCAGGTTTGCCAACTTTTCTTGGGTAGATTTTAGGGCAAATATTGTTTGGTTGAATAATAATAATATTTCGGGTACCTTTACTTCTAGGTAACAAAATCTTCTTTTTCTCTCTAAATTTTCCTTCTAATATTTCTAAAGTTTTCTCCAGATTTTTATCTTCTTCATCAGTCCATTTCCCACAATATAAAAATCCTAACCCTCCCTTTTTTAGCATTGGTAGTATATATTCTGAAACTGTTGAAGGATTACTCACAGCTCTAGTGGTGGCTATATTGAAACTATTTCTCATTGAACATTGATGAGCCAAGTTTTCAATACGATCATTGATTATATGAATATTGTTTTTGAGATTGATCTCTTTGATTAAGATTTTTAGTGCATCTGTTTTCTTTTTTGATGAATCAATAAGGTATATCTCTGAATTAGGATGAATTATGGCATAAGCTAAACCTGGGAAGCCACATCCTGATCCAATATCACAAAATTTTTTATTATTAAAATTAAAATCCTGGAAAGCTTTAAATGGCCAAATACTATCAAAAACTTGAGATACCCAATAATCGTTACCATCAATTAATCTAGTGAGATTGGTTCTATTATTTAATTCTTTAATTTTAATTTGTAACTCTTGAAAAATATTTATTTCTTCTTCAGTAATTAAGGCAAAAATTTCTTCGGGGATGTTTTGTTTTTTCATTTCGTTAAAAATATAAATTTTTACCTTTCATTAAATACATTCTATTTCGTAAAAATTCATTAGAATTAGATTATTAATAAAAGATTATTTTGAAAGGAGAAATTTCTTATTACAAAATTTTAGGTGTAGATGAAAATGCCTCAAATCATGAATTAAGAAAGGCTTTTTGCAAACTTTCCATTGAACTGCATCCTGATACAACTTCTTTAGAAATAGAGGATGCTAAAAGTAAATTTCAAAAAGTTTTAGAAGCTTATGAAAATTTGAATAATAGTAATTTGAGGAAAATGTATGATGATAAACTAAAGGAAAAATCAAGAAGTAATAATACTAAAGTTTCAAATCATTTAATAATCAATTCAAGTAATCAAAATTTAGTAGGGAATAGAAGACCTTTTTCAAATGGGGAATTGTTTTCGTTATTTCTTTTATTTATTATCATTTCTATTAGTTTAATCTGTTCAGTTTTTATTGCCTCTTTTACTGGCAAAGAATTAGAGACAATACCAATCTGGTTAGTAAAATGATTCTTTAAAAAAGTCTGTGAATCTCGCTACAAAACCTATTAACCAATATTCACTGCAATCATTGGAATTGTGGCTAACTGATTTAGGTGCTGTGAAGGATATTAATAATCCATCTAAATGGTATTTGTTACTTTCAAATTGGAATGCAACTATTATTTTTGAACAAGAAGATTTAAGTGTTATCTGGGAAAGTAAAGGACAAGAAACTAAAAGACTATTTTCCTATTGCATTAATAGAGAAGATGTGGAAAATGCAATACTGCAGGGACCTTAAATTTCTATCTAAAGATTTTCTAAGATTTCCCTTATTATCCAGTAACTTTTTTCTAATTGATCATCGGTTATGCAGAGAGGTGGCAAGAGATAAATAACATTCCCGAGGGGTCTAATAAATAAACCTTGCTCCATTGCAAGACTCTTTATTTCTTTCCCAATATTATTGAAATAACCTTTTTTGTTCCCCATATCTAAATCGAAGGCAGCAATTGTACCGGATACCCTTATTTTTTTTATATAAGGAAAGTTTTTAAATTTAATTAAGTGAGATAAATGTTTTTCTTCAAATGAAAGATATTTGTGTGGTTCTTTTTCTAATAAATCAAGGCTAGCATTTGCTGCAGCGCAACCTAAAGGATTAGCAGTAAAACTATGTCCATGCCAAAAAGTTTTTCTTGGGGAATCATCAATAAAGGATTGAAAGATTTTTTCTTTACATAAAGTTATTCCCATTGGTAAAAATCCACCAGTTAAGCCTTTTGAAATACTTATTAAATCAGGAACGATTTTTGCCTTTTGAAACGCAAAAAGACTTCCACATCTTCCAAACCCAGTCAAAACTTCATCAGCAATTAACAAAGAATTATTATTTTTTATAATTTCTGAAACTTTTTTTATAAACTGAGGCCTAACCATATTCATTCCTCCTGCTCCTTGAACAAGTGGCTCAAGGATTACTGCAACTGTGGGAGTTTTAAGTAGAGTTTCTAATTTTTGGATCGCCTTATTTTCTTTATTTTCTACTTCTTCATCATTCATCCAAGTTGAAGGCCAGGGGACTCTCCTAACTGGGAACATAAGATTATCGAAATTCTCATTAAAAATATTTCTCTCACCTAAAGCCATTGCTCCAAATGTATCGCCATGATAGGCGCCATCAAAAGCTATTATTTGAGTTCTTGTCTCTCCTCTATTTTGCCATGATTGGAAGGCAATTTTTAAAGCGACTTCCACTGCAGTAGAACCGTTATCAGAATAGAATAATCTTTCTAGTTTTGTTAATTCACTAAGTCTTTCCGATAATTTTTTTGCCTGTGGATGTAAAAAATCAGCAAATATAACTTGCTCAAGTTTTTTTGATTGATTAAAAATGGCATCCGCAATATATTCGTTACTATGACCATGAAGAGTTACCCACCAACTACTAATTGCATCTATTAGCTCTTTTTTAGGATTTTTAGTAAATAGGAGGGCATCCTTACCATGAGTTACTTCTATTTGCGGTTTGCTGTTATTGATTTGTGTAAAAGGTGGCCAAATATTTGGGTGCCAATCTTGATTTGGAGTTTTTGAATCCAAAGATTTCATTTAACTTATTTTTGAGTTTAAAAGTGAGATCAACTTATTTTTAATTTCAAGTTCTTTCCATAGTATATCTAAATTATTTGAGTCCATTTTTTTGATGTAAGGAAATTCAGCAATTAAAGGAATACCACTAAAATCAACTAGAGTTTTTGGATTATCTAAGTGTTTTTCGCCATTGACTACTAAACCTAAAATCTCAATATTTCTTCGTTTTAAGGCCTCAATACTAAGCAGGGTATGGTTAAGAGTGCCAAGTGAGCTCTTACATACAAGTATTACCGGAAGATTCCATTGTTTTATTTGATCTATTTGCAAAAAATTGCGTGTTATTGGAACCATTAATCCACCTGCAGTTTCTATAATTAATGAGCCTTTTACTTTTGGCAATTTCAACAAGTCAAAGTTAATAGTTTTTTGATCTATTTCAGCAGCCCAATGAGGAGATAGAGGTTTTGTAAAGACATAAGCTTCTTTAATTATTTTCTCTTTACTTACTTGTGAAAGTTTTTCAACAGTTTGACTATCAGTTTGCGATTCAATACCACTTTGAATAGGCTTCCAATAAAAGGAATTTAATCCTTTAACGAAAAAAGAGCTTATTAAAGTTTTCCCAATATCAGTATCAGTTCCACAAATTATAAATTTGAAAATATTTTTGTGACTACTCATAATTTCTTTATGATTTGAATCTCAATTTGCCATGAAAGGTTCACTGTATTATTGTAATTCTTTGGCCAAAACTTTTGGATATCCTTTAACTCTTTTACTGTTTTGCGTTTACAGTTTGTTGATTGTGCTCCTACATTTTTTATGCTTCTAAAAAGCTTATATGTATCTTCAAAATTTTCAAGATAATTAAACTGTTCTGAATAATGTATTTCAGGTGATTTGAAATCTTTTAATAATTCTTTAGAGCAAAGGAAATTAAGACCACTATATTCAATATCAATTTTTTTACAAGTATCTTTCCATTCAGGAAAACAATCTTTTGTTGGATATGAAATGATTAAAAAACCTCCAGGTGTTAATTTGCTAAACCAATTTTTTATTATCTTTTCTGGGTTGTTTAACCAATGTATGCAAAAGTTAGATGTTAATAGAGAACAGTTATTTATTTCAGGAGGTAAATCTTTATTCAAATCCCACAAAATTTTTTTTCTGGATAATTTATTCTCAAGAAGCATTTTCTTGCTGAAATCAATTCTGGATACTTTTTGGGAAGAAAAATTTTTTTCTATTTCATCTGCTAATAGTCCTGGTCCTGATCCTAGATCTATCCATTCACCTTTTTTTTGGGGATTTAATTCTTTGATAAATTGAACAATCTTTTTTGCAAAAAATTTCTGAATATTTGAATGCTCTAAATACCGATATGCAGCATCATTGAAATTATTTTTTATTTTCTTATTCCACTTCTTACTATCCATTTCAATCATTAAGTGTATTAAGTAAGATTTCGTATAAATTTAAATTATTCAAGCAATGACCTTGTTGAGATAATTTAATTAAAATTGGTTTCTTATCAAGTGTTTTATTTAAGGAATCTAAAAAGTTATTATTTGATTCGTTGTCAAGAATCAAATCATTCTCTGATTTTATAAAAATAATTTTGCAATCTTTTCTTAAAAATACTGGAAAATCTCTATTCATGTAAAGTTGTTTTAAATCACTTAAAAGAAGATTTTTATTTAAACTATCTAGACTTTTATAAAAGATATTTTTGAAACTATTACTCATATGATTTGGCATAAATGATCTATTTATAAATTCTTTCAACATGTCCTTATGTTCATTTTTTATGATTTTTGTTTCCATTCTTTTCAGAGACCTTAAAATAAAGTTTCTCTTATTACTTAAAGGAAGAAAATTATTAAAAGAATTTATAAGAACAATATGAGTTGCTTTTTTTAAAATTTTTTTTTGCATTAAATGAAAACCAAATGAATGGCATAAAGTCATTCTGATTTCTTTTTCAGATTCGCTTTTAATCCATTTTGCTTGATAATTATTTTTCGAAAAATAGCCCCTTTCATTATCTTGCCAACGCCAATTATTATTTAAAAAATCAACTTTATAATCATCCCAGAAATATTTATTTAGTCCCCACCCATGTTGAGTAATAATTTGTTTCATTTAAACTCTTTTAATACTGCAATGAAATTCTTTAACAAATTAAAATCTAAGTTTCTTCGTATTGTTATTCTGATTCTTGATTGCCCCACTGGAACAGTTGGAGGTCTTATCGCAATTGCTAAAAACCCATTATCTTCAAGATATTTTTGTAGATAAATTGCCTTCTCTTCTTGGCCAACAATAATTGACAAAATGTGAGAATCTCCCTGAACTGGAAAACTTAGATTTTTAATAATTTCATCTTTCCATTCATTCGCAGAAGATAATAAATCATTACCCCATTCTTTATTTTCTAAAATTTTTTTTAAACCTTCTAGCGCCCCAGCAGCTAATGATGGCGCAAGTGCGGTTGTATATCTAAATGCACCACTTGTTTGAATAAGATATTCTCCAATTTCTGAATTTGAAGCTATGAAAGCTCCACCGCTTCCAAATGCTTTTCCAAAAGTTCCAGTAATCATAGTTATATCTGAACGACAATTAAAACTTAAACCCCTTCCTTCAGGGCCCAAGATTCCAATTGCATGAGCTTCGTCAACTAATAATTGAACACTATTTTTTTTGCAAATTTCCGTTATTTCTTTGAGCGGAGCAATTGATCCCTCCATGCTGTAAAGAGATTCAATAACAACTAAAATGGAATTTTTTGTAGGTTTAGATTTAATAATTTTATCTTCTAAATCTTTTAAATTATTGTGTGCGAATCGAACCAGTTTTGCTTGAGCAGCTTTTACTCCAACCAATAAAGAGTTATGGATCAATTTATCTGCAATTACGATACTATTTCTGTTTGCTAAAGTCTGGATAGCGGCAATATTTGCTTGAAATCCGCTTGGGAAAAGTAACACTTTTTGTTGATCAAGCCACTTAGCAAGTTCTGTTTCTAATAATTTATGTATTGGTCTTGAACCTGTAATAAACCTAGAGCTTCCTGAACCAATACCTTCTAACAAGCTTATTTCGTAAGCAGCTTTTATTAAATCCTTGTCCCTACTTAATCCAAAATAATCATTACTGCATAAGTCTATAAGTTTTTTATTTTGCGAATTTAAACTTAGAAGTTCGAATGATTTCTTACCTAAAGAAAATGTTTTTAATTTACGGAGTCTATTTTTTGGAATTTTTACTTTTTTCATTTTGGCAAAATAAAATATAGTGGATTTAATTAAAAAGATTTAGATTTACTATTAAAGTTTGCAAGGTATTTTTTGTTTATTAATATCTATATAGATCATATATTAAGAAGTTAACTCATCCTCTCTTCAATCACAATTATTGCTTAATTTAGAGGAATATTTCCCCTTTCCGCTAGATGATTTCCAATTAGAAGCAATACGAGCTATTAATAGCGGAAATTCTGTTGTTTTAACGGCGCCAACAGGTTCGGGTAAAACATTGATAGGTGAATTTGCTATATATAGAGGTTTATCTCATGACAGCAGAGTTTTTTATACAACGCCTTTAAAGGCCCTATCAAACCAAAAGTTTAGAGATTTTGCTAATCAATATGGTGAGAATAAAGTTGGTCTTTTAACTGGAGATATAAGCATAAATAGAGAAGCACCAATCTTAATCATGACGACTGAGATTTTTAGGAACATGCTTTATGGCGAATTTGATGAATTTGATGATCCCTTAGAAAATTTAGAATCTGTGATTCTTGATGAATGTCATTATATGAATGACCCCCAAAGAGGCACTGTTTGGGAAGAAACTATAATCCATTGCCCTAGTAGAACTCAAATAATAGCTTTATCAGCAACAATAGCCAATGCAGATCAATTACAAAATTGGATAGAAAAAGTTCATGGGCCCACAGTACTAGTTAATAGTGATAAGAGGCCGGTCCCACTTGATTTTATTTTTTGCAGTGTTAAAGGCCTCCATCCACTTTTAAATAATAAGGGTAATGGAATTCATCCAAACTGTAAGATTTGGAGAGCTCCTAAAGGGCAGAAAATAAGAGGGAAAGTGGGTAGGATAATGCAACCAAAGTCTCCCTCGATTGGCTTTGTGATTTCGAAACTAGCTGAACGAAATATGTTGCCAGCTATTTATTTTATTTTTAGTAGAAGAGGATGTGACAAGGCAATTGAGAGTATAAAAGATTTAACTTTAGTAAGTTATTCAGAAGCAAGTATGATATCCCAAAAATTAGATGTTTATCTTAAAAATAATCAGGAAGCAATTAAAGATAAATCTCAATGCGAGGCATTAAAACGCGGTATTGCATCTCATCATGCTGGATTATTGCCTGCATGGAAAGAATTGGTTGAGGAATTATTTCAGCAAGGTTTAATAAAAGTTGTTTTTGCAACTGAAACTCTTGCTGCAGGAATAAATATGCCCGCAAGAACAACTGTTATTTCTTCTTTATCAAAAAGGACAGAAGATGGGCATAGATTATTATTTAGCAGTGAATTTTTGCAAATGTCAGGAAGAGCTGGAAGAAGAGGAAAAGATACTCAAGGATATGTTATTACATTACAAACAAGATTCGAAGGTGCCAAAGAAGCAAGTGCACTGGCTATTAGCAAACCAAATTCTTTAGAAAGTCAATTCACTCCTAGCTATGGAATGGTACTTAATCTTTTACAAAGTTATACTTTAGAGAAGTCTAAAGAATTAATTAAAAGAAGTTTTGGTAGTTTTTTATATTTAGGTGAATCATCAGGTGAGAATATAATTCTTGAAAAATTAGATAAGGATTTAATTGAATTAAAAAAAATTACATCTAACGTTTCATGGAAAGATTTTGATGCATACGAAAAGTTAAGAAATCGTCTTAAAGAAGAGAGAAGACTCTTGAAAATTTTAGAAAAACAATCAGCAGAAAAATTATCAGAAGAGATAACTAATGCTCTCCCATATATTGAAGATGGAAGCTTGATTTCAATCAAAGCTCCTCAAATGAAAAGAAAAATTGTTCCAGGATTAATTTGTAAGAAAATATATGAATCCCAAAAAATTAAGAGTTTATTGTGTTTGACAATTGATAATTTATTTATTCTTATAAAACCCTCATACATAGTAAATATTTTTAATGATTTGGATGTCATTGATGTCTTAGGACTTGAAGTGCCAAAGATGTATTTTTCTGGAGAGGTATTTAGGGGAGATGATGTGTCGCAGTGTTATGCGGATCGAATTTTTGAAGTTTCTAAAAAAAATGATTTACAAACTCCACAATATGATTTGACAACGGAAGTTTTGGCACAACAGCAACAGATTTATAATTTAGAAGAAACAGTTACTGATCATCCTGCACACAGATTTGGAGACTCCAAGAAATTAAAGAAATATAGAAAAAGAATTATTGATGTTGAACAAGAAATAAAAATTAGAAAAAAACTTCTTGAGGATAAAGAAAATCATAATTGGAGAACTTTTACCGATTTGATACAAATTTTGAATCATTTTGGTTGTTTAAATGATTTGGAATTGACAGAAGTTGGACAAACTGTAGGTGCAATAAGAAGTGAAAACGAATTATGGATTGGTCTTGTTTTAGTTAGTGGTTATTTAGACGATTTAGATCCTCCTGAGTTAGCTGCAATTATTCAAGCTATATCTGTTGATGTAAGGAGGCCTAATCTTTGGTGTAATTTCAAGCCTTCTTTAAAGGTAATAGATGTTTTTAATGAATTAGATGGTTTAAGAAAATTAGTCTCTTTTCAACAAAATAAGTTTCATATTGAAATTCCTATCTATTTAGAAACAGAGTTGACTGGCATTATTTCTGAATGGGCAAGAGGAAAAAAATGGAAAGATTTGGTTTTTAATACTTCATTAGACGAAGGTGATGTAGTGAGGATTATTAGAAGATCAATTGATGTCCTGTCTCAAGTGCAATACTGTATTGGTGTTAGTAATAAATTAAAAACCAAAGCAAAGCTAGCATTAAAAGCTATTAATCGTTTTCCTGTTTCTGAATCTAATGATCTTATAAAAGTCTCTGAAGATATTAATCCTGCAACAAAAAGAATTGACAATAATTCTTAAATTTTTTAATCAAATCATTGAATTGATATTCATTACTTCATCAAATTCATCTTCGTTTAAATAACCTAATTTAAGTGTTGCCTCTTTTAAATTTAATGATTCTTTGAAGGCAAGGTTTGCAATTTTAGCTGCTTTTTCATAACCAACTTTTGGCACTATGGCTGTAACCAACATTAGTGAATTTTCTAAATTTAACTTCATTTTCTTTTGATTAGGTTCCATCCCATCAACTAAATTTATTCTGAAGTTTTCTATCACATTTTTAAGTAATTTTAAACTTGTTAGAATATTAAATCCAATAAGAGGCTTATATTCATTCATCTGTAAAGTGCCGCTAGAATTTGCCATTGAGACTGCATATTCAAGACCCATTATCTGTGTGCAAACCATTGATAAGGATTCGCATTGAGTTGGATTCACTTTACCCGGCATGATAGAACTTCCTGGTTCATTTTGAGGAATAATTAGTTCATATATTCCTGATCTTGGACCAGAAGATAGAATTTTTATATCATTTGAAATTTTAAATAATGCACCTGCTAATATTTTTATCTGACTCATTACTTGAGCTAGACGATCATGTGAGGCCATGATAGAAAAATTATTTTTTGATTTATAGAACATTAGATTAGTATCATCGGAAATTGATTTTATAGACTCTTCACAAAATCCTTTTGGACAATTAATCCCTGTTCCAACTGCAGTTCCTCCCAAAGGTAAAAAATACAATTCATTCAGACTTATAATAATTGCATTCTCAGCATCTTTAAGTTGCTCTGACCATCCTGATATTTCTTGCCCAAAAGTAAGTGGCACTGCATCTTGAAAATGGGTTCTTCCTATCTTTATGAGGTCTTTCCATTGTTCACTTTTTTTATCAAGAATCTTAGTAAGTTCTCGTATCGTTGGAACTAAATTTTTGATTATTTCATTAACAACTGATATTTGAATAGCAGCAGGAAAAGTATCATTAGTTGACTGAGATTTATTTACATCATCATTAGGATGAATTGGTTGATGACTACCAAGCTCTGAATTTGTTTTTAATGCTGCAATATTTGAAATTACCTCATTAACATTCATATTTGTTTGAGTACCACTTCCTGTTTGCCAAACCTTTAAGGGAAACTGTGAATCATGAAGCCCATCAAGTATTTCTGTACATGCCTCTACAATCAAATCTTTTTTTCTTTTATCAATTAACCCTAAATTGAAATTCGCGATTGAAGCAGCTTTTTTTATAAGGGTGAGTGAATAAATTAATTCAATCGGAATTAATTCTTCTCCAATAGAAAAATTTTTTATCGATCTTTGTGTTTGAGCGCCCCACAAAGCTTCAATGGGAACCTCTATTGTTCCCATACTATCTTTTTCAAGCCTAAAGTTTTTTGTCATTATTCCTCTGAAAACACTGGTTTAACTTAGATAGGGTTTTCAGTAATCCTAGATACCTAACTTCTCCCATATTACACTTAAATTATTGAGATGAATTGAAGGATTAAAACATTCTTCTAAGTCACTTTGATCAATAAAATCCATTATTTCATGATCTCTCGCTATATTTTGTTTGAAATTCCCATTTTCGGTATTCCACGCATGATGCGCATTTTTTTGTACTAAGCTATAAGCTTTTTCTCTAGACAACCCTTTCTCTACAAGCAAAAGTAAAACTTTCTGACTAAAGATTACACCACCATATATATTTAAATTTTTGAGCATATTTTTTGGATAAACTTCCAAATTTTTTACTATATCTTTCATTTCTCTGAGCATAAAATGCAAACAGATTGATACATCAGGTAACATGATACGTTCATTTGAACTATGGCTTATATCTCTTTCGTGCCATAGTGGAACATTTTCCAGTGCTGTTAAGACGTAACTCCTCAAAATTCTTGCTAAACCGCTTACTCTCTCACTTCGAATAGGATTTCTTTTATGAGGCATGGCAGAACTTCCTTTTTGCCCTTTTGTAAAGCCCTCCTCAACTTCTAAAACATCAGTTCTTTGTAAATTTCTTATTTCAGTTGCGAATCTATCTAGAGAAGCGCCAACTAGTGCAATGGTTTGAACATATTCTGCATGCCTGTCTCTCGATATGACCTGCGTACTTGCTGTATCTGGCTTTAAGCCGAGTAAATCACAAGTTATTTGTTCTACTTTGGGATTCGTATTAGCGTAAGTTCCCATTGCACCACTTATTTGTCCAATAGCTACAGATTCTTTAAGTGTTAACAATCTTTTTTTGTTCCTTATTATTTCTGCTAACCATCCAGCAAGTTTAAAACCGAAGGAAATTGGCTCCCCATGAATTGCATGAGATCTGCCAATCATTAAGGTATTTTTATGCTTCCTTGCTAATAATCTGACTTCATTTTCTAGGTTCTCAATTTCTTTAATTAACAATTCGCAAGAATCTTTTAACTGAAGAGATAAGCCAGTATCAAGTACATCGCTACTGGTCATACCAACATGTATATATCTTCCTGAATCTCCTACAAATTCATTAACACTTGTAAGAAATGCTATGACATCATGTTTAACTTCTTTCTCAATTTCTGTAATTCTAGATTCATCAAACTTTGCATTTGAACGTATCTCTTTCATGGCATTCTCAGGAATTTTCCCCAGGGAAAAATTTGCTTCACATGCAGCTATTTCAACCTTAAGCCAACTCTGGAATTTTGCGCTATCAGTCCAGATTTTCCCCATTTCGGGTAATGTGTAACGCTCGATCACAATTTTTATTAATTATCAATTTAAACTTTATAACCAAAATCGAATTATTGCTCTATACCTTAAAGATGTACTTGCCATTGAACATATTTGTCTGGCTAATATTTTCTTATGTAACATTTTTCTGGCTAATTAAGAAAGCTTAAATATAAAAATGTTTGCATTTGTTCCTTTATTCCTTTGGTTAATAATGGGTAATTTTTTAGTTCTTATTTAAAATTGGATGGAATTAAAGAATTTGGATCTTAATCTTTTAGAAGTTCATTATTCAGTCTTTTTTATTGATTAATAAATGATTAAAAAAAGTAGATTAGACATTCATCTTCTGAAAAGTGGTTTATGTGAAACTCGTCAAAAAGCCCAAGGTTTAATTCTTGCGGGCAAGGTTAGAGATATCAATGGAAAAGTATGGGATAAACCTGGACAACAAGTATTAATTGGATCTGAATTTTTTATTGATTCCGAACCAATGTTTGTATCAAGGGGAGGCGAAAAATTATTGGAGGCATTTAATAAACTTGAAATTAAAGTAAAAGATAAAATATGTATTGATGCAGGAATCTCTACTGGGGGATTTACTGATTGCTTATTGCAACAAGGAGCAAAGTTAGTTTATGGGATAGATGTTGGTTATGGCCAGACTGCATGGAAGATTAGAAATAATCCAAAAGTCATACTTTTTGAACGAACTAATATTCGAAATTTAAAACCTAATGATCTTTTATCTAGAAGTAATAAGTTGCCAAATTTTGTGGTTACTGATTTGTCTTTTATTTCATTAAAGTTAGTTTTTAAATCTATTGGTAATTTATTAGAAGGTAATTGTATTGAGGGAATATTTTTGATTAAACCTCAATTTGAGGTTGGTAAAGATAAAGTCAGTAAAGGAGGTGTTGTTCGCAATCCTAGATTCCATACTGAGGCAATAGAGTCTGTTATTTATGCTGCTAAGAATTTCCAATGGAACATAAAGGATTTGATAGCTTCTCCTCTAGTAGGTCCTGCTGGAAATCATGAATATTTAGCTTGGATGACCCTAGGTAGTCAATCAAATAAAAGGATTAATAGTGAATATATACAAAATTTAGTAAAAGAAACTCTTTGAATTAAAGAGCTTCTTCATCTTTATCGCCAGTTCTAATTCTCACAACAGAATCAATTGATGTGATGAATATTTTCCCGTCACCTATCTCTCCCGTTTTTGCTGCTTCAGCAATTGCATCTATGACTGAATTAACTTTTTCATCTTCTACGACAACTTCTACTTTAAGTTTTTGAAGGAATTCAACAGTAAATTCGGAACCTCTATATCTTTCAACTTGTCCTTTTTGCCTTCCAAAACCTCTTACTTCACTAACGGTCATTCCAACAATACCGGAGTTTACTAATGCAATTTTTACATCCTCCAGCTTAAATGGACGTATGATTGCCTCAATTTTCTTCATGATTAAAGATTGAACATTCCTATTTTAATTGTTTTTTGGGAAAACATCCAACATTGAAATATCAGAAAAGCATTCAATACTGAGACCTGCATTCGTGGCATCTTCAATTAAAAGTTGGGAATTTTCTTCAGAAATTATTACGGTACTATTTGACAAAGCTTCCCACTGATCGTTTTCAAAGTGTGTTTGAAGCCATAACATTCCAAATGCGCTTTTTGGTTGAAGGGATTTATTTAAGTTGTTATCGATAGTTATCAAACAAATGTCCATTAAATTTTCATTGAACTAAACACATATAACCCTTTTGGGCTACATTATGAATGTTACGACTGATACAAAAATAAGATTTAACAGCTTTTGGCTTAGTCAATTGTAATACTTAGATTTTTTGATACTTTTGCGAATTTTTATCTTTATATATAGTTTTTATATAGGTTTAGTAAAAAACTTCTATTAAAAATGAATACAGCTAAATTAGAAGATTCGACTCAAAGACCGCTATATGGTGAAAGAATTATTGAAGAATCAAAAATAATTTGTTTCGATAATCCAAACAAAAAAAGGATTTATGAAATTTCTATTCAGTTACCTGAATTTACATGTAAGTGCCCTTTTTCTGGTTATCCAGATTTTGCAAAGCTAAATATTATTTATCAACCTAATTTGAGAGTCTATGAGTTGAAATCTTTAAAGCTTTATATTAATAATTTTAGAGATATAAAAATATCACATGAGGAAGTTGTGAATAGAATTATGGATGATTTAGTGAATGAAGGTTCACCTCACTGGATACATTTAAACGCTGCATTTAACCCCAGAGGGAATGTTTCTATGCAGTTAGATATTTTTAGTGGGCAGAAAAGAAATTAAAATTTTTTTATTTCTTCTGATAATTTAAAAAATTCTTTTTTAAAACCAACTAGATTTTTATTGCTAAGGCCTCCAATAGATAACTTTTTTGATTCTTTACTTACAAGAATCCATAATTGGTTAGTTGGAATAAGACTTATTATTGTTCCAAAAATTATTAAAATAAAAGCAAAGTAAATAAATGGTATAGACGGATCATTTTTTATTATTAAACCACTACTAGGAATTATTTTTTTCAGAGAAACTCTTGAAGAATTAACTTCTAAAGGGTTGTCATTGATATAGAGATTAATCCCTGAAAAATTTTCTATATTCGAAATTTTAAGTGGACCATTTTCATTATCTATTGTTAAAAGGAAATTTTTTTTAGTCTCTGATCCTAATTCAATTAAAACTCCCCAAACTTGATTACCGATTTCGGGAATTTCCTTTAATTGTAATTGATAAAGAATATTATCTATTTCCAAAATAACATTTGATATTGCCCAATCTGCTTGATAAATAGTTAATCCTTTAAACCTGATTGGGTGATTAACTCTGGTGGTTTTTATTTCATTTAGATTAAGATCTTCAGAAGAAAAATTTAATTTTGAAATAAACTGTTTGGGTACACCATCACTTTCTCGTTCTATAGAAAAATCGACTAATTTTACATTTGCTTTTGAGTTTGTGCTCTCATTAACAAGATCCAAAGTTTCTCCAGGCAGTAAATATTGTTCTTTTGTTTGACTAGTAAAACTTCCATATGCTGAACCTATAAGTAGGACTATTAATCCTATATGTACAACTAAAGGACCGATTTTTCCAATTAAACCCCTTCTTGCAGAAATATGACTTTTAAATTTGTATGTTTTCCATCCTCTTTTTTTAAGTAATAAATCTACTTTTGATATATGTTCTCCATCTTGATTGATTGGATGACTTGTACTTAGTTGCAGTTTGCTAAATTTTTTTTCGCTGTTATATTCAATCCATTTTAATGAAGCTTTTAATGAAGGGATTTGCCTCCTGAAACTACAAGCTGCTAGAGAAATGCAAAGAAGAATTAAAGCAAATAAAAACCAAAAGCTTGTATATATGTGATCCAATTGAAGTTTCAAGACTTTTTCTCCATCTAAAAATCCAAAAATGGGAGCACTATCAAAATTATCAATATAAAATTTATTACTACTACCTTGAGGTATAAAAGTCCCTATGCCGCTTGTAATAGCTATGAAAATTATCAGTGATATGGCGAAGCTTAAACTTGATATTTTTAATATTAGATTCTTAAAAATAATCATTCAAATCCAATTTGATAATAAATTTAATAACCCTAGAGAAACTAAAAATATCCCACTTAAAGTCGGAATTATTTGACTAAATTTTCTAAGCGCTAAAAATTGTTTTAAGTTTTCTGCAGTAGCTCCTGCAATGATTAATGGGGTTACTTGGCCTATCCCAAAGAAAAATAAAAAAATAATAGATATTGTGGGATTATTAGCTTGCGATACCCAAGCTAGAAGAGTTGCTAAAACTGGAGTAATGCAAGGGGAAGAAGCTAGTCCAAAAGTAATCCCTATGGCAAAAGGTGCTATAAATGTTGGGATTTTATCTTCAATTATTTTTATATCAGGTCCATTCGGGAACTGAAACTTTAGAATACCTAGTAAATTTAAACCCATTATTATTGCTATCAAGGCAACGATCGAAGTGTAAAAAGATGGGATTTGCCCATATATCCTACCTAAGAATCCACTGGCAGCACCAAGCGTAACGAGTGAAAAAACGACTCCTCCTGAAAAACTAATAAGTTTAAATTTATTTTTCTCTGTTCCTCCTATATAAGCAATAGTGATTGGTAGTAATGATATTGAGCATGGACCAAGACTTGTTAAAAGTCCTGCGCTGAAAATTAAAAATATAGTAAATGGTCCAGGGTTATCAAGGCCATTCTGCATAAGCAGATTACCCTTTTGAGATAATTCTGAAATAACTAAATTAAACGATTCGATAGCTTGATTTTAATCTTCTAAATTCTAACTAATTAAGAGTCTTTCGTGTACTAATAATACCTATGAAGCCTGTAGATTCTAATGAACATCTTACTAACATCCCTGCAATAAAAAATGATGCGATTAATGAATTCCCACCATAACTAATGAAAGGTAGTGGTAAGCCAGTAGTAGGCATTGAACCTGTCGCTACAGCAATATGCATTATTGATTGACCTATCAACAATACACCACATCCAATAGCAACTAATTTTGTATAATTGTTCCTGCACTTTAGAGCAATTCTTACAGCTATATAAGAGAAAACTGCTAGAAAACCTAGGAATAAAGTACACCCTACCAAACCAAATTCTTCAGCAAAAATGGCAAAAATAAAATCTGTGTACATAAAAGGTAGGTACTGTAATTTTTGTATAGACAAGCCAAAACCTTGACCGAATAGTCCACCTGAACCTATAGCTAATAAACTTTGAACCAATTGAAATCCACTTTCCTGTTGATCTTTCCAAGGATTAATAAATGAAGTAACTCTAAGTTTTTGATATTCGTTATTGAGGATACTAATACATCCAGTAATAAATCCTAATGAGGCAAATGTGCATAAAGAACTTAGTTTTACGCCTCCACATAAACCCATTACCCAAAAAAGAATTCCAGTTAATGATGCAGTACTTAAATTAGGCTGCTTTAGTATTAATAAAATTAATAATCCAAAAGAGAATATTGAAATTAATTTTTTATCATTCTTAATTAAATTCCAATGAGCGAAAAGGTTAGAAGCTTCTAGAATGAGAAAAGGCTTAATTAATTCAGATGGTTGTAGACGTAAATTTCCTAGTACTAGCCATCTCGAAGATCCGTTAACTGTAATTCCAGTAATATTTGTTAATAATATTAGAAAAAATAAAATAAAAAAAATAATTCTTGAAAACTTTAAAAGATTTCTAATGTTTGTATTCAGGACAAAATAAAATAGACTTATTCCTGGAATTGTCCAAATAATTTGTTTTTTTAAGAAGTAAGCCCAATTACCCATTTCCCTACTAGCCACCCACCAACTTGATGATCCAAGAATGCATA
Source organism: Prochlorococcus sp. scB243_496M6 (assembly GCA_000635535.1). The sequence continues at coordinate 994 of JFMF01000423.1, read as the reverse complement.
TTCCTAATATTGACCAAATTCCAATTAGAGCAACGAGGATTTTTGCCTCATAAGGCCATATCGTCCAAGGTAAGGGAAATATAGACTCTGTTAAATTGCTTAGATTTTTTTTGTAATTAGAACTAAGGGTTTTTTTTCTTTTAGAAATTCGTTTGTATTTTATTTTTTCTTGACTTATCTCCAATTTTTTAGATGTATATGTACTATTGAGACGTTTAATTGAGATTTTGCCAAGTCTTTTATTAACGTTTTAAAGTGTTAAAGAAATAAAAAAGATGACTTTTCATAAATTTTATTTTTGAAGAATAAAGTAAAAAAAGTACTACAGATTCATCATAAATCTTAAGAATTAATTTTTTATAAAAAAAAACTAGCTAAAAGGTACCTCTTCGTGATAGATTCCGTGAGTTTATATACTTACTTCAAACCATTTAGAGAGGGTTTCTAAACTATGTTCACATCAGTGGACTCAAATAGAAAAAAACTTGAGCATCCCTCCAATGAGAATGTTCAATTTCCTCGATCCCTGAATAATTCGATCATTAAAGAAAGTAAATCTGGCATTGCCAATCAAATAGATAATTTGCTTTCTCAAAATGATGAATACACAAAATTGCAATTAGCAATTTTTGGAATTACTTTTGTTGTTTCTATTTTATTAGCATCAATAACTGGAATTTTTCTAGGATTTACTTTTGGTTTTAGTATTTTTATAGGTGCAATAGCCGGCATTTTTTACTTACGTTTGCTTGCCAAAAGTATAGGGAAACTTGGTAAAGAATCATCAGGTGTATCAAAATTGCAACTATTAGTTCCAGTTTGCCTCTTTATTTTTGCGAGCAAGCTAGGATCTTTGGATATTTTTCCTGCAATGATAGGTTTTTTCATTTATAAGCCTTCACTCATTTTTTATTTTTCACGTTCTTAAGTAAATTTTTTTATTCAAAACAAATGTTTTTTAATTCCTTGCTAACAAATTTTGCAGCATTAGAAG
>JFMF01000422.1 GCA_000635535.1 Prochlorococcus sp. scB243_496M6 | reverse complement strand
AAATTTTGCAGCATTAGAAGTTGGTCAACATCTTTATTGGCAAATTGGAAATATCAGACTACATGGGCAGGTATTTTTAACATCTTGGATTTTACTAGGAGCGTTATTAGTTTTTATTTCTTTAGGAACTAAAAAAATGGAAAATGATCCTAAAGGCCTTCAAAACTTGCTTGAGTTTCTCTGGGATTACATAAGAGATCTTGCTAGGACTCAAATAGGTGAAAAAGTTTATAGAGATTGGATGCCATTTATAGGTACTTTATTTTTATTCGTCTTTGTTAGTAATTGGGGAGGAGCTTTAATTCCTTGGAGATTGATTAAGTTACCAAGTGGAGAATTAGGAGCACCTACTGCAGATATCAATACAACTATAGCCTTGGCTTTATTGGTTTCACTTTCTTATTTCTATGCAGGATTAAGCAATAAGGGTTGGAGATATTTTGAATACTATGTTCATCCAACTCCGATTATGCTTCCTTTCAAAATTCTAGAGGATTTTACGAAACCTTTATCACTCTCTTTTAGGCTATTTGGAAATATTTTGGCTGATGAACTTGTTGTGGGTGTTCTAGTTTTTTTAGTTCCGCTAATACTGCCAATACCTGTTATGTTTCTAGGATTGTTTACTAGTGCTATTCAGGCATTGATTTTTGCAACTTTAGCGGCCTATTACATTGGAGAAGCTGTTGAAGAACATCATTAGCTGTCTTCCAATACATTCAGACGCTTTTACAAAGAGTCTGTAATCTGGCAAAATATCTAATCGCGTAGGTCTGAAAATATCAGACCCATTCTTAAAAAAGGA
>JFMF01000421.1 GCA_000635535.1 Prochlorococcus sp. scB243_496M6 | reverse complement strand
GACCCATTCTTAAAAAAGGATGTCCAAGCGTGTATGACAACAAAGATTATCACAAGTATTAAGCTCTTTATTTCAAAATTATGGATTCGATTACTTCCGCTGCATCAGTTGTAGCTGCTGGTTTAGCAGTTGGTCTAGGTGCTATTGGCCCAGGTCTTGGACAAGGTAACGCAGCTCAAGGTGCTGTTGAGGGTATTGCCCGTCAACCAGAAGCTGAAGGTAAAATTAGAGGAACTCTTCTTTTGTCTTTCGCTTTCATGGAGTCATTAACAATTTACGGATTAGTTGTGGCTTTGGTACTACTTTTTGCGAATCCTTTTTCCTAAAAGTTAATATTGCTTCTAATCCTTATTAGCAATATTTAAATTTAAATTTTTTAACTCAACTGAATCATATGTTGGCCTTTAATTTTTTTGGTGCTACAGAAGGTGGATTATTTGATATAAATGCCACTTTGCCACTAATGGCGATACAAGTAGTTGCCCTTACTTACATATTAAATTCTCTCTTTTTTAAGCCTGTAGGCAATGTTGTAGAAAAAAGAGAAAAGTTTGTAAGTAGTAATATTATTGAGGCCAAAAATAAACTTTCTGAGGTTAAAAAATTAGAAGCTGATTTATTAACTCAGCTTCAAAGTGCTCGTACAGAAGCCCAAAGAATTGTGAGCGAAGCTGAGAATGAGTCTGACAAGCTTTATAAAGAAGCACTAGAACTTGCAAACAATGAAGCAAATGCTTCAAAAGAAAAAGCAAGACTAGAAATTGAAAGTCAGACGTCTGCTGCTCGTGATCAACTTTCTAAACAGGCTGATGATCTAAGCGAACTTATTGTTAATAGATTGATTCTAGAAAAATGAATTTAACTCTTTTAGCTACAGAAGGTTTTGGATTGAACTTCAATTTGTTCGAAACTAATATCCTTAATTGGGCTGTAGTAGTTTTCGGTCTTTATAAATTTTTGCCTGGTTTCCTAGGTAAAATGCTTCAAAAAAGGAGAGAAGGAATCCTTATTGAATTAAAAGATGCTGAAGATCGACTCCTAAATGCAACTCAAGCTTTAGAAAAGGCAAAGAAAGATTTATCTTCAGCTGAAGAAAAAGCTTCTCAAATAAAAGCAGATTCCCTTAAAAGATCTGAATCAATCAGAATGGAAAGTGAGAAAAAAGCGATAGAGGAGATGGCACGAATTAAACAAAGCGCAATCTCTGATGAGAGCTCTGAAGCATCTAGAGCAATTTCTCAACTTCGAAAAGAAGCAGTTGAACTGGCAATTAAGAAAGCTTTAGATTCTCTCCCAAATCGACTTGATAAAACAACACAAGAAAATTTGGTAACTCAATCAATTAATAATATTGAGGTGAACTAATGCCACTTTTAAATTCAGTTACTACACCATACGCAGAAGCATTACTTCAAGTTGTGAATGAAAATTCGCAAACTGAAGAGATAGTTTCTGAGGTTAAACAACTCTTGGAATTAATAAATGATTCTCCTGAATTGGAGAAGGCACTATCCTCTCCTATTTTAGAGACAGATGCTAAGAAGAAAATCATTATTGAAATTTTTTCAAATAAAGTTAATTCTTCTTTATTGAATTTCTTAAAATTATTGGCCGATAGGCAAAGGATTGGAATCCTTACTTCAATTCTTGATAGGTTTTTAGAGATTTACCGAGAAAATAGTAATATTGCTTTGGCAACTGTTACTTCTGCAGTCGAGCTTACTGATGAACAGAAAGGTTTAATTACCAAAAAGATCATCAATATTGCTGGAACAGAAAAATTAGAACTTGTAACTAAAATCGACCCATCTCTTATTGGTGGTTTCGTCGCCAGTGTAGGATCAAAAGTAATTGATGCTTCCCTTGCTTCACAAATTAGAAAACTTGGCTTAACTCTTTCCAAGTAACTTTTAAATCAACCTTAAATTCTTAAATCCATGGTATCTATACGCCCTGATGAAATCAGTTCAATCTTAAAACAACAAATAACTGATTACGACCAATCTGTAAGTGTTAGCAATGTAGGAACTGTTCTGCAAATCGGTGATGGCATTGCAAGAATATATGGCTTAGAACAGGTCATGGCAGGTGAGTTGTTGGAATTTGAGGATGGTACCGAAGGTATAGCTTTAAATCTTGAAGATGATAATGTTGGAGCCGTTTTAATGGGTGAAGCACTTGGCGTCCAAGAAGGAAGTAACGTTAAATCAACAGGTAAAATCGCATCTGTTCCAGTTGGTGAAGCAATGCAGGGGAGAGTTGTTAACCCTCTCGGACAACCAATAGATGGGAAAGGGGAAATTCCAACCAGTGACACTAGGTTGATTGAAGAAATGGCTCCTGGAATAATCAAGAGAAGATCAGTTCATGAACCAATGCAAACAGGTATCACATCTATTGATGCAATGATTCCTGTTGGAAGAGGTCAAAGAGAATTAATTATTGGTGATAGACAAACTGGAAAATCTGCGATTGCTATTGACACAATTATCAACCAAAAAGGTCAAGATGTCGTTTGTGTTTACGTAGCTATTGGCCAGAAGTCAGCATCAGTAGCAAACATAGTAGAGGTTTTAAGAGAGAGAGGAGCCCTTGATTATACAGTTGTAGTTAGTGCAGGAGCTTCAGAACCAGCTGCTCTACAGTACTTGGCACCTTATACTGGTGCAGCAATCGCTGAACATTTTATGTATCAGGGCAAAGCAACACTTGTTATTTATGATGATCTAACAAAACAAGCTCAAGCTTATAGACAAATGTCTCTTCTTTTAAAAAGACCACCAGGAAGAGAAGCTTATCCTGGAGATGTGTTCTACTTACACAGTAGATTACTAGAAAGAGCAGCAAAGCTTTCTGATGCAATGGGAGGAGGTTCTATGACAGCTCTCCCAATTATTGAAACTCAGGCAGGGGATGTTTCAGCTTATATTCCAACCAATGTTATTTCAATTACAGATGGACAAATATTCTTGAGTGCAGATTTATTTAACTCAGGATTAAGACCAGCTATTAATGTTGGTATTTCTGTTAGCCGTGTTGGAGGAGCCGCTCAGACAAAAGCAATTAAAAAAATTGCAGGAACTTTAAAATTAGAACTCGCACAGTTTGATGAACTAGCTGCCTTTTCTCAATTTGCATCTGATCTTGATGAAGCAACTCAGCAACAACTTGAAAGAGGCAAAAGACTAAGAGAGTTATTAAAGCAACCTCAATTCTCCCCTCTAAACCTTGCAGAGCAAGTTGCAGTTGTTTATGCAGGAGTTAAAGGTCTTATTGATGAGGTTCCTGTTGAAGATGTTACTAAATTTGCAACTGAACTTAGGGAATACTTAAAGTTAAATAAAGCAGAATTTATAGAAGAGATTCTTAAAGAAAAGAAATTAAATGATGGATTAGAAGCAACACTAAAAGAGGTGATAAATGAAGTTAAATCATCAATGCTTGCCACAGTTTAAATTTATTTAGGAGATACCATGGCAAATCTTAAAGAGATTAGAGATCGAATCGTTTCTGTTAAAAATACAAGAAAAATAACGGAGGCCATGAGACTCGTTGCAGCTGCAAAAGTTAGGAGAGCTCAGGATCAAGTTCTTAAGAGTAGACCTTTTGCAGATAAACTTGCACGGGTCTTAGAGAATATTCAATCTAGAGTGCAATTTGAGGCTGTCGATTCTCCTTTATTATCAAAGAGAGAAGTAAAGAGCATCAGCTTGGTTTGCATAACTGCGGATAGAGGTTTATGCGGTGGTTACAACACAAATATAATAAAAAAGGTAGAAATACGATACGCAGAATTAGTCAAACAAGGGTATCAGCCAAATTTAATTTTGGTAGGCAAGAAAGCTATTGGATATTTTCAAAATAGAAAGGATAGATATATAATTAAAAGTACTTTCAAAGAACTTGAACAGGTACCCACAGTCAAGGATTCTGAAGGAGTTACAAATGAGATTTTAGCTGAATTTCTTTCAGAAAATTCTGATAGGGTGGAAATCATTTACACGAAATTCATCACTCTAGTCAGTTGCGCCCCTGTCGTTCAAACACTATTGCCACTAGACCCTCAAGGAATTGCTGAAGAAAACGATGAAATTTTTAGGTTGACTACAAAAGATAGTAAGTTACTTGTTGAAAAATCAAATATTGAAAAAAGTGATTCAGAGAAATTGTCATCAGATATTGTTTTTGAACAAAGTCCTGATCAACTATTAGATTCTTTATTACCATTATATTTACAGAATCAGGTACTAAGAGCTCTTCAAGAGTCAGCAGCTTCAGAACTCGCTTGCAGGATGACTGCGATGAATAATGCGAGTGATAATGCTAAAGAATTAGCTAGTACTTTGAATCTAACCTATAACAAAGCCAGACAAGCAGCTATTACTCAAGAAATATTAGAAGTTGTAGGAGGTTCAGCAGTTTAGCAATAAGTTTAGGATATGCCTGAATACAATATCAAAGTTCAATTTGAGCAAAAGACTTTAAGTTTTTTATGTTCTGAAGATCAAGATATTATTTCAGCGGCAAAAATGAATGGAATAGATTTACCAAGTAGTTGTTGTTCAGGAGTTTGTACAGATTGTGCATCCATGATATTGGAAGGATCTGTAGATCAGGAAGATGCTATGGGATTAAATGATGATTTGAGAGAAAAGGGCTTTGCACTTTTGTGTGTGGCATATCCCAAATCAGATTTGCATATTCTTATTGGTAAAGATGTCGAAGATGATTTATATAATGATCAATTTGGTAAATATCAAAAATGAAATTAAGTTCAGTTGATTATTATTTAGATTGGCCAGTTTCAATAAAATTAGAAGACTTAAGGGAATTTATCATTACAAATTTAGAAAAAAAAGGAGATTTAATTCGATGGTCGATTGTTGATATTCAAGTTTCTATTGACTCTTTTGGAACAAAAAAACTTAAAATTAAAGCTGTCTTAGCTAATTAAAAATATAAATTGAAATTTTTTTAATAATGGAAAATTCACCAACAATATTTATTGTTCCAACTGGTATTGGTTGTGAAGTAGGAGGTTTTGCTGGGGATGCACTTCCTACTGCAAAATTATTAGCCTCGGCGAGTGGATGTTTAATTACTCATCCAAATGTTATGAATGGCGGTACTCTTTCTGAAAAAGATAAAAATATTTTTTATGTTGAGGGTTATAGTTTAGACCGGTTTGCTAAAGGAGAAATCGCTTTAAAAAGGGTAAAGCAACAAAAAATTGGGATAATTTTTGATTCAGCCATTGAAAAAGAAATATTAGTGAGACATTTACAAGTTGCTGATGCATGTGTTTCAACTTTAGGTATTAATGTTCATTCTTATGTGATTACAAAAAAGCCATTAAAAATAGTTATTGATTCAGATTCATCAAAAATCAGTGGTGGGATAATTGAAAATCCTGATACTCTAATTGATGCTGGAAAATGTTTAATAGAAAAAGGAGCTACGGCAATAGCAATTGTGGCAAAATTTCCAGATGATTTAGATTCTTTAGAAACAAATATCTATCGAGAGGGGAAAGGACCTGATCCTATATCTGGAGTGGAAGCAGTTATAAGTCATTTAATTAGCAAATCTTTAAAAGTTCCCTGTGCTCACGCACCTGCTTTAAATCCAATTGAATTGAATGAAAATTTAGATCCTCGTGCAGCTGCAGAAGAAATAGGATACACCTTTTTACCATCAGTACTGATTGGTTTAAGCAATGCACCTGACATTGTTGAATTGCCTGCAAAAAATGAATCAATCTCAATACATCCTGATCAGATTGAATCTATTGTTGTTCCTAACGGGGCATTAGGTGGAGAAGCAGTACTAGCAGGGATTGAAAAAGGTTTAAATATTATCTCTGTAAAAAATCAAAATGAATTAAAAGTGACAAATGAGTTTTTTGATTATCCCAATCTTTTTGAAGTGGATAATTATTTAGAAGCTGCAGGCATAATTCTTGCTATCAAAAAAGGTATAAGCCATGATTCAGTTAAACGGCCTTTAAAAAAAATTCAACAGTGTTCTTATAGTGATTAATAAGATATTGCTATGGGAACTCTCCAGTCACTTCCTAATGATTGACTGCTTAGTTTTAGGATTGGAGGAGCCTGCTTTCTTTTGAATTCAGCTTTTTTTATTAGTGAGATAATTTTTAAAATTAAATCTTTTTTATAACCATCTTCTTCTAGTTGTAGTAAATCTTTTTTCTCTTCAATAATTCCTTTAAGAATATTATCTAAAATAGAATAAGGTGGGAGAGAATCAGTATCTAATTGATCAGGACCTAATTCGGCACTTGGAGCTTTCTTACGTATATTTTCTCCAATTAAATCTACACATGTATCTAACTTATATGATTTTCTATGATTAATTGAATCTTCACTATCAAGCCAATTGCATAATTTAAAAACATTAGTTTTATATAAATCCCCAATCACCGATAATCCCCCATTCATATCACCATAAAGTGTGCAATATCCTACAGCTAGCTCTGATTTATTTCCTGTTGAAAGTAATAAATGCTTTTCTTGATTTGCTAAAGCCATAAGAAGCGTTCCTCTGATTCTTGATTGAATATTTTGATTTGTTATTTCAGCCATCTCGAAAGATATGGTATTTAATAAAGATTCTTCAAACGAGTTCATCAAATTTTCAATTGGAATGCTATTGAAATTTATATTTAATCTTCTGGCTAAATCTTTCGCATCGCTCTTTGAATGAGATGAGTTCCACTTAGAGGGCATTGAGATGCAATAAATATTATTACTACCAAGAGCAGCTGTCGCAATTGCTGAAACTAGTGCTGAATCAATGCCACCACTTAGTCCAATTAAAGCTGTTTTAAAACCGCATTTTTGAGCATAATCCCTAACGCCAAGTACTAATGCATCAAAAATTGATGACATTTCAGACTTTTCAAATTTATTTTTTTGAGGTTTTGTTTGCTCACTGTCCCAAATGGAGAGGTCTTCTGAAAAAGATTTTAATTGCTTAATTTTAGATCCATTCTTATCAAGAATAAAACTATTTCCATCAAAAATTAAATTGTCATTTGCTCCAATCTGGTTTACATATATCAGCGGTACTTGAAGATATTGAGCAGCAAAACTGGAAACTTTGGATCTTAGCTCTAACTTTTTGAAGGTATATGGGGAGGCCGATAAGTTCACTAAAATATCAACTTTTTTTTTCTTTAAATCAAAAATAGGATTCTTTTTATGAATTCCTCTACCTTCTATGTTTTTGTTGACCCATAAATCCTCACATATAGTTAAGCCAAGTCGCCAAGTTTTATTATTAATTTCTTTTGTTAATACTGAAACTTTTTCTTCTGATCTAAAGTATCTTTTCTCATCAAATACTTCATAGGTGGGAAGAATAATTTTACGAGCAATTATTTTCCACTCGCCGCGCTCAAGCAATGCAATAGAATTATAGAGATTTGGGAAAAAAGAATCATTTATTATCTCAGCTATCCCAACTGTAATACTCAAGTTTCCATATTTTTTATTAATATCTAAGGCTAATTGGTCAAGAATTTGATATTGATTTTTGATTAAATTTTTTTTTAGAAGTAGATCCTTTGCTGGATATCCCCATAGTGATAATTCTGGGGTAAGAACTAAATCAGCAGAATTTGAACAAGCTTTCGAAGCAGTACAAAGTATTCTTTTTGCATTACCCTTTAAATCACCAACAACTGGATTAATTTGAGCAAGTAAAAACTTCATTCAACTAATTTAGAGGATTCATATAAATTATTCTTTTTAACAATATCTATTAATGAATTTGGTAAATTAGAATAATTAAAATTTGACCTGAGCTTAGAACTTGAAATGTTTGGGATTTTTATGGTCGAAATCTTGAATTTCACTTTATTAGTTTCTAACATTTTAAGAGTATTAGATTCAATAGGATATCCCTCTCTTAAAATTACTAAAAAACTAACCTCATTAGTAATTTTATCAAAATTTTTCCAGTAGAAAATATCTTTAATCAAATCGCTCCCAATAACAAAATCTAAATTATTTAATTCATAAATTCTTTTACATTTTTTTATTGATTCTACTGCCCATTGGCTACTAAGACTTTGATTAAATAAAATTTTAGGATTATCTAAATCTGCAATAAGAGTTTTTAATAAATAGCTACGAATTGAGATATCTTCTTTGTGATTTTTGTTGGGATTGTTACTAACGTAACCAATTGTAAATGCATATATTTTGGATAATTCTTCAAGTATTTTTTTATGTCCAATGGTAGGTGGATCTGCACTGGTACCAAATAATGCAATGCTTTTTCCCATTTAAGTTTTAAGGCAGAATGCTAATAAAATTACTATTTAAATTTCTATTTGAAAAATAAATATTTATGTGGTTCAAAATATCTGGGTCATTCAAAGTAATATTTTGGATCATAATAGCGGGTTCTATAAAAGAAGCTTTGCTTCTTATAAATATTTCTTTTGCTGCTAGTTTCCCTAGGATTTTTGTAGAATGCACTGCGATTGCTGCCTGAATAATTGCAATGGGTCCATAGGGTAATAATGAGAGCCCATTAGTGAAAGGTGCCGACAATAAAATTATTTTCTTAATGAGGTTGAAAGAGGTATTGACGCCGACTTGGGTGAATCCTAAACATAAATTATTAATGGATATATTTTTAAATATTTTTCTTGTAGATTCACCTTTCAACTTTAATCCGTAAATCTTACTTAATTCGCTAATCAATGCAGTATCTAGTGCGAAACTACCAGCAACATCAAATAAAATAAAGGGATTAAGAGCTACAGCGGATGCCTTTATAGTCGAAAATTTACCAATAGTTGATTGAGCTAATTTCTGTCTTCTTTTCAATCTTTGCTCTTTTATTTTCAGAAACAATTTGTCAGCTTGTTGAAGTGAATTAAGTGCTAAAAATATCTCACCATATTGATTTATTATTTTTGTTAGATAATTTTTAAGATTTTTCCCATTATTGAGAATTATTGGAATTTTTAAGTCTTTTGGGAGCTTAGACTTTATATTTTCAATAATTTCTTTTAAGTCATTTTTATTAAAAAGATCGATTTTATTCAAAATAATAATTACTTTTTTTCCCTCTTCAATTAAAGAGCTAATTTTGTTTAATTCATTCCTATTTAAATCTCCCGAAACTAAGAATAAAACAAGATCTGAATGATTTATGCGAGAGTGAAATTTATCTGAGAATTTAATATTGCAAAAATCAAATCCCGGAGAATCTAGCAACTCTATACAACTAAGTGTTTGATTTTTTAGGGTCCAAAGCTCCGATTGTATTTCTCTCGTGGTCCCGTTGATAATATTTGTTTTGAATATATCTTTTTCTAATAAAGAATTTAAAACAGAAGATTTTCCTACGCCTGATTTACCATATACGCTAATTCTTATTTTTTTTTCTTTGAGCCTAAAAAGTTGTTGATTAAAAGAAATTATTTCTTTATTAAAGAAACTTTTTTCATAGTTGGTAAGATCAACACTGTCCCACCAATTTTTTAAAAGTAAATAATTTTTGTTATTTTTAAATTTTTTCATGACTTATTTCTTCCACCAGCCAGCTAAGACAGATAAAACAGCTTCTGCGCCAATAATGCCCACAAATCCCCCAAATTCATCTACTACTACTTTTACTCCTTTATGATTCTTGTCAAATCTTGTTAATAATTGATCTGCTTTGATCATTTCGGGAATGTAGTCAACAGGTTCGCAAATTTCTGACAATAATTTTTTATTTTCACCATTTATTAATTCTGCTAGCATTCTCTCACGAGGGACTACCCCCTGTATTTTGTCAACCTTATCGCCCAAAATAACCCACCATGCGGAGTTATCAGCCATTATAAGTTTTGAAATTTCTTCAAGATTTGAAGACCCATTAAGATAAGGGGCTGATACTCTGGGGATCATTAAATCTTTAGCTTTTAAATCATTTAATTGAAAAACCTTAAATATCATTGCTGCCTCATCAGCTTCTATTAAACCTTTTTGGCTTCCAATTTTTGCCATTTGTCTAATTTCTTCTTCATCAGTTGATATTTCATTTTCTGCAGTAATAACTGGAAATATTTGCTCTATTAATATCAAGAATGGCCTCATTAAAGTATTCAATATTCTCAAGATAGGAACTGATAATAATGCTATTTGAACTGAGAATCTTGTACCGAGAGCCTTAGGTAGTACTTCTCCTACTAAGACAACTAGTATATAAAAAGCAATTGAAAACAGGGTTAATCCATAACTACTATTAATTACCAATGCTCCATATACACCTAAAATAAGACTTCCTATTATGTTAAATCCATTATTAGTAATAGTAATTACAGTTAATGTCCTTCCAAGATGTTTTCTAAGTTTAAGGAGTTGATTTGCAGAACTTTTTGGTTTTTGTTTGGAGGCTATCTCTAGAATTCTAATTGAATTTACAGCTAAAAAAGCAGCTTCTACTCCCGAACAACATGCTGACCCAATTAAAATGATAATAATGAGAATAACTAAACCGTAAACACTTGGTTCCATTAAAATAGATTAGATACTTAATCTGTGTTAATTCATTCTTCCATTTTTTTTTTAAACACGCCAATACACATTTATGTTTAAACCTGAAAATAAAGTTTTTGAAGAAAGAAGAGATATCTTCCTCAATAAATTAAATGGAAAAGCTGCTATTATCCCCGGGGCTAATCTCGTAAAGCATCATGCTGATTGTGAATATCCTTTTAGACAAGATAGTAATTTTTGGTATTTAACCGGTTTTGATGAGCCAGATGCAATCGCCCTTTTCTTATCACATAAGCCAAAGGGAGAGAGGTTTATTATGTTTGTTTCTCCTAAAGATGTTATAAGCGAAGTCTGGCATGGCTTTAGATGGGGTTTAGAAGGCGCTGAAAAAGAGTTTAATGCTGATAAGGCTCACTCTATAAACGAATTAAGAGATTTACTCCCAGCCTATATAAACGGTTCTGATGAACTTGTTTTTTCTATTGGTAAGCATCCATCAGTTGAGAAAATAATACTTGAAATTTTTTCACAACAACTTGAAAATCGTTCAAGATTAGGCATTGGTGGAAATTCTATAAAATCTCCAGAAATTTATTTAAATGAAATGAGATTAATTAAAAGTGAATTTGAAATAAAGAGAATGAGAGAAGCTATACAAATCTCAGCCGAAGCTCATGAATTAGTTAGAGAATCTATCTCATCAAAGAAAAATGAAAGACAAATTCAGGGTCTTCTAGAGGGATTTTTTCTGGAAAAAGGAGCGAGAGGGCCAGCTTATAACTCGATTGTTGCATCAGGAGATAATGCCTGTATTTTGCATTACACTTCAAATAACTCACCCTTAAATAAGGAAGATTTATTATTGGTGGATGCTGGCTGCTCACTAATTGATTATTACAATGGAGACATAACAAGAACTATTCCGATAGGTGGCAAATTTTCTAATGAGCAAAAGGTTATTTATGAAATTGTATTGAGTGCTCAGAAAAATGCTATTAAAAGTGCAGTAAAAGGATCTAATTCTAGTGTTGTTCATAATGTTGCTTTAACAATTCTCATAGAAGGATTAAAAGAAATTGGCTTATTGTCGGGTAGTACTGATGAGATAATTGAGAATCAATCTTATAAACATCTATACATGCATAGAACTGGACATTGGCTAGGCTTAGATGTTCATGATGTTGGAGCATACAGAATGGGAGACTATGAAGTGCCATTACAGAATGGAATGATTCTGACTGTAGAACCTGGGATTTATATAAGTGATAGAATCCCAGTTCCTGAGGGACAACCCCCTATAGATGAGAAATGGAAAGGCATAGGGATAAGAATAGAAGATGATGTCCTGGTCACAGATACAAACCCAGATGTTTTAAGTATTGCTGCACTAAAAGAAATTTCTGATTTAGAATTTTGAAATTTGACTTATCAAGTTAATAGATTTATTTTTTTATATAGTTTAAAGCTCAAAAATGAATAAGTCCGATTCATATGATTCGAAACTCTCTCAAGCGAGAGGCTTAGCTAGTCAGCTTGGCATGTTCGCAGAAGAAAATGATATCCCCAAAGATCTTTGGGATTCATTGGAGGCTACTATTTATGATTTTTATGAAGTATCTCACGATAGATAAAAATCATGTTTAGAAGTTATCAATAACTAAAATCAAGAAATTTTGAATAAATCAATCAAAATGTGACCATAAACTGATAAATTATTTATTAAACATTAATAATTGAATGACCTCATCAGATAAGTTAAATCAAAATTCAACAGAAAAAAAGGGAAAAAACAGTGATGCACCAAACTCCAAAAATTCTTCTCCTAATTCAGGAATGATGGGTGCCACAGCTGTATTGGCAGCAGCCACAATTGATG
>JFMF01000420.1 GCA_000635535.1 Prochlorococcus sp. scB243_496M6 | reverse complement strand
GCAGCCACAATTGATGAAGATGGTGTACCTACTGGTTATACACCTAAACCTGATGAAGGAAGATTCATTATAAAAGTATTGTGGTTACCTGATAATGTAGCTCTAGCAGTAGATCAAATTGTAGGTGGAGGCCCTAGCCCTCTTACTGCTTATTACTTTTGGCCAAGAGATGATGCTTGGGAAAAATTAAAAAGTGAACTTGAGAATAAAGGCTGGATTACGGATAATGAAAGAGTAGAAATATTGAATAAGGCTACTGAAGTTATAAATTATTGGCAAGAAGAAGGAAAAACAAAAAAATTAGAAGAAGCCAAATTAAAGTTTCCTGAAGTAACTTTTTGTGGAACCGCTTAAATATTAGTTCTTTGCAGCTTGAATCCTAGCCTCAGCTTTTGAAACCTCTTTCAAGGCTTTAATTTTCTCTGGATTTTTTTCATTTTCAGAAAATTTACTGATTGCTAGTTTTGCTTCTTTAAGATCTTGTTCTGCATTCTGAACATTAATTTCAGATCCAATTTCAGCATTATTTACTAAAACTATAACTTCATCTGATTCAATTTCAGCGAAGCCTCCCATAAGAGCTATTGATTTCCACTGGGAATTCATTCTTAGCCTTAAAACTCCAATATCTATAGCAGTAACTAAAGAGATGTGTCCTGGTAGTATACCAAGTTGACCAGCTTCTAATGCTGCAAAATTT
>JFMF01000419.1 GCA_000635535.1 Prochlorococcus sp. scB243_496M6 | reverse complement strand
ATGAAAAAAATTAATTTCAAATCACTAATTCAGTACTTACCTGGGGTTTTGATTCTTATTTATGTATTCTTTCAGCATTTATATAAAAAAATTAAATCCAATATTAAATTAATAACTCAATTTATTTTGATAAGCAATAAATTTAATATTAATTATTTATTTACTTTTTTTGATTTGGCAAGTCTCTCCAAAACAACGCCATTATATAAATGAATAAAGATATAGAACAAATATAAAGTAAAGAGTTTAGATGCATTTTTATTTATTAAAGTAATAAC
>JFMF01000418.1 GCA_000635535.1 Prochlorococcus sp. scB243_496M6 | reverse complement strand
TCACTTTTGAACCTTTGGCTGCGATATTTGGTATATCAGGAATTGTAGGCTTCTTTTTCTTCGTTTCTGCTGCTAAGGGAACTTCCAGTATAAATACAAAACCAAAAAAGGAATTAGATTAGAACTTATTCTGTAAGAAAAACTAAATTTAAATTTTAAATTGAGTATTAAAAAGGCTTGTTAATTATTACTTATTCCATTCTTTA
>JFMF01000417.1 GCA_000635535.1 Prochlorococcus sp. scB243_496M6 | reverse complement strand
ATCAATGCAAATTTGTTTAATATTTTCAAAGGCCTTTTTTACTATTTCGTTTTTTTCAATAACCTCAAAATATTCTTGATCGGTAAATGGCATAATATTAGTGCCCCTCTTGAAAATTATTTATTAACCGTATTTTATCTACATTGACTTAACAGTAAAGAAGAAAAAATCTTTTTTCTTATTAGCTACCCAATCGATAATGTTTTTTTATACTTTTGGTCACTTCCCATTCGCAGTTAAGACCAGCAGGAAACTCAACAAGATCTCCAGCTTGAATCACATAAATATCACCGTTTTGGGTACTTATTTTGGCTTGACCTTCAATAATTAAGCAAATTTCCTTATCATCGTAATTCCATTGAAATTTGCTTGGTTTACATTCCCAAATAGGCCAACTTTTTATTCCATACTGAATTATTACGCTTGCACTACAGGGGGAAGATATTAGAACTTTCACGAAATAGTTCGGATGTGTTTTTTCATTTTACAAATAAAAGAAATATTTATTTTCGAGAATGTGTATTTCTTTACTGTCAGG
>JFMF01000416.1 GCA_000635535.1 Prochlorococcus sp. scB243_496M6 | reverse complement strand
TCGCTTCAAATGATGATGATGACCAAGATGGAGGTAAGTTGATTAAATCATTAGAAAGAATTAATTAATTCCAAGTAAATAAAACATTTAATAAAGATTTATAACCTATAAAGCCTGCATAAATGCAGCTTAAAAAAATAACATAAATTTCCAATGTGCCGAGTCTTTTTTTCTTTAATGTTTTCATTGTTTTGTGTGTTTATAAGGTAATTTTATTTAATTTGATTTTCATTAACATGAGTATTTTTTACATTA
>JFMF01000415.1 GCA_000635535.1 Prochlorococcus sp. scB243_496M6 | reverse complement strand
GAGTATTTTTTACATTAACTCAGAGATTAAAGAATTATTAATGTCAAGCCAAAAAATAAAAAACAAGTAAAAAATATTATTTTTTTGGTAATTTCTCTTTCCTCATTCTTAGCAAAAAATAAGGAAATTACTGGAGATATGCTTAATAAAGACCACCCTATTCCTATGGGAAGGGTTTTAAACACAACTTGTTGTAGAAATATTCCTACATTTGTTCCAAGAAGTATTGAAATAAAAAATCTTTTTTGTTGTTTTTTGTCTAAGTTTTTTAAGAAAAAATTAATCTTAAATCCTTTAAGACTAATTAAAAAAATTATTGCACCTAATAATCTTATTTCAGTTGTAAGAAAAGGAGATAAATTGCTTTGAAGAAATACCATCCTTGATAAAAGACCTCCAAGAACAGCACATAAAACTGATAAAAAAGGAAAAGCAAAAATCTTAAAGTTATTTTTTTCCGAGAAAGGGGAGTTTTCCTCTTTAAAATCGTTACCTTTTCTGAGAATTATGAATAGCGAAATCGTTACTATGATTATTCCAACCCATGATTTAGTTGTTAAATTTTCATTAATAAATAATTCTCCTGA
>JFMF01000414.1 GCA_000635535.1 Prochlorococcus sp. scB243_496M6 | reverse complement strand
TTTAGTTGTTAAATTTTCGTTAATAAATAATTCTCCTGATAAAGCTGCTATTAACGGAGAAAGAGTTTCTATAGATAAAGTTTTTCTTGTGCCAATTATTTGTAGTGACTTTAAATAGAAAGTATCACCTAAACCAATACCTACTATTCCACTAATTAGTAGGATAAATATGTTTTTTAATTCAGTTGTAGAACTTAGATTGATAAAAGCAGGTATAAAAATTAAAAAAGCTATTATATTTTTTATTAAATTAATATCTATTGATTTATATTTTTG
>JFMF01000413.1 GCA_000635535.1 Prochlorococcus sp. scB243_496M6 | reverse complement strand
TTTCTTCTTTTTCTTTTTTCTTGATCTCATCATTTATCTTATTTTGTCTATATCCAAACCAAAGTAGAACCCAAATAATAGAAGTTATTAAAAGAAGAGCAGTATATTGACCAGTCATAGGAAAACTGGCCTCAGAATATTTAACGGAAGAAAATAACAAGCTCATCTAATTAACTTAAAGCATAAAAATAACGACTGTGTTGATTTTTCTAGAAATTTAAAAATTAGCCAATCGTGGCTATTTATTATGTAGTTTTAAAGTTTTATATTTATTTTTTTTTGGTTTTTGTACTAATTTTTCTTTATAACTGCTTGCTATTATCAAATTGAAGCATATTAAATAATAAGTTATTGGAACCTTTTGATTTAGCAGTTGTTGGAGGTGGTGCAGCCGGTTTTATGACAGCAGTAACTGCTGCTGAAAATGGAGTAAAAAGAATAATAATTCTTGAAGGAACTTCAAAACTTATGGAGAAAGTAAGGATTAGTGGAGGGGGAAGATGTAACGTCACTAATGCGACATGGATACCGAATGAACTAATTGAGAATTACCCCAGAGGTGGAATTCAGCTCTTGGAATCATTTAATCGTTTTGCTGCTGGAGATGTATACGATTGGTTTGAGAAAAAAGGTTTAAAATTAAAAATTGAGGAAGATCTAAGAGTATTCCCAGTGTCTAATTCTTCTTCAGATGTTGTTGATTGTTTGAGAAAAAGTGCTTTATCAAAAAAACGTAGAGATACTAACAAAATTTTTCGTAAAAGAAATTGCAAAAACTTCAGATAATATATTCAATATTTTTAGTCTTAAAAAAGCAAAGGTAACTGCAAAAAATATTATTCTTTCAACTGGAGGTAATCCAAGCGGATATAAATTAGCTCAAAATCTTGGACACACCATTGTTAAACCTGTACCATCGCTTTTTACTTTTTCCACAAAAGAACCAAATTTGGATGAATGTAGTGGGGTATCGATAAGGGGCATAGATATAGAAATTAATT
>JFMF01000412.1 GCA_000635535.1 Prochlorococcus sp. scB243_496M6 | reverse complement strand
TAATAACGCATTGGGGGTTTAGTGGGCCAGCAGTATTAAAACTTTCATCAATTGCAGCAAGAGAACTTTATAGCCAAAAATATAAATTTAATCTAATCATTAAATGGTCTTCTTTAAGTTATAAGGAGTTAAAAGAAAAAGTTAATTCTTTAAGATTAAATAAAGGCAAGGTGAATCTTATTAATAGTAGACCTGTTCCACTATTAACAAAAAGATTATGGATTTTTTTATTAAAGAAAATAGGTATTGATAAAGAGAAAAAGTGGGCTGATTTACTGGCGGATGAAAGAGAGAAAATGATAAATACTCTAATGAGGGATAAATATATAATTTCGGGTAAAGGTCCATTTGGAGAGGAATTTGTTACTTCCGGAGGCGTAAAAATTAATGAGGTTAATTTTAAAAGTATGGAGAGCTTAATTTGTCCAGGGTTATTTTTTTCTGGAGAAGTTTTGGATGTTGATGGGATCACTGGCGGATTTAATTTTCAACATTGTTGGACAAGTGGATGGATCGCTGGGATGGCAGTCTCAAAGTTAAATAAATCAATAATAAATTAGTAAGTAATAAATCAGTAAGTAACAATTTAATAAGTTTATCTTTTTTTTATTAAGTATTAGACGGAAAAAGTTTTTTGGAGAAACTTTAATTCTAAAGTTTTAATTATTGGTGAAGATTAATGCAGAATCTTGTATCAAAAAAAGAAGAAGAGGAAAGAAGATTAAAAGCCTTAGCAGAATATAGGATTTTGGGAACCAAGCCAGAATCATGTTATGACGATATTACAAAAATTGCTGCTGCAACCTGTAATGTGCCTATTTCTTTAATGACTTTGGTAGACAAAGATAAACAATGGTTTAAATCCAAAATAGGACTTCAAATATCAGAAACTAGAAGAGATTGGTCTTTTTGTACACATGCAATAAAAGAAAATAGTCCATTAATTATTCATGATGCTTTTCAAGATGAAAGATTTATAAATAATCCATTGGTAACTGGAGATCCAAAGATTCGTTTTTATGCTGGTTTTCCCCTTAGAAATAGTGATGGTAATAAGCTTGGAACTCTTTGTGTAATAGACAGAAAGCCAGGAAATCTAACTACACAGCAATTTAATATTATGGAATTATTATCCAAGCAAATAGTTTCATTTTTAGAGCTTAGAAAAAAGTCATTAAATTTGTTAGATGCATTGTCTAATTTGCATAAACAGGAAGGAATTTTATCTGTGTGTTCATATTGCAGAGAAGTGAAAAATAAGGAGGGAGATTGGATGCATTTAGAAAAATATCTTTCCAAAATTAGTGATATTAGATTCAGTCATGGGGTTTGTGATAATTGTATGGAAAAACATTTCCCAGATGTTATTGAAGTATGGAATAAAAAGGATTTTTTTGAAGATGGTCAAAAAAGGTTTTTAGATTTTTAGATTCAATACTTTCGTTTTTATTGTTTAATCAATCTTCTAAACAAATTCTTAATTTGGTGGTTAGTATTATATAAATTTTGACTAAAAATGTTATTAGGAACTTTATTGACAGGTGAAATTGCTAAAAGTGCATTAGTAGCATATGTTCATTATTTAGGAATAATATTGTGTTTCGGTTCTCTTTTGTTTGAAAGATTGACTCTAAAAGTAGGTCTTAATAGAAATGAGACGATCTCAATGATAATTGCAGATGTGGTTTATGGTTTAGCAGGAGTTGCGATATTAGTTACTGGGATTTTGCGTGTTAAGTATTTTGGTCAAGGAGGTGATTTTTATACAGGAAATCCTGTGTTTTGGATAAAGGTTTCGCTCTACATTTTGGTTGGCTTACTTTCTTTATATCCAACGACAACATATATCCTCTGGGCAATTCCACTAAGTAAGAACAAACTACCTGAAATTTCAGAAAACCTAGTGAAGAGGTTTAGACTAATCATTACCACCGAATTAGTTGGCTTTGCAACAATACCTTTGTTTGCCACTCTTATGGCTAGAGGTGTAGGTTTAGGTTGAAAAATTTATTTTTAGAAAGAAATTGTTTAATAAGTGCTAACAAAATATATAGATGGAGTTTAAGTTATAAGATTTCTAAAGCTAAAAAAGAGATTATTTTTATTGGTCTAAATCCTTCATTATCAGATGCAGTTTTCTTGGATAATACAACAAAAAAGATAATTAAAATCTCGAAAAATAATAATTATGGCAAAGTTAAATTAATCAATTTATTTGCTCTTATTTCAACTAATCCAGGAAGACTCTTTAATCATAAAAACCCTGTTGGGTATTTAAACAATAATCATATTTATAAAAACTTAAAACACTGGTCTGAAAATAAAAATTGTGATTTATGGTTAGGTTGGGGTGACAAAGGGAAATTTCTAAATAGAAATAAAAGAATATTAAATAAAATAATGCAATATAACTCAATCAGAAAAAATAATTTTGATAATCCTCTTGGACCGCTTTTAATTAAGAAAACAATCAAAGATAATCCAATGCATCCTCTATACTGTTCTGATAATTCCATTCTCAAAGCTTTAAAAACGATTTGATGCAAAGGTTTAAGAAGCAATTAATTTAAACTTATGTTAAAATAAGTTTAAGAACCGGTTAAGTTATGAGTAACACAAAGCAACTGCAAAAACTTAAAAACTTAAATGTAAAAGCAGAAAAATGCCTTACAAGAGATGAAGCACAAAAAATATTGCTAAAGGCTAATAAGGCTCAGAGTAAAATAAATTTTTAAATTTGATATTTGTTTTTTTTAGGAATAATTTATAAAAAAAATTTTACAAATATTTTTTTAATTATTTAGAATTTTTTTATTCTATTTATTTTTGATGGTTTTTAATATTATTAAAATAAGAAAATCCGATGATAGATTTTTATCAAGAAGAGATTGGCTGCATTCAATGCATTCATTTTCTTTCGCAGAGCATAGAGATCCAAAATGGGATAATTTTGGGAAAATTAGAGTAATAAACGAAGATATTATTTCTCCTAATGCAGGATTTAATACACATTCTCATGCAAATATGGAAATAATTACTTTCGTAACAAAAGGAGCAATAACTCATAGAGACTCTTTAAACAATCTTGGAAAAATTCGCAAAGATGAAGTACAAGTTATGTCTGCAGGTACTGGAATCTCTCATAGCGAGAAGAATGAAGAAAATGAGACCTGTAAGTTGTTCCAGATTTGGATATACCCTCAAAAAGAAAATATCAAACCTCGATATGATCAAATTTCATTAAATGAAAAGTTGTGGGACAATCTTATTTTTAATTACAAAGACGGTAAAAATAATAAGCTTTTTCTAAATCAAAGTATCTCTTTATGGCGTTGTAAATATAAGCCAATTAAAGAAAAAAAATTGCCATTAAAAATCGATAAATATAATTGGATACAAATAATAGAAGGTAATCTTTTACTAAAAGGTAAAGACTCTAATTCAAATATATTTCTCGAATCTGGAGATGGCTTGGGTTTTGAAGTTAATTATTCTGATGATGTTTCTATAGATACTGAAAAAAATTTAGATTTTCTCTTATTTTCGATGCCTTCCTTATAATTTCTATGTTATTTTACCCATCAACTCCTTTATTAAATGCATTTAAGGCTTGCAAAGCCATATTAAGGTGAACTTCCATAGCACCAAGTGCAATTAAAGAATTTGGTGATTTATCTTTTAGTAAATTCTCTTTTCTTTTTGATAACTCATTAACTACCTTTTTAGTTGAAGCTTCCCAATTATTGATTAACTCTTCAAATTCTCTTTTTTCAGGGTTTTCTATTTCTGCTAATTCATCAGAAAAATGAGAATCCTTTTGTGCCTTAAGCATCAAGAAACTTAATTTTTTATGACTTATTGCTTGAGGTAAATTGTTAGATTCACTCATTGCTAATGGTTAATTTATAATAAAATCTAACTAATAAAGTGAATATTTGCTAGAGGGTAAACGGTTGTGATGACCGACCTGAAAATTACGAAATGATACTTGAACAAAAAATGGATTTATTAACCTTTAATTTTTCACTTATTAGTTTCTTGAAATAATCTCCACGCTCTTCATAATTTTTAAATTGATCAAAACTAGAGCATGAAGGTGAGAATAATAATGTCCCGACCCTATCATTTTGTAAATAATGAAAAACAAAATTTAAAAGCTCTTTTAGTTCTGAAAATTCAAAAATATTTTTTTTAAATCCTTCATTAATAAGCGCCATTTTTAGGACTTTTGAGCTTTCTCCAAAAAGGAAAACACATTTAACTTTTTTCTTTAAAACTTTTATCCACTCACTATATTCATTACCTTTTAATCTACCCCCAGCAATGATTATTATTTGACCTTCAATTGAACTTATTCCCGCAATAGATGAGTCAAAATTTGTAGCTTTACTATCATTAATGATTTCCAGATTATTATTTTTATAAATTGTTTCCATCCTATGGGGTAATTGTTTGTAATTAGATAAAGAATCTTTAATCTTCTTGCCAGATAATCCAACTTTTCTTGCTGCTGCAATTACCAATAAAAGATTTTGAAGATTATGCATTCCTTTTAAAGAAAAATGTTCAAGTTTGAATAATTTCTTCCCTCTCTCAACAATGTACTCTTGTTCATCTATCCAATAATCGCAATGAATAAAATTTGATTTATCGAAACTAGTTGTTATCCAAACCCCTCTTAATAGCGAACTGTAGTGATTTCTTAGGTTTTTATCGTCATAATTATAAATCCTAAAATCAGATTTTTCTAACAAGCTTTTTTTTATGTTGAAATAATTTTCAAGTGTTTTATGTCTTTCAAGATGATCTTCTGTGAAGGTTGTCCATATTCCAATATTAGGTTTTACTTCTGGAGCTATTTCTATTTGATAACTGCTTAATTCAGCTACAACCCAATCAATTTTTTCATGTTTTTTGGAGTGAGCATACTTACATAAAGGTGTACCAATATTTCCAGCAAAAGGAGCATATAATCCAGTATCACAGAGTATATGGCTTAGTAGATGAGTAACAGTAGTCTTGCCATTAGTGCCAGTAATACCTATCCAATTTGTGTCTTTTAAAATTTCCCATGCAACATTAATTTCTCCAATTACTTTAATTCCCTTTTTTTTTAATTCAATAATAGTTATATGGTCATAAGGTATTGATGGACTTACAACAACAGATTCGATCTCTTTCAAAAAAGGTTGAATTTCTTCAAATACAAATTCTTTATTTAGAGAAACTATGATATTAAGCTCTTCTAATGCTGTTTTTCTTTCTAAGAAATCTATCCCATCTTTACTTTCCCAAACAATTACTCTCTTATTGATGCTTCTCAAATACTTGGCAGCCCAAAATCCAGATTTACCTAATCCAATTACAAGATTAATATTTCTTTTACTTGAATGATTATCTATCATTAAATTTATAATTGCATTTATATTAATTGTGTTTAAAGGGTAATTCAATCATGAGATTTTTCTTCATTATTTATAGTATTCATCCAAGAAAAGTTAATTAATGGAAGAAAATACTGCAAAATATTGGTTCTCTTGGTTTTATGAAAAGTGGGAGAAAAATGCTCCAGGTGAATTAATTGAAAAGGGTTTAACTCCGTCTCAAATTGCTGAGCGTTTTGTTAATGAAAACCATGATAGTTTTATTCAATTGTCAAAAAAAATTGATGATAAAAATTATGATGCCTTAACAGAATTTATGAAACTCTCAGAGAGTGAATTACATATCTTGAAGTATTTTCTAAAGTTAGTAAAAATGAAAAATTTATAAGAAGTTATTAATTATTTCGAGGCTTTTTTCCCATAAATTTTTCCTTTCTTTTTTATTCATGGCGAAAGGAGAAGTAGGGGATAGTTTTGGATGACCTCTGAAATTAAATCTAGGACCATAATGATCACCGCCTCTTGCGTCTGGTGAAGTAGCTGCAAAAAGCTGAGGTAAAGCACCCATCTCAGCAGTCTGAAAAATAGGACTAAATAATTCCAATGAGAATGTTTCTAATGGACCAGGGTTAGGTTTTTGAGCAGTAAAGAGATTTGTTTTTGCAATTCCTGGGTGAGCAGCTAAAGAAAGTATATTTTTGTGCTTTAAGTTCTCATTTAGTTCCAAAGCAAACATTACATTTGCCAATTTGCTATTGGAGTAAGATTCCCATTTGTTGTAATAGTTCTCGGCTTTCAGATTTCCCCAACCAACTTTGCCAAAAAATTGTGCTCCGGAAGTCACTGTCACTATTCTAGATTCTTCTTTTTTTTCAATAATTGGAAGTAGCTTTAGAGTCAAAAGCATATGAGCTAGATGATTAACTGCAAATTGTATTTCATATCCTTGGGCACTAAGAGTTTTAGGCGGATGCATAATGCCTGCATTATTGATTAGTAAATCCAAATTTTCAAAATTATCAAAAATTTTGGACTGAACTTCAACAATATTTTTTAAATCTGACAAATCTAATTCTAAAGGTGTAAATAATCCTTCAGGATTAAGACCTTTAAGTTTTTTGATAGTTTGATTAGCTTTTTCGAGTGATCTACAAGCTATAACAACATGAGCATTTTTTTCTGCTAAGGCCTTTGCAGTGTAGTATCCAAGACCACTATTCGCACCAGTAATTAGCGCTTTTTTGCCTGTAAGGTTTGGAATATTAGATGTATCCCAGTTAGAGATTTTAGGTCTTGAAATAGTGGCAGTCATTTAGTAATCCTGCAAATTGTTTTGGATTTTAACCAAAATTTAATTACTTTTCCACTGTAAATACTGGAAGTCAGTATCGTGAGCTCTTATTTAAAGTACTATTTAATATTATTTTTCAATTGCATATTGCCATTCGTTATTTTGAGATAAACTTTTCTCTCTAAGTAACTGTAATTTCCTACTATTTATTTTTACAACTATCCCATTAGTCGGATATTTCGCAAATATTTTTTTCTCTAACCAATTTTTTTTATATATTTGGATTTCGCTTGTATGATTTGTGAAGTAACTGTCAGGGGTGCTGAAGCCACATTTTTTAAGATAGTTAAGGGTTTCGTATTGATTAAGTCTTCCATTAAGTATTTGGAAACAGCAAAAGCGGAGACTTTCTCCAATCCCTTTCTTATCATTGAGGTATTTTCTTGTAATTCTTTGGGAAATGCCGGCAACTTGGTTTGTAGCGTATAGTTCACCTCTAATTTGAAAATCTCGTTTGATAGGAATGCAATCGGGGACATTTTTAATTTGTTTAATTTTGCTTGAGACATCAAATCCTTTTTTTGTAATAGCTTTATTTAACTTGACATCTAGATATCTAATTGCAATGGCACAGCCATCAATTTTTGGTTGAATGCTTAATCTTGTTTTTGTTAATAAACTTTCCAAAAATTCTTTATAGTTTTCTTTGGCTAATTTTGGCAAAAGTTTATTATTTTTTTGATTAAAGTAGCCAGGCTCTCGAACAATAGGAATAAAAAGCTTTTCAAGTTGCTTAAATGCATCATCCGAAATTATGCCTTCACCTATTCTGTATTGTTCATCTAGATACTTAATATCTCTCACTAGTAAATTATTCATAATAATTTTGATAAATATTTAAAAATCTTTTAGAAAAAATCATTTAAATAAAGATTTGAAAATTTAAATTAGATCTAAAAAGTAATTGACTACTAAATATCCTCCTACGCAGAGAGCGATTTAAGAGTATAAAATGTATTCGTAAGACGTTTAAATTAAATACTTCAACCAAACATATTTACTTAAAAGTGAAATAGAAAATTTTAAGGATTAATTTAAGGCAAATTTTGAAATTTCTATCAATACAAAGAAAAATTATTTAAAGTTATGAGAAAATGTCACTTTTATTAAAAGCTCAAAATACCTGGGAAAATTTTGCTCAATACAAAATCAATGATTATGCAAAATTAAGAAATTTTGATTTTGGGCCAAATAACGAAAGTTCAGTTTCAAAATTATCGCCTTTCATTACTCACAGAATATTATCGGAATATGATCTGATCCATGATATTAAAAGTAAGTACAAAATCAAAAATTCAACTAAATTTGTTGAAGAAATATTTTGGAGAGTTTACTGGAAAGGGTGGATGGAAAATAGACCTAAAGTTTGGAGAAATTTTATTTCAGAAAACAATCTCGATTTTGATTATGAGTTATATGAAAGTGCAATTAATGGCCATACAGAATTAGATTTTTTTAATTCTTGGGTACATGAATTAAAGGAGTACAACTATTTGCATAACCATACAAGAATGTGGTTTGCGAGTACTTGGATATTTAATTTAGGCCTCCCATGGCAATTGGGAGCAAAGTTTTTCTTTAAATATCTTTTTGATGGAGATGCTTCATCTAATCTCCTTAGCTGGAGATGGGTCGGAGGATTGCAAACGAAGGGAAAACAATATCTTTTTTCATCATCAAACCTCAGAAAGTTTTCAAATAATAGATTTAATGTAGAAAAAATAAGTAATCAACAAATTTTTCTTGAAGAATCTAATCAAATACCATTTGAAGATGAGATTTATAAAAATGATATGGATCCTAAATCAGATAATCTGATTATGTTTGAAAATGATCTACACTTTGCAACCCTTAAAAATTTACTCCCAAGCTATAAAAAAGTATTTATTATCCTTTTAAAAAATGAACAAAGACAAATTAAATTGTCTGAATCTGTATTGAAATTCAAACAAGATTTGGTCTCTGAATTTTTAGAGCAATTTGATAATGTTGAACAGATTGATCCTTATTCATTGGAAAATATTTTTAAAAATACTAACGAAATAGACATTATTTATCCTGGCGTGGGAGAAAATTATGATTTCATAACTGAGTTTAAAAATTTACACCATAAAAAAATTTTTAATCTTGTGAGGGATGAAGATTTATTTGCTTGGAAATTTGCTAAAAGAGGGTTTTTTAAATTTAAAGAAAATATTCCAAAAATAAATCAGAGAATATTAGAAAATTTTTCAAAAAAATAATTTTTAACTTAGTTGAATTCCTAATCAGTAATTAACCTCTTTGGCAAGTAAGTATAAATACTTATTTAGGTGCGACTTTTGCTCTTTAATCCACGATGGATACTGTGACTAGTTATTTTTACTTAAGGATAATTTTTTAATAGTGCTTTCAACAATTCTTACCAAGTCGTTTAGCAAAGATACTGCTTTATTAATTCTTAGAGTTATAACTGGAACTGTTCTTATACATCACGGTTATGAGAAATTAGCAAACATAGAAAATTTCGCTGATGCTTTTGTTAGACCATTACATCTCCCATTCCCAATATTTTTATCATACATAGCGGCATTTTCAGAAATAGGTGGTAGTTGGTTATTAATTATCGGCTTAGCCACAAGATTCGGAGCTTTGGCAATTGTTGGAACAATTTCTGTTGCCATATATCATGCACTTGTTACTTCAGGTTTTAATATTTTTTTACTAGAGCTTCTACTTTTATATTTCGCTTCAGCAACTTCAATTGCATTAACAGGTCCTGGTAATTTCTCTTTAGATGAAGTCATTATCAGAATTTTAAAATCAGAAGATGAGGAGGAAACTATACCTTCAACAAAAGCAAAATCTTCCAAACAAGCTGAAGTTAAAGAAGAAACAAGCAAAGGTGGTTTGTTTCAATTTCTGCAGGCGAACATACTTTCAGATACTTCAAGCTAACTTTTTAGGATAAAGACTATTTATTAGTTCTAACCTTTTTCGATAGCTGTTTCTCTTCTCAAGCTTTATCTTAATCGTTGCTTCACAAAGACTTATAAAAAGCCCTATAGCAGTAACCCAAGATAGAAAAATAAAAGGGTTCTCTGGAATTTCTGAGAAATTCATATAAATAATACTTCTTTTTTAAAACTGACTGATCACTATATGTATTTCAACCTAACTATACAATTTAGAAATATTTAAGGATTAATTTCAACTTTTTCCCATTTTTTAACCTTTTCCCAAAGATATCGTTTATGAACAGGCTGTTCTAATTTAAGAAGATCTACTGAATATATTTCAAAATTTAGAACCACAAAATTTTCTGACTTGGGTAGATTGGATAATCTTTCATGAGTAGATTGGACTTTTGGGTTAATTTTCTCTCCAGGAGCCCCCCAAAACCAAGAAGATTTTGATTTTTCTGATAATGAATCCCAATAATTTTTGTTATCAGTTAATTCACGTATTTTCCCTTTAAATCTATATTGTGATTTGGTTTTCAAAAAGAGCCATAATATTTCTGCATTAGGGTTGGATTTTAAATGCCCAATTTTTTCACTTCTTCTATCTGTGAAAATTATCATTGAACTATCTTTATGCCATCCTCTGAAAACAACTGTTCTTAATCTTGGCTCATTTTCTTCGCTGGCTGTTGCAAGCTGTATCCATCTATTAGAGGGTGTTTTGCCCTCTTTTTTTCTAGAAGATTTTAAATCTTGCCTCCAACTGGGTAAGTTGTTATCAGGCATTTAATTTAGGCAATATTAGACCACTTTTCTTTTTGTATTCTTCGAATGAATCATATTTTGAGAGCGATTTATCTTTTTTTATCATTCTTGGTAGAAAAACTATAGAGAAAAATATTGCAAGAATTACTAATGGAACGAAACTCATTGAGAGGATGGCGAATGATAGATAAATTAGTATTTCTCCTAAATAATTTGTATTTCTTATATTTTTGAAAAATCCTTCTTTAATTAGATCTTTTTTTAATTTAAGAGAAAAATATTTTTGGGCATCACTAGCAAAGTGTAGAAACACACCAATTATATTTATAGATACAGAAGCAGCTATTACAATATTTGGAACAGATTTCTCAGATGAGATAAGAATGTAGGGAGCTACCCAGTAACTTCCTAGGAAAATAAAACCAGTAACTGAAGTTAAAAAATTAATTTTTTCTTTAAAATAAGGATCTGGGAATATCTTTTCTTTTAAAAGCCAAAGTAATCCATAAGTACCATGCAGAGCTAAATAAACGTACGGAGCGATCGTAAAATTATCAAAAAAAATCATAAGACCTATCACTACAAATGCAGTTAGCCCCTTATGTAGATTAATTATTTGATTAAGTTTCATCTTTTTGAATAATCTAAAAAATGAAATTATTTTCTGTGGATCTAACCTAAGTCGTCAAAAGTTTTAATGGGCGATACTGGATTCGAACCAGTGGCCACTACCGTGTCGAGGTAGTGCTCTACCACTGAGCTAATCGCCCACATTGAAGAAATTTTTTATCCCCCTTATAAGAAAATAGCAGGTTGCGTTTCATTTTCTAAGTAATTTAACTTTCCATCGTTCTCTTTTGGTTATTTCTAAATTTAAAATTTCAATAAATCCTTTATTTTCAAGTTCTAGTTTGTCGCCAATTTTTAGATTAATTGTTGGTTTATTAACTTTACTTCCATTTAATCTGAGCATTCCATTTTCTATCCTTTCAATGATTTTGGTTCGTGATACCCTAAAGCCCGCTGAAGCTATAGCATCTAATCTTGTTGAAGCTTCTACTGTATTGACAAGTTTTTTTGATCTTCCAGAAGGTATTTGTAATTCATCTATACCTACTACATTAATTTTTACTTTTACGTCTCTCAAATAAAAAATCTTTTCATCTAAATGCTCAATATCTAAATTATCAATTATCCCTTGTGCACCCCTATCGCCAATAGTCCATATATCTCCAACTTTTAATTGATTAACCCCATTTTCAATTAAGAGGGATCTAAAATCATCTTGTGTAGCATTATCAAATAAAAAATTTCCATTAATTTTTATTCCTTGAGCTGGAAAATTACTTTTTAGCGCATCCTCCTCAGGAATATTATCCCCTCTAAAGCAAGCTATCCTAGATCTTTGAGAAGAGGAGAATCCTCCATAAATAAAAAATTTGAAATCATTTAAATTTTCAAAATCTTTTAAAATCTCTTCGCAAACATAAGTTGAATTAAAACCAGTCCAATAAGTTTCCCAGTGTTTGTAAGCTAAGTTAGCAATATTTATTAATTCCTCAGTTTCTTTTTTGTAGTTTGAATTTATTAAGATTTCTTTTAAGTCAATCATTTAGCCTTCTAAAAAAATTATATCTTTTGCTTCTGATTGTTTTATTAAAGCCCAAGGTAATTCAGTTCCAATTTGATTTTCAAGTAGAACAAGCCATTTACCCTCTTTATTAAAATTAATGATTGATCTTAACTCTTTATTTCTATTAATGTTGATACTTGCAGAAGAGACAATGCTTCCTAAATATCCTGAACCCATTCCTAAAAGTCCTCCAATGAGAGATTCCCCGATGTTATTTAAACCAAGAAAGCTGAAGGTAGATAAATTTGTCATATTAGAAAAAGCTATTCCAGCTATAAACCCAAACGGCATTAGCCATCTGCTCATATCTTTTTGCCTGATCTTCCTATCAAGTTTAGGATTTAAGATTCTTATATCTTCAAAATTTTGAGATTTGAATAAGATATTTGCTTTCGCATTTAGCAATTCTGTTTCGTCTGATGATATTTTCTCTCTTATTGGTGGGATTAAAATAGCTTCAGAGAGAATTACTGATTTTTCGTTGAAAACATCAAATAGGTGGATACATTTATGAATGTCTTCAAATATCATAATACTTTTAGTCAAATTTCAATCCTCAAATGTTTGTGTGTTATTCAAATTAATAAAATAAGATACATACACTATAGATTAAGTTAAAGTAAAAGATTAAAGAACCAATCTTAAATGACAAAAGTTCTCATTACAGATCCAATTGATCAAAAAGGAATCGATATTCTTTCACAAGTTGCTCAGGTTGATCAGAAGATAGGGATCTCAGACTCTGAGTTAGCTTCCATTATTAAGGATTATGATGCTTTAATGATTCGCTCTGGTACTCAAGTGTCCGAAGAAATTATTAACTCTTCAAGTAAACTGAGAATCATTGGGAGAGCAGGAGTTGGAGTCGATAATGTAAATGTTAAAGCTGCTACGCAAAAAGGAGTCCTTGTTGTTAATTCTCCAGGGGGTAACACAATAGCAGCGGCTGAACATACTATAGCTATGATGTTGGCCTTATCTAGGCATATTCCAATTGCTAATAGTAGTACTTTGTTAGGTAAATGGGAGAGAAAGAAATTCGTTGGGAATGAGCTTTATAAGAAAAAATTAGGTGTAGTAGGTTTAGGGAAAATTGGTGCTCATGTAGCAAAAGTTGCTAATGCATTAGGAATGGAAGTTTGCGGATATGATCCCTTTGTTTCAACTGAAAGAGCTCAACAAATCCAAGTTAAACTATCTGATCTAGAAGATTTATTCCAACAATCCGATTATGTAACTTTGCATTTACCTCGCACACCAGAGACAGAGAATTTAGTAAATATGGAGGTGCTTAAAAATATGAAAAGTAGCGCAAAATTAATTAATTGTGCTCGAGGAGGCTTGATTGATGAAGAGGCATTAGCACAAGCTTTAAATCAATCATTGATTGCAGGTGCTGCAATAGATGTCTTTTCTAAAGAACCTTTGGAATCTAATTCACCACTTTTGAAGGTTGAAAAGAATCTTATTCTTACCCCCCACTTAGGAGCATCTACTCGGGAAGCACAAGAAAATGTAGCTGTTGATGTTGCGGAACAAATAAGGGATGTCTTACTTGGTTTATCTGCTAGAACTGCAGTAAATATTCCAGGTTTGAGCCCTGATATTATGGATAGTTTGAAACCTCATTTGCAGTTAGCTGAAACCATGGGTCTGCTTATAAGCCAGCTTTCAGGTGGGCAGATACAGAAACTAGAAGTAAAGCTTCAAGGTGAATTTGTTCAACATCCTTCTCAGCCATTAATAATAGCTAGTCTAAAAGGCCTTCTAAGTAAAGCTTTGGGAGATAGGATTAATTATGTGAATGCTTCGCTAGAAGCAGATTCAAGAGGTATTTCAGTAGTCGAGAATAAAGATGAGGCAAGACCTGAATTTGCTAGTGGATCACTTCAGTTAACCACTTATGGAGATAACGGCGACCATAGCGTAGCGGGAAGCATTTTTGCTGATGGGGAATTAAGAATTATTAGTATTGATCAATACCCAGTTAATGTATCACCAAGCAGATATATGTTGGTTACTAGGCACAGAGATATGCCAGGCATTATTGGCAAGCTGGGGTCTTTATTAGGTAGCAACAATGTAAATATTGCCTCAATGCAAGTTGGGCGCAAAATTGTTAGAGGGGAAGCTGTTATGGTTCTAAGTATTGATGATCCAATACCTAATAAGTTGCTTGATACCATTATTGAAGTAGATGGGATTACCAACGCTAATCCAGTTACTCTATGAAGTGGCTTAAACTAGTTAATGGAAATTAAAGATTGGTTTAAACTAACTTTCCTGATAGAAAGTCATTCTGAAGAAATTATTATTTGGAAATTAAATGAGCTGGGAATATTTAGTTTTTCATTTGAATATTTAATTAAAAATGAAAATAAAAAAGAAGTTAATATATGGCTCCCAATTGATGATTGGGATGAGAGTTCTAGAAATAGTTTTGAAAAAATAATTAGTAAACTTTTAAATATTAATCCCCCTAAGAATAAATTTTTTAAATGGAGTATTATAAAAGAGGAGGATTGGTTAACAAGTTGGAAGAAATATTGGGCTCCTGAATTAGTAGGAAATCATTTTTTAATATTGCCTTGTTGGATAAATCTAAATAAAAAATTTAAAGATAAACAAATCATAAAAATTGATCCTGGAGCGGCTTTTGGTACAGGAAGTCATCCTTCAACTTATCTTTGCTTGGAAAAAATGGAGAATATTTTATTTTCTGATAAAAAGGTATTAGATATTGGGAGCGGTAGCGGGATTTTAAGTGTCGCCGCAAGATTACTTGGCGCAAAAGAGGTTTGTGCAGTGGATAATGATTATTTAGCAATAAATTCAACAAAATCTAATTTCCAACTAAATTTCGGAAATTTAAACAAATTAAATACATATTTGGGATCTTTTAATGAGGTAATTTTAAAAAATCAACTTGAACAATTTGATTTTGTTTTATGCAATATTCTTGCTGAAGTAATAAAGGGAATGATTCCAAATATCTATAAGTGCTTG
Source organism: Prochlorococcus sp. scB243_496M6 (assembly GCA_000635535.1). Next base: position 36,831 of record JFMF01000412.1, on the reverse strand, counting down.
AGAAACAATGGGGAAGTGATTTTCAGTGGAATTCTGAATTCACAAAAGGATGAAATTATAAAAATATTAATTCAGCATGACTTGAAATTATTGGATGTATCAACTAGAAAAGATTGGGCATGCATTTCTGCGCAAAAAGCCAGTAATCCACCCTAAGTATAAGTTTTTCTTATAGATACTCTTTCATACATTTTATTGTGTCATTTTTTACTTCAAAATCTCACATATCGACCTAATCGATGTTAAAAATGTATTTGATAGGTATTAATTACCAACAATTTTTTATTTAAATGGCTTCTTACAAAGTTACTCTCATCAGCGAAGGTGAAGGTCTCAATTCAACTATTGAAGTACCTGACGACCAATACATCCTCGATGCGGCTGAAGAACAAGGTATCGACCTTCCTTATTCCTGCAGAGCTGGTGCATGTTCAACATGTGCTGGAAAAGTTACTTCAGGTAGTGTTGATCAGTCTGATCAAAGTTTCTTGGATGACGACCAACTAGAAGCTGGTTTCGTTCTTACTTGTGTTGCTTATCCAACATCTGACGTAACAATTACAACTCATGCTGAGGAAGAATTGTACTAATTATAAAAATTTAACTTTTCGAAGTTGATTATTGATTATTTCTCTGCCACCCTCTATGAAGGTGGCTTTTTTTTTTTGTGAATGGGTAAATTTGAATTTTTCAAGACTGGCAGTGTTCAATCAAGTTATGGTGGTCAGCACAGTTATAAGGTAATTGGCCCATGTTGCAGACTTTATGATAGGGAAGAGTTACCTTGGCCCTGCTCAAGGCTTGCTTGGAGAAGTAAGGAGCCTAGTTGGAGAAGAATAGGGTCTAGGTTCGTTGCTGATATGGCTTCAAGAAAATGCCCATCTTACTCAGTTCAGATTTTGGAGCCTGGATCAAAACCTGTTGAGACAGTTATAACTCTTTTTTCAAAGAAATTTTCTTCTGATATACAAGAATGGTGGTATAGCAAAAAACCAGGCTCAAAAGAGCCTGGTAATATCTTCCCTTCTGAAATTGGTTAGCTTTAAATATTATGCTTTTGGCTTTGGAGGCATGTAACCTTTTAAGCCAGTGCATTCAAGACTATCAATTGTATTAACTCCAGTTTGTGAGTTAGTTCCACTAGCTCTTTCACATAATGATTTTCTCTGAGAAAGATCAAGATTTGCATCAGTAAAGTCTGCCCCATCAATAATTGCTCCATCAAAAACACTTTTCATTAGCTCACCATTAGTAAGATTTGCATCAGTAAAGTCAGCATTATCGAAACGTGTTGCATATGCAATGAGGTCTGTCATATTGGCTCCTTTAAAACTAGAGTTTTTTGCTGTAGTGACACTCATATATGCGCCTTGAAGATTAGCTTCTCCTAAATCTTGATTAGATAAATCATATTTAACATATTCGGTATTATGAAGGTCAGCACCGTGAAGATCATCTTTTAGAACGTCAACTGATGAAGGATCACTAGGATAAAGTGCACTTGCAGATATTGGATGAATAAGTAACCCAATAATTAATGGAAGAAAAATAAATAGTCTTTTACAAGACTTATGTAGTGATGAAAAAATAGAGACCATTTCGATCGACATCAAATAGAAAAACCTAAGACTATTATTTCATGGGTTGGTCATTTACAACGCTCCTGCTAACGAACTGTTGCAGTTTATTTTATTTCTGCGGTTAAAAAATCTTTTGCAAGCTGAGTATTTGGAAAAACTTTTTGAGCCTCTTTAAGCAAATCGCTTGGGGTAATTGAATTTTTATTGGTATATCTTGGACTTAAATGAGTAATAATTAATTTTTTTGTGTTAGACAATAATGCTGTTTTGGCAGCCATGATTGTTGTGGAATGTAATTTTTCGTATGCCATGCTCTCATCCTCCTCTGAAAAAGTCGATTCATGTACGAGTAAATCGGCATTTTTTGATAGTAAAACAGCTGATTCACTAAAGATTGTATCTGTGCAATAAACAAAACTTTCACCCTCTCTAGGGGGTCCACAGAATTCTTTCCCATCAAATGTCCTACCATCTGCTAATACTACTTTTTTACCTTGTTGCAGTTCTGCATAAATTGGTCCAGGTGCTATTTTAAGAGACTCTGCTTTTTTGATATCAAATATACCTGGTTTATCTTTTTCACTAACTCGATAACCATAAGCAGGTATTTTATGTTTAAGACAGGCGCAGTTAACTTTTATCTTGTTGTTTTCAAATAAGATTTTTTTTTCTGATGCAAAATTTTCAACTTCCACAAAATGCAATGGGAACGATAATTTGCAAAAACTACTTTTAAGTGCAGAATTTATAAAACTTTTCAACTCTGAAGGACCGTAAATTTCAATACCCTGACTATTTCCTGATAAACCTAAGGTAGCTAAAAGTCCAGGTAAACCATAAATATGATCTCCATGCATATGTGTAATAAATATTTTCTTGATTTGAGAAGATTTAATATTGCTTTTCATTATTTGATGTTGCGTTCCCTCTCCACAATCAAAAAGCCAAACTTCTGATGACTGTGATAATTTAAGTGCTAGGGAAGAAACATTTCTCGTTAAGGATGGAACTCCTGAGCTTGTTCCTAAGAAGGTGATATTCACTTATTTATGATATTTTTATTTTTATATCTGGATTAAATCTAGACTTTTAGTCAAACTTAGGCAAATTGAGCATTTGTTTTTTAAACAAAGTGATACTTAAATTTAAAATTAATTATAGTAAATGTTGCCTGATTATCATTTTATTTATTTGTGTTTTTCAGAGTCAAAGTGTTTTTGCATCTAGAGAGCCAATAATTAGAGTTTTGATATCAAAAAATAAAAATTTAAGGATCAGATCAGATAGATCAATTCCTTTAACTATAGAGGGGAAATTTTTTTCAAGCAAAAAAATAAAAGGCTTAACTTTGAAAAATGAGAAAAATAGAAAAATTTTATATTTTGATAAGAATAAACAAAAAAAATATGACTTAAACAGTAATCAACAATTTCAAGTGAGTTCTTCTGATGGAAGAGGTATATGGGTAGGTCAGAAGAGATTTGCTGGTAAGCTTAATCTCTTTGTACTTGACTCCGAAATATTGGTAGTAAATGTTTTAGGAATAGAAAAATACCTTCACAGCGTAGTGGGTTCAGAAATGCCAACAAAATGGCCTATTGAAGCATTAAAGGCACAAGCGATTGCCTCAAGAACTTATGCTTTAAAGCAAAAGGGAAATAATTTATTTGATATAGATTCAACCCAGAAAAATCAAGTCTACAATGGCTTGGAATCAAGAACTTATAAAACTATCAGAGCCGTTAAAAGTACAAGATCTTTAGTTTTAACGTATAAAAATAAATTAATTAATGCTTTGTTTCATAGCAGCTCAGGTGGAATGACTGAAAATAGTCAAGATGTATGGAAGAATGAATATCCATATTTATCAAGTGTGAAAGATTTTGATAAAAATAATCCACAATTTAGATGGCAAAAAAAAATTTCGAGTAATGAATTATTAAATTTATTTCCAAAGATTGGAGGTTTAAAAAATATAGAGATTCAAGATATTACTAGTACAGGGAGGGTAAAAAGTTTAAAACTTATTGGAGCTTATGGTTCTGATCAAATGTCTGGGGTAGCTTTAAGAACAAGATTAGGACTTAACAGTAATTTTATGAGATTTAAATTTTTTGAGGAAGAATTAAACAACAATACTTCCCAAAAGAAAGGGTTGATAGTTTTTGGACAGGGATCAGGTCATGGAGTAGGAATGAGTCAATGGGGGGCTAAATATTTGGCGTCTAGAGGCCAAAAAGCTGAAAGAATATTAAAGCATTTTTATAAGGGTGTTCAGATTAAACCTTTTAGAAAAGATTACCTATAGAGGTTACTTAGCATTAAGGACTAATTTTGGATTTATATTAGATTGCTCTTTATTTAAGAAGCCTATTCCAAGTAATTTTTGTTTTTTATCTATTACTTTTATGGGTTTTTTATAGTCAAGAGATTTGCTTTCCTGGAAGTAATTAATATCAACTTTAATCGCTCTTCCTGTTTGCCAAAAATTGATTTGTTCTTCATTACTTAAGACAAATGTTGAAATATGATTAAGAGCAGAAATTGTTGGAATAATAAAATTTTTCGAGTTTTTCTTTCCTTTTTCTTTTTCGATGTCAGATATTTTTATCGAGTTTGCTTCATCAAAGCCACAAGCTGAAATTCTTTTTAGTTGTAGAAGGCAACCTTCGGAATTGAGAATTTCTCCTATATCTCTCGCGATTGATCTTATATATGTGCCAGCTGAACATTTGATTTTTATTTCTATAATTCCGTTAATTTGGTCCCATTTCATTAATATAAGTTCGTCTATTTTTACTTCTCTTGGCGCTAATTCAAAAATTTCATTCCTGAAAGATTTTTTATAAGCTCTCTCACCATTAACATGCACACTAGATACTTTCGGGGGAATTTGTTTAATAATTCCTCTAAATCTATTTAAGTATTGATCTAATTTTTCATCACTGATTTTAGGCCAACTTTTTTGATTAATTATTTCTCCGTGAATATCATCAGTTTTAGTTCTTATCCCTAATTTAATTTGTCCAATGTAAGTTTTACCTTGAGGAAGATATTGAATAAATCTTGTTGCACTGCCGATAGCGATTGGTAATGTTCCTACAACTTCAGGGTCAAGAGTTCCTGTGTGTCCGACCTTTTTTGTATTTAGTAACCTCCTTATTTGTTTAACACAATCATGAGAGGTACAGCCTTTATCTTTATTAATCACTAAGAATCCATCTTTAGTTTCCATTTTTAATATTAAGAATACTTTGAGAAAGATTTATGAACATTCTATGATTTTGTTATTGGAAATTTAGAGTAAGAAATTGCAAAAGAATAATTTCATTTTAAGAGAGTTTTTAGACAATGCTTTTAATTTGAAATCACATTTAATGGAATATTTTTCAATTAGAGAATGTGATTTAGATGGATTCCTTGCAAATGCAAAGATGAATTTGGCAAATTCCCATCCTGGAGATGCTTTAAATGATGTTTCAGATTTTTATACTGAGATTGTGGGAGATAAGCATGTAGCTGATTTGGCTGCTTGGCACATCACAAGTAGTGACTACATCGCTGATACTTTAAAACTTCAGCAAAGATTTTCTAGAGATTTAGTTTTAGATTTTGGAGGAGGTATTGGTACTCATGCCTTAGCTAACGCTATGTCTTCAAAAGTTAAGCATGTTTTTTTTGTAGATATTAATCAAACAAATAGAAAATTTGTTGAATACAGGGCTAAGAAATTAGGAGTCGAAAAAAAACTTACCTTCTGTAATACAATTCAAGATACACAAATATTGAAATTTGATACGATAGTTTGTCTTGATGTTTTGGAACATCTTGCAGATCCAGCTTCTCAAATTAATACTTTCAGAGGGATTATGGATAGTAATTCTATTGCTCTCTTCAATTGGTATTTTTACAAAGGCGATAACAATGAATATCCATTTCATGTAGACGATAGTCAAATAGTTGAAAAGTTTTTTGAGACACTGCAATCAAATTTTTTAGAAGTATTTCATCCGAGCCTCATAACTACAAGAGCTTACAGAAAATTAGAAAACAATATTAACTCTTTTTCTATTTCTTAAATTTCTTTAAATGCTCAGAAAATTAGAGAACAATATTAACTCTTTTTCTATTTCTTAAATTTCTTTTAATGCTTTCGAAACTTACAGTGCCTTCTTTGAGTGCAAAAAGGGTGTCATCTTTGCCTTTACCAACATTGTTTCCTGGCAGAAATGATGTACCTCTTTGGCGAATTATAATTGATCCAGCAGTTACTTTTTCCCCACCATAAGCTTTTACGCCCAGTCTTTTGGAATTTGAATCTCGGCCGTTTCTTGTGGAACCTGTTCCTTTTTTATGTGCCATTAGAAGTGTTTAATTTGTAGATTTTACGGATTTTGGTTTAGTTTCCTTCTTAACAGTTTCTTTTTTTGAAGAAGACTTAGGATTGGCTTTACCTATTGATATTGATTTTACCATAACTCTTGTAAGTTCTTGCCTGTGTCCCATTTTTCTTCTTGTCTTTTTTTTTGGACGCATTTTGTATACAAGAATCTTCTTATCTCTTCTATGGGAGACAACTTCTAATTCAATTTTTGCATCCTTAACGTATGGTTTCCCAACAGTGATAGAGTCTTTGTCTTTTAAAAGCAAAACTTTTTCTAGTACTATCTTATCTTTCTCTTTCGCATTTAACCTGTCTATGTCATAGTATCTATTAACTTCGAACCAAAATTGTTGGCCAGAAGTTTCAGCAATAGCGTACATCTCATTACTTTTTGAAGAATTGTTTGAGGAGTTTTTAGAATTTGCCATATCTTAAAGACGCTACTAGGCTCAAATTGATAATTTGATTAAGCCTAACCAGCAATCATAATTGTTTGTTTATTTTCTTATTTTGTAGTGTAATAAGTCAAGGGTTGTTTTAAATCTTTTATATCAATTCAGGAACTATAAACTATGGCAGTAAGGAAAACATATATTTTAAAACTCTACGTTGCTGGAAATACTCCTAATTCAATGAGAGCTTTGAATACTTTAAGAGAAATATTAGAAAATGAATTCAAAGGAGTTTATGCGTTAAAGGTTATTGATGTACTTAAGCAACCCCAACTTGCAGAAGAAGACAAGATTTTAGCCACCCCAACCTTAGCTAAAATTTTACCGCCACCAGTGAGAAAAATAATAGGAGATCTCTCAGATAGAGAGAAAGTTTTAATTGGTTTAGATCTACTTTTTGATGAATTAACTGAAACTGAATATAGTGGTGATAAATAATATTTTTAAAACTTTTGTAATTTAAAGTTAAATTCAAAAAATTTATTTTTTTATTAATTAGCACAAAACTATGAATGATAAGAAATTTGGCAAATCAAATAAAATGCAAGTACAAAAATTACCAACTGGAATAGAAGGCTTTGATGATGTTTGTAGGGGTGGGCTTCCCGTATCAAGAAGTACACTCGTTAGTGGTACCTCAGGGACTGGTAAAACTGTTTTTTCACTGCAATATTTACACCATGGAATTTGTAATTTTGATGAACCTGGAATCTTTGTAACATTTGAGGAATCGCCCCTAGATATTATTAGAAATGCCGCCAGTTTTGGTTGGGATTTACAAGAATTAATTGATCAAAATAAACTTTTTATCTTGGATGCTTCTCCTGACCCTGATGGTCAGGATGTCGCTGGAAACTTTGATTTGTCTGGTCTTATTGAGAGAATTAGTTATGCAATTCGAAAATATAAAGCTAAAAGAGTTGCAATAGATTCAATAACTGCTGTTTTTCAACAGTATGATGCTATCTACGTTGTTAGACGGGAAATATTTAGACTCATAGCAAGATTAAAAGAGATAGGTGTAACGACAGTTATGACTACAGAAAGGGTTGATGACTATGGACCAATTGCTAGATATGGGGTAGAAGAATTTGTATCTGATAATGTTGTTTTATTAAGAAATGTTCTTGAGTCAGAGAAGAGAAGAAGAACTTTAGAAGTTTTGAAGTTAAGAGGAACTGTACATATGAAAGGTGAATATCCATTTACTATGGGAATGGATGGAATTAGTGTGTTTGCCCTAGGAGCAATGAGATTAACGCAGAGATCCTCAAATATTAGGATTAGCTCTGGAGTTAAAGATCTTGATGATATGTGTGGTGGAGGATATTTTCAAGATTCCATCATTCTCGCCACTGGAGCTACTGGTACAGGCAAAACAATGCTTGTATCAAAATTTGTTGAAGATGCTTATAACAATAATGAAAGAGCAATACTTTTTGCATATGAAGAATCTAGAGCTCAATTGCTTAGAAATGCGACTAGCTGGGGAATAGATTTTGAAAAAATGGAAAGTGATGGTTTATTGAAAATTATTTGTGCATATCCTGAATCAACTGGTTTAGAAGATCACTTACAAATTATAAAAACGCAAATTAATCAATTTAAACCAAAAAGAATGGCAATTGATTCTCTTTCTGCATTAGCAAGAGGTGTAAGTTTGAATGCATTTAGACAATTTGTAATTGCTGTTACAGGTTATACAAAACAAGAGGAAATAGCAGGCTTTTTTACTAATACTGCAGAAGAATTTATGGGCAGTCACTCTATAACTGATTCTCATATCTCAACAATTACAGATACCATATTGTTGCTTCAATATGTAGAAATAAAAGGTGAGATGGCACGAGCTATAAATGTCTTTAAAATGCGGGGATCATGGCATGATAAAAGAATAAGAGAATTTATCATTACAAATAGTGGCCCAGAAATAAAGGATTCTTTTTCTAATTTTGAACAAATATTTAGTGGTGCTCCTCATAGAGTTGTGCCTGATCAAAATGTTCAAAATGTTTTTAAAGGATTAGATAATAATTAGATAATTTCTTTAATTCCAGAACCTGAAAAAGAATCGGAATTATTAATAGCTTTTGTCAATAGTTCATCTTTATCAGATTGAGCTAAGGCTAAATCAAACCAGAAAGTTGTTCCTACTCCTAATTCACTAGCCATGCGAATTTCTCCACCGTGTTTTTCTATTATTCCGCGAACTATAGATAAACCTAAACCGGTACCTTGCTCAGTATGAACAGAATTCTCTACTCTATAAAAACGATCAAATATCTTTTCTTGATCAGCCTGTGATATTCCTGAGCCAGTATCAGCAATCTCAATCCTTACTTTTGGGAGTGGTGAAACTAATTCACATTGAGGGGCTGCATCATTTGTACTACTTGGAGGGAAAGCTGGACAGGAATCTGGCCAAGTATAAGCTCTTATAATAAGGGAGCTGTTTTTTGGGCTAAATTTTAATCCATTACCCAGCAAATTATCAAAAACCTGCAAAAGTAAATCAAAGTTTCCGAGAATTGGAGGAATAGTCTCCTCTATATCATGAGCTAATGAAACATTTTTTTCTGTAGCATTAAGTCTATAATTTCTAAGAGTCTGTTCAATTGCTGGTTTAATATCCATTTGCTCTAGCTGAACAATTTTCCCAGATTCCAACCTAGATAAATCTAATACATCATTTACAAGTCTTGTTAACCTATCGGTCTCTGAATTTGCAATTCCTAAAAATTCTATTTGTTCTTCATCAGAAAGCTGATCTTTTAAATCGTGTAAGGTCTCTACATAACTTTTAATATTAAAAAGTGGTGTCCTCAATTCGTGAGAAACATTACTAATAAATCTATTCTGTGCGGCATTCAGTTCAACTTCTCTCGTTAAGTCTTGGATTGTTACAGCAATTCCCTTTAATTCAACTTTATTTGTATCTAAAACTGATTGCAAGACAATTCTTAAGGTTCTTGCTGGTTCTCCTAAACTGAACCTTAAATCGTCCTTCTCCTTTTCCCTATTGAAGATAGATTCTATGTTCGTATGTAGGTCGTTGGATAAAATTTCTGGGATTTCATTTAAAAAATATTTACCCTCTAAGGATCTTCCTTCCCAACGAAATAGTCTCTTAGCTGTTGGATTAGTAAGTACTATCTTGCCTTGTGAGTCCAATAATATAGCACCATCAGCCATTGTAGCTATAAGGGATTGTTGCTTGATTTGTGCCGCTTTTAATTCTTCTATATTTGCCTCGTCATAATTTTCTAACTGTGTGGCCATTCGGTTAAATCCATTTAAGAGTTCTCCTAGATCACCAGTCATAGGCAAAGAAATTCTCGATTTAAAATTTCCTCTTGAAATTTCTCTAACACCTCTTACTAATTCTCTGACGGGTCTTGTAATAGTTAGTGCATTAAATACAGCTCCAAGTATTACTAAAACCCAAATAGAAATAAAAACTGCAATGGTTACCTCTCTAGTTAATGCAGCACTGGCTAATGCTTTTTTATTGGGGGTGACTCCCAAAGCTAAAGTTCCAAGATATTTGCCTTTCCACAACATTGGGACAAATACATCTGTTACTTGACCTTGAGGTGTTGCATGCTGTCTAACTAATGGGAATTGGGGTCTCTTTTTAAGTTCTGAGGGTAGTTTTAATCTTCGCGTGAGCTGAAATTGACTGTCTGAGCTTGTTGGTGTCGCACTGATAGGTATCCCAAGTTGCACAACATCTTCAGCATCAGTAAAGAATATATAACGGAGGTTTCGACTTGATCTCCAAAACTTTTCAGCTACATTTGAGATTTCTTTTTTTTGGTTATTAGCGACTAATTCTGTAACATTCCCAGATAACAATAAGCCAAGATCTCGAGCATATCTAGTATCATTCATTCCTGCATCTCTTTGGATACTATTTAATGCAAAAAAAGTTATTGCTGTCATTAGGAGGCTTACGACGAGAGTTGCTATGGCTAACAACTTTGTTCTTAAACTGAATCCACTCCACCAAGCGATGAGTCCATTAATCCAATAGTTACTATTCATATCTCCATTTTCAGTGATGTTATATTTTCTATTTTCTCGATTATTGGTATCTACCATAAGCTTAATTCTCCTTTGAAAATTTTTTTCTGACTTGATAACCTATGTCATTTCTGAAGTAAATACCCTCAAAATGAATTTTTTTTAAATTTTTATATGCTTTTTCAAAAACCATATCGAAATCTTTACCTTGGCAAACAATACTTAAGACTCTTCCTCCATTAGTTAGTAATTTCCCATCTTCACTTAAAGTAGTACCTGAGTCGAAAATTTGACAATCATTTGGGTCAATCTTATCTATACTTATTTGAAAGCCAGTTTTATATTCGTGAGGATAACCTTTGGAGGAAGCTATTACACAACCACTAACTTTATCGGCAGTATAAATTATTTCATCACCAGTTAATTTTCCCATTGAGCATTTTTCTAAAAGAAATACAAAATCTTGATCCATCAGGGGCATTATTGTTTGGCATTCTGGATCACCAAATCTGCAATTGTATTCTATAACTTTGGGCCCAGATTCTGTGATCATTAATCCAAAGTAAATTACGCCTCTATAGTCAATATTTCTTTTATTTAATTCATTTATTGTTGGTTCAATTATCTCCTTGATAATTCTATTAAGGTAATCTTCTGTTAATAATGGGGCAGGAGAATATGCCCCCATACCTCCTGTATTTGGCCCTTTATCTTTTTCATAAAGTCGTTTGTGATCTTGGGCGGTTGGAAGTAATGTGTATCTCTTTCCATCGCATAAAGCAAAAACTGAAACTTCTGGCCCTTGAATTTTTTCTTCTAGAACAACTACTTTCCCAGAGTTGCCAAATCTACCATTAAAAATCGACTCTGTCGCTTTAAAGCATTCATCTTTTGAATTAGGAATAAAAACACCTTTACCTGAAGCTAAACCATCAGCTTTTACCACCAGAGGAGTTGATGCTGAATTGATGATTTTTTTTGCTTCTTCAACAGAATTGACTTTCCAAAAGTTTGCAGTTGGAATATTTGCGTCTTGCATAAATTCCTTTGCCCAAGATTTACTAAATTCTAATTTTGCTCCATCTTTATTAGGACCAAATACTTTAAAATCTTTTTGGCGAAGAAAATTAGCTAATCCATTTGCTAGAGGTATTTCTGGTCCAATTACAACTAAATCTATCTTAAGAAAATCAAGCTTCTCTAAAAGTTCATTTTTATTATTTATATCAATTTTTATTCTTTCACATTTATTTATTCTTTCTGAACCAGCGTTACCAGGTATTAAATAAACTTTTTTAACTAATTCATTTTTTTGAATAGCCCAAGCTAAAGAGTTTTCTCTACCGCCATTTCCAATAATTAAGATATTTTCTAATCTAAATAAGCTCCTAGCACTTGGTGAATGAATTCCCATATATTTGTTTTTAAAGGTTATGAGGTTTCGATGAATAATCAGTTAAAATGAAATAAAATCATTTGAAGTTGATCTCTCATAATTATGTTAATTACAAAAAGTACTTTAGTAATCATAATGAGGTTTTAAATTAATGAATAATAAATATGAGTTGATATATGAAGGCAAAGCGAAAAAAGTATTTACTCATGATGATCTAGATAAAGTAAAAATTGAATTTAAAGATGATGCTACAGCTTTTAATGCGTTGAAAAAAGAAAAATTTGAAGGAAAAGGCAAACTTAATTGCCTGATAAGTGCAAGAATTTTTGAGATTCTTATTAAAAAGAATATTCCAACTCATTTTATTGAACTTGAAAATGCAAATACAATGATTGCAAAAAAAATAAAAGTGATTCCATTAGAAATTGTTCTAAGAAATACTGCTTATGGTTCTTTGTGTAAACAAACAACTATTAAACCTGGAACTTTGCTATCACAACCATTAATTGATATCTATCTTAAAAATGATGAACTTAATGATCCTCTCCTTACAAAAGATAGAATCAAATTAATGAACATGATTAGTTCTCATGATTTAGAATTAATAATAGATTTAACCTTAAAAATTAATATAATCTTGAAAAGTTTTTTTAAAAATATTCAACTTCAACTTGTCGATTTTAAATTAGAATTTGGTTATGATTTAAGAAATAATATCATTCTCGGAGATGAAATAAGTCCTGATAATTGTAGATTGTGGGATCTAAATCAAAAAAATGATACAATTGTAAGCCTGGATAAGGATAGATTTAGAAATGATTTGGGTGGTTTAATTGAAGCTTATAGCGAAATCCACCGAAGAATAAACTATTTTCTTAAACCTAATTGAATAAATAACCATTTAATTATCTTAATCACAAATACTATGCAAAAACATTTTTTAAAATTTGGGAAAATTTTCATAAATGTTGCCTGTTCTCCCTTGATTTTTATATCAAATAATTCAGAATTGGCTGCTAAGTATTTGCCAAATGACGTTGATCAATCAAGAGAAACCTTAGACATACCAAATAGTAATGATGTTTTATTTCGAGGGATTGATATAAAAAAAGAGAAAAAATTTCTTCTTGCAGAAAATAATAATGATATTAGTGAAGAAAGTGTCCTCATATCAGAAATAATTATCGAAGGTTGGGAAAATCATCCTGAGGGTAGAAAACTTGAATTGGCTGCATATGATTCCATGAGCATAAAGCCTGGAAGTATTGTTGATAATCGAATTTTAAACCAAGACCTTAATGCAATATATGCTAGTGGTTGGTTTTCAGGAGTTAAAATAAAGTCTCAAGATGGGCCACTAGGAGTGAGGCTAATAGTAAATGTTGTGCCTAATCCAATCCTGAAGAAAGTTGAACTTAAACCAATAAATTCTATAGTCCCAAATGAATACGTAGATGATATTTTTAAAAATTATTATGGGACAACTCTTAACCTAAATGAATTTCAAAATAAAATAGCAATAATAAAAGAACGTTATGAAAATGCAGGTTATTCTTTAGCTAGAGTTAATAGCCCAGATAGAATCTCTGAGAACGGAGTAGTAATCTTAAAAGTTTCTGAGGGCATTATCTCTGACGTAAAAATAAGATTCCCAAATTCTGATGGTGAATTTATTATTGATGGAAAACCTAGAAAAGGTAAAACAAAAGACTGGGTTATAAAGAGAGAGTTAAAAACGCAACCTGGCACCATATTTAATAGAAAAATTTTAGAAGCTGATATCGGTAGACTCTATGCCACATCATTATTTGATGATGTAAAGGTTTCTCTTGGCCCGGATAATTTAAATCCTGGTCAAGTCATAATTTTTTTAGACTTGAGTGAGCAAAGAACAGGATCGTTAACAGGTGGACTTGGTTATAGTAATGGTTCAGGAATCTTCGCATCAATTGGTTTGCAGGAAACAAATGCACTAGGAAGAGCATGGTCTACAAATTTAAATCTTAATTTTGGAGAATATTCAACTACCTATAATTTTTCATTATCTGATCCATGGATTAAAGGTGATAAACATAAAACATCTTTTAGAACAAATATTTTTTTAAGTAGAGATTATCCACAAGAATTTAAAAGTCAAAATAATGGGAAATTTTATGCAGTAGATGATCAATCACCATCTAGTTCTGATACTTTTTCATCAATAGTTTTAGAAAAAACAGGAGGTGGTTTTTCTTTCTCAAGGCCATTAAATGGTGGAGACCCATTTAAGGTCGCTAAATGGAGAGTCCTTGCAGGAATGAATTTTAAGAAAGTAAAGATGATAGATGGTGATGGAAACAAAAAACCTTATGGTGACAGAACACCAACCACAACCAGAAACAATATAAGCGATATTATTTGTATTGGATTTACTCCAAATGATGGTTCATGCCCTGAAGAAAATACATTAGTGAGTGTTATTGCAAGTACTTCTAGAAATAATTTGAACAATTCTATCAATCCAACTGCAGGAAATAAATTTAGCTTTGGTACTGAACAATTTATTTCAATGGGGGAAAACTCTCCAACTTTTAATAGAATGAGAGCCTCATATTCATTTTTTATTCCAACAAACATAATAAATTTAACGAAAGCATGCAAGTCCAATGGTCCTAATAGTGAAGACTGTCCACAAGCTATTGGATTTCAATTTAAAGCCGGAACTATTCTGGGGGAATTACCTCCTTACGAAGCTTTTTGTATGGGAGGAACATCATCTGTTAGAGGTTGGGGATCTTGTGATTTGGCAGTAAGTAGAAGTTTTGTTGAGGGCACAGCAGAATATAGATTCCCTGTTTGGAGAATGATATCTGGAGCTTTATTCGTAGATGGAGGCACTGATCTAGGCTCTCAAAAGGATGTTCCTGGTAAACCTGGTAAATTATTGCAAAAATCAGGCTCTGGTTTTTCCCTTGGAGGGGGAGTTGGGATTAAAACACCTATAGGTCCACTAAGATTAGATGTTGCTAGCAGGGACCTAAGTGGCGGTTGGAGATATACACTTGGAGTTGGATGGAAATTTTAAGTGTTTTCTTGGCCTTCTAATTATGATTCTTGCTATACCTTAGCTGGTGTTATCTCCAGAGAAGGTATTGGCCTTCATAGTGGAGAAAAAACAAGAGTTACAATTTCTAACTATGAGAAAGAAGGATATTATGTCTCTTTTAAGGATAAACCTAACGAGATTTTTAAGTTAACTCAGGATTTAATTGGAAGTACGATGCTTTGTACGGCGGTTAAATTAGGTGGGAGAAATTTGTATACTATTGAACATTTATTATCTTCTATGGCGGGGTGTGGGTTGAGTTATATACATATTGAGGTTGATGGGAAAGAGATTCCTCTTTTAGATGGGTCGGCAATTCAGTGGGTTAGAGATTTTGAAGAAGTGGGGATAAAAAAGGCACCTAGACCAGATAATTTTTTTCGAGAAATTAATAAATCAATAATTTTAAATAAAGAAGGCTCAGTTATAGCTGCAACTCCTTCCGAAAAAACTACAATTATATCCACCATAAGTTTTGCCTATAAAGCAATTGGAAATCAAACTTTTGTAATTGATTTAAATCCGAAAAGTTTTGTTGAAATGATTGCGCCTGCAAGAACATTTGGTTTTAAAGATCAATTTCAAGAGTTAAGTGAACTTGGACTAATAAAAGGCGGAAGTTTGGAAAATGCTCTTGTTTGTGATGGTGATAAATGGGTAAATCCACCATTAAGATTTGATAATGAACCAATAAGACATAAAATTTTAGACCTTATTGGGGACTTGGCTTTGGTAGGGTTACCTAAGGCTCAAATTTTAGTTTATAAAGGATCACATTCTTTAAATGCTTTATTGGCCTCATCGCTAAAAAATTAACTTTATCTTTAATAGTTTTGGAAAAGAAATTATCCAGTGAAAATAATCAACTTTCCTCTGAGCACATACTAGGTTTATTACCTCACAGATATCCTTTTGCTCTTGTGGACAAAGTAATAGAGTATATCCCTGGGGAGAGAGCTGTTGCAGTAAAAAATGTAACTATAAATGAGCCTCAATTTCAGGGTCACTTTCCTGAGAGACCCTTGATGCCTGGGGTTCTTATTGTTGAATCAATGGCCCAAGTTGGTGGAATAATTGTAACGCAAATGGCAGATCTTCCTAAGGGACTTTTCGTCTTCGCTGGAATCAATAATGTTAAATTCAGAAAACCAGTTGTGCCTGGAGATCAATTGATAATTTCTTGTGAGTTATTATCTATTAAAAGACAAAGATTTGGCAAGGTTAAGGGTGAGGCGCATGTTGATGGGAAGTTGGTTTGTGCTGGAGAGTTAATGTTTTCATTAGTTGATTAGTGATATGGATTCTAAAAATACTGAATTAAATGCAGGCTTTGGTGGTGTAAATGTTCATCCAAATGCTTATGTTGATCCAAGTGCCGAATTACATGATGGGGTTATTGTCTCTCAAGGGGCTATTGTCGGTCCTGATGTGACTATCGGGAAAGGAACCGAAATAGGACCCAACGCAGTTATTTCCGGAAGAACTAAAATTGGTATAAACAATAAAGTTTACCCAAGTGTTTTTATAGGTCTTGATCCCCAGGACCTCAAATATAAAGGGGCCCCTACTGAAGTAATTATTGGAGATAATAATACTTTCAGAGAATGTGTAACTATTAATAAAGCAACTGATGAAGGAGAAAAAACTATTATTGGCAATAATAATTTGTTGATGGCTTATACTCACATCGGACATAATTGTGAACTAGGTAACAGGATAGTTTTATCAAATAGTGTTCAAGTTGCAGGTCACGTAAAGATTGAAGATAAAGCTATTATTGGTGGTTGTTTAGGTATTCATCAATTTGTACATATTGGATATTTAGCAATGATTGGAGGCATGACTAGGGTAGATAGAGATGTCCCTCCTTTTTGTTTAGCCGAAGGGCATCCTGGAAGATTGAGAGGTTTAAATAGGATTGGAATTAAGAGAAGTGGTTTAATGGAAAATAAAGATTTTGACTTAAAAATACTTCAAAGTACTTGGAATCTACTTTTTAAATCTAATGATGCGATTTCAAATTCATTAGAAAAAGTAATGGAAGGAGAATTAGATTTTTCATCTTCAAGATTATGTAGTTTTTTAAAAGAGTCAATATCTAAAGAAAGACGAGGACCAATGCCTGTAGTTAATTTATGAATAAAAAGATATTTATAAGTACGGGAGAAGTCTCTGGAGATTTGCACGGCAGTTTGTTATCAAGAGCATTATTAGATGAAGCTAAAAAAAAATCTATAGATTTAGAAATTTGCGGATTAGGCGGGGAAAGGATGAAGAAAGAAGGTGTAAAAATTCTTCAAGATACTACATCAATTAGTGCAATAGGAATTTGGGAGGCTTTACCTCTTATTATTCCAACAATAAGAATTCAAAAAAGGTTCTATAAGTTACTAAAAAAATATCCTCCTGATTGCTTAATTTTGATTGACTATATGGGACCAAATATAAAGATTGGTACTAAATTAAAAAGATCGAAGACTAAAATTCCAATTTTTTACTATATTGCTCCTCAAGAGTGGGCTTGGAGGGTTGGTAATAATACTACAACAAATCTAATAAAGTTTTCTGATAAGATTTTTGCAATTTTCAAGAAAGAAGCAGCATTTTACAAAAAGAGGGGCGGAAATGTTTTGTGGGTTGGACATCCAATGATTGATTTAACAAAAAAACTTCCTCTAAAGAAAGATGCCAGAACTATTTTAAAACTTCGCCCAGATCAAAACATCATACTTTTGATGCCTGCATCAAGACCTCAAGAATTGCGATATATATTACCTACTTTTATGAAATCGGCTAAAAAATTACAACAAAAATATCCAAGTTTGGTTGTTTATATTCCCTCCTGTCGGGATGCTTTTGATGAAATATTCAAAAAAGCATTTAGAAGGTATCAAGTTAAAGGACTTGTTATTTCTCAAAAAGATAGTGCAAAATTAAAGCCTTATATTTATTCCCTAACTAAAATTGCTCTTTGTAAATCTGGGACAGTTAATATGGAATTAGCTTTATATGGAATCCCACAGATTGTAGGTTATAGAGTAAGTAGGGTAACTGCTTTTATTGCTGAAAAAATTCTCAACTTTAAAGTAAAATTTATTTCTCCTGTAAATTTGTTAGTTAATAAATTAATAATCCCTGAGTTTGTGCAGAGAGAGTTTGACGAAAATAAAATTTTTTGCAAATCTTGTAGAATTCTTGATAGGAAGTCAGAAAAAATAAAAATTAAAAACGGTTATGCTTTTTTAAAAAAAGAATTAGGAGAAGAGGGCGTAGTCCAGAGAGCTGCTAAAGAGATTATCAATACTATTATTTGAACTTTATAATAAAAGAATGAAATATTTCTTACCTCTAATAATTGCTCTTTCAATATTTATTAATCCTGTAAACGCTTTTGCAGAGGAATTAATTCTTGCAGGAGGTTGTTTTTGGTGTTTAGAACATGATTTAGAGTCATTACAGGGGATAAATTTTGTACAGAGTGGCTATTCAGGTGGAGATTTACAAAATCCTACATACGAAAATCATGAAGGTCACCAGGAAGTGGTTTTGGTGAACTACGATTCCAAATTGGTAACTTTACCCAAGATACTTAGGCTCTATTTTAGAAATATTGATCCCTTGGACGGCAAGGGTCAATTTTGTGATCGTGGAGATTCTTATAGGCCAGTGATTTTTTTCAAAGATGTAAATGAGGAAAGTGATGCAAAACATGCAATTGTTTCGGCCTCTAATGAATTGCATGTTCCAGCAGAAAAAATATCTGTAGAACTAAAATCAAAAGGTCAATTTTGGTTGGCTGAGGAATATCATCAGGATTTTGCTGAGAGAAATGAATTAAAATATAAGTTCTATAGATTCTCATGTGGGAGAGATCAGAGATTGGATAAATTATGGAGCGATAACGCTAGATCAACAAATCTTTGGAATGAATGATTTAAATATAGTTATTTATTTTTAATCCATTGAACAAGAGTTTTAACTCCAAAACCAGTTGCACCTGATGGGTTAATTCCCTTATTCTTATCAGTCCAACAAGTTCCAGCAATATCAATATGAGCCCATTTAATCTTTTGATCAAAGAATTCTTCTAAAAATAAAGCAGCAGTTATTGACCCACCTGCTCTAGGGCCTGTATTTTTCATGTCAGCTATATGAGACTTTAAACCTTCTTTATAAGATTTTTGTAAAGGCATTTGCCATAATTCTTCTCCAGACTGTGCTGATGCAGCTTTCAGGTCATTTGCTAGATCATCATTATTGCTCCAAAATCCAGCCACATCATTCCCTAATGCAACTACAATAGCTCCTGTTAAAGTTGCTAGATCTATGATTGAATCCGGTTTTAAATTTGAAGCGTAAGTTAAAGCATCAGCTAATGTAAGTCTACCTTCTGCATCAGTGTTATTTATTTCAATTGTCTTACCATTAGATGCTTTAACTACATCTCCAGGATGTACCGCAGATCCATTGATCATGTTTTCGCAAGATGCCACAATAAAATGAATTTCTAATCCCTTTGGTTTTATTGCTCCAAGTGCTTTTGCTGCTCCTAAAACTGCAGCGCTTCCGCCCATATCATATTTCATCATTTCAATTTGGGATGCTCCTACTTTCAGGTTGTATCCTCCGGAGTCAAAGGTTAAACCCTTCCCAACAAGCGCAATCTTTTCTTTCATAGGCCCCTCTGACTTTAAAGTAAGATGTATAAATTTAGGATCTAGATCAGAACCTTTTGCTACAGCTAAATATGCACCCATTCCCAAATCTTCACAATCTTTTGCCTCTAAAATTTTTACTTCCAAACCATGATCTTTAGCTATTTGAGAAGCTTGTAGAGACATTTCCTGAGGTGTAAGACTATTTGGAGGGGCGGCTACAAGTTCTCTAGCTAGTTCTACACCTTCACAAATTTGTGCTGTCTCTTCAAAGCTAATATTCTCAAATTTTTTTAAATTTAAAAACTCTATTTCTTTAAGAACTTTCTTTTCATCTTTTTTTTTGTTGAATCTATTGTCCTTATAGGCAGATAATCTGGCTGACTCTGCTAATTGATTTATTTCTAGTTGTGAATTTATTAATTCCCAAGGTAGTAATATGCTGATTTTTTCATTTTTATCAACAGTTTTCCTGACTAAATTTCCTATAGAGTTTTCTATATCATTTTTATTTAGGTCTTTTGATTTACCTAGACCAACTAAGATTAAAGTTTCTAATTTTTGATCTAAAAATTCGAAGCTTAAAGTTTTTCCTTTTTCTCCTTTAAATTTTTTTTGAGTAACTTTTTTTAATAATAATTTTGGGTCAATAACAAATTTTATGTTTTCAAGTTGGCTTGCAATTTCTTCCTCTAAAACTCCAAAAATTAATGAAGCACCTTGCCAGTTATCTAGATTTTTTTGGAATGTGGAAAATTGCATTTGTAAAATGGTTTTAATTAACTTTTAGTTGTTTGTGAAAGTAGTTTCCCACCTATCTCGAGTTTCTTTATTAAAAGGTGGTAACCATAAATATATCAGTTGCTGTTCTAATTTACGTCTTAATTTTACTTCTTTAGGTACATCTAAGAAGAAACGAATATCTTGGTGACTTGAGAGTTTGTTATGAGCTAGCGCTTCTTTATAGTTCAAGAGGTAATTTTTACAGTCATGTTCTCCCTTCCATCTTTTATTTGCTGAATTTGTTTCTCCTATATAAAGGATTATTTTAGAACTCTCCATCGAGTCAATTACGAAATACATTGCTGGCCCATTGTGTATATATTGATTGGTTCTCCAAAAGTTCAATGATAATGGCTGCAAGGAAAACGGATCAATTTTTCTTTCATAGGGCATTGTATTTATAGGAAGACTTGTTTGGTACAAAGTTTTATTGTGAGTATCTTTTGAAATTTTGAATTGGTGATTATATATTCTATCCCTCCATTCAGTTAGGATTTCGCCTTTGATTTTTAGATTATTTGAGTGTTGAAAATTTATTGATGTATTTACATTTGAACCAAATAATTCAAATTGTCTATTTTGGGTTGAAATATTATTTACGTTAAATTTTTCCAATATTTATAAAACATGTTTACTAAATTTAATTCTAAAAAAATATAAATCAAAGAATTATTTATAAACTAAAATTTATTAATCTTCTAATCAATTTAAAAGATTCTTGTTATCTTGTAATTGAGCCTTAATCTGCGAAGTAAAAAAATAGAAATGGGATTCTTTGAGTCAGACATCGTTCAAGAAGAAGCTAAAAAGCTTTTTACGGATTACCAAGAACTTATGAAACTTGGCTCTGATTATGGAAAATTTGACAGAGAAGGAAAAAAAATGTTTATAAAAAAAATGGAATCTCTTATGGATCGTTATAAGGTTTTTATGAAGAGATTTGAATTGTCTGAAGATTTTCAAGCAAAAATGACAGTAGAACAATTAAAGACACAGTTAAGTCAATTTGGGATTACTCCTGATCAAATGTTCGATCAAATGAATAAAACCTTAATAAGAATGAAGGATGAACTTGATAAAACTTCTTAAAGTTAACGGTTAAAGCTTCATGACAGATGATTTACAATTGCCATCATGGCTATCAAGAGGAATAGAAGAATATTTTCCAATTAAGGGAACAGATCAAACCTTTTCGGAGATAATTGATCATGCGAAAAAAAATAATAAAAAATTAAGGGTTAAACTCGGTATCGATCCAACTGGAACCGATATTCATCTTGGGCACAGCATATTGTTTAAAAAACTTAGGGCATTCCAAGATAATGGACATATTGCAGTTTTAATTATTGGTGATTTTACTGCTCAAATTGGAGATCCAACCGGAAAAAATAAAACAAGAGTTCAGTTATCGGAAAAACAAGTTAAGGATAATGCAAAAACATACTTAACCCAACTCGGGATGGGAAAGCCAGCCAATGAATCTATTTTAGATTTTGATGCAAAAGATAGAATAGAAATTAGATATAACAGTGAATGGTTAAAAGTATTAAATCTTAATTCCATAATTGACTTAATGGGGAGTGCAACAGTTAGTCAAATGCTTGCTAAGGAAGAATTTAATAAAAGGTACACTGCGCAAGTTCCAATTTCTTTGCATGAATTCTTATATCCATTATTACAAGGTTACGATTCGGTAGTTGTTCAATCAGATATTGAGCTTGGAGGCACAGACCAGAAATTTAATATTGCAATAGGAAGAGACCTTCAAAGGCATTTTAAACAAGACCCTCAATTTGGTGTTCTGCTGCCAATTTTGACAGGTTTAGATGGAGTTAAGAAGATGAGTAAATCTGAATTTAATACCGTCGGTTTAACTGAAGATCCTCTTTCAATGTATTCAAAATTAGAAAAAGTACCCGATAATGTAGTACCCACCTATTTTGAATTACTTACTGAATTAGATTTAAGTTTTCTGGAAAACTCAAATCCTCGTAAATTACAGAGAAGAATGGCTTTAGAAGTTACTACTTTATTCCATGGTGCCGAAGAAGCATTAAAGGCGCAATCAAACTGCGAAAAATTATTCCTTGGACACAAAGAAAAAGTTGGAGAAATTCCAGAGATTTCTTTAAAAGAAGTAGTTTTCCCAGTAAAGTTTTTCTACTTATTAAGTGCTCTAAAACTATTCAAATCTAGCAGCGAATCAAAAAGATCTATTAAAGGTGGGGGTGTAAAAATTGATAGTCTAAAAGTAATAAATCCTGATTTAGTTTTTAATTCAAAAAATGATTTGGAAGGAAAAATTTTGCAAATTGGAAAAAAAATAATTAAAAGGTTTGAAAACTGAAAATTGATGAATAACAGATTTAATTCAGAAGATAAAATAATATTGGCAATGGATGGATTAGATTTAAGTCAAGCAAAATTACTTTTGGAAAAATGTCCTAATATTAAGTGGGTTAAAGTTGGGCTAGAACTTTTTGTTAGGGAGGGTCCAAGAGTTATTGAAATATTAAAAGATTTAAATAAAAAAATTTTTTTAGACTTAAAATTTCATGATATTCCAAATACAATGCGTGCAGCATGTTTCCAAGTTTCAAAATTTGGGGTTGATATAATTTCTATTCATGCTTCAGCAGGTTTAAAAGCTCTTAAGGATTCGAAAAAAGCATCTTTAGAAGGAGCCACCTCTGTCAGTGTAAAACCTCCATTGGTTGTAGGAATAACTGTTTTAACAAGCTTTTCTCTTAAAGATTTTCAAACTGATCTTGATAGAAATAATTCAATTGAAGAAAATGTATTGAGACTTGCAAAGTTGTCTTTTGATGCTGGATTAGATGGATGTGTTTGTTCCCCTTGGGAGGTAAAAATGTTGAGATCTATTTATAAGGATAATTTTGAACTTATTACACCAGGTATCAGATTAAATATTGACAATAAAGATGATCAAAATAGAATTATGACTCCCTATGAAGCTATAGATAATGGCGCTTCTAAGTTGGTCATTGGTAGATCAATTTCAAAAGCTATAGATCCTAATAAAGCTCTAAAAGAAATATTTAAATCTATTGATTCTGATTAATTTTGGATTCTTCTCCCTTAAGCAATCTTGTTATGTTTGTTCTATGTTTCCAGATTACTAATAATGCAACAATTAAACTTATAAAAAAGTATGAGTGCATAAATTTACCTAGGTAAAAAAACATAAAAATAGGAAGTAAGATTGCAGCTGAAATACTTGATAAAGAAACAAATTTAGTTTTTGTTAGGACTATTAAAAAAATGCCAAGAGATGCGAGTCCAACTTTCCAAGAAAGAGCTAAAAACATACCTAATCCAGTTGCAACAGCTTTTCCTCCTTTACCTCTAAGCCATATTGGCCAAATATGTCCTGAGATAGCGGATATCCCTGCTATAACTTCTATTAATCCTTGATCTGTATAATATTGAGCAATTTTTACTGCAATAAGGCCTTTCCCAACGTCAATAATAAATACAAAAAGTGCTGGCCATTTCCCAACATTTCTTAAGACATTTGTGGCACCTGTAGATCCAGAACCTATAGTTCTTAGATCTATATTTTTGAGATATTTTCCAATTAAAAAACCTGTCGGAAGTGATCCTAAAAGATAACTTGCAAAAATTATTAAGAAATTCATAAAGCTTAGTTTAGTTCAAGATCATCGTAAATTTCATTATCTGAACCAGCAAATGCAACCCATAATGGGAATTGAAGTATTGGAATTTCAACAGAGGTTTCTGCTGCATCAATGATAATAAATGGCAATTCTTCATTCGCTTCTAATCTATCTGCTCTCTCGATAACACCTTCAGGCCTTTCAAAAAGAACAATCCCACTATTAGGTCCAAAGTCATCCCTTGTTAGACCAAGTGAATCTTGAAGAATTCTTCTCCATTCACCTAATCGTTCAGGCTGCGAAGCTAAAATAAGAGTCTGAAATTGATCTCCATATAATTCGCCAAGAATAGATATTAAGCCAGCTGATAATAAGGCATTTTTTTGTCGAGATCCTCTACTTTCAAGAGATCCTCTTCCGCCCATGTTAAAGAACCAATCATCCATAATTTCTATATCTGAGGAATCTAGACTCCGTCTTAATTTCCAAGGTTCTGCATAAAAGTCTGGTTGTTCTGTGAAACTTGAAAAGCAACTTTTTATAATCTCTTCATCTGGCTTAAATGTCTCGGAAAGAGCAGGAACCTTAACTACATTATTTGTGCTATTGTCTTTCTTTTTCTCATCAAGGGGGGAAGGCTTTACGATTATTGGTTGAGAAACTAATTCAAGTTTCTCTACGTTTTGTGAAAGATTCTGCAAAGCTCCAGTTAAGTACTCTTGAAAGCCTTTAACTCTTTTAGCAATATTATCTGACTGTCCTTTAAAATTAGACTCAATATCTTTTTCCATTTCATTTTTTTTTGTTTCTAACTCTTTTATTTCTTTAACTAAAGAATCTTTTTTTGAAAAGAGATCTCTAAAAATTTCATTAGAAATCTCATCAAAAGACTTAGTTGATTTATCGTTTTTTGGGGTAATTTTTTTATTTTGAGTTGTATTTTTCTTAATAATTTGTTTTGTTTTATCATCTGAAATTGACTTATCTATTTTTAATTCCTTTTCAGGATTATTGTCGGAAATTTCTGTATTGGTCATTTAAATAATTTTGATGATTAGGCAAAGTCTGAATTTTAAGAATTTTTAATTTCCAGGGAGTCAACTTTTTTTATGAGCTCATCTTTTAATTGCTTTGGATTAAATAAAATTGGTAATAAATGAGGACTGGACTTTTCTCTAAAATAAAAAATACCTGGGATTATCGGGAAAAAGAATTTCCATGATATCCAGTTCTCGAATGGAAAAGTTCTAATCTCTTTTCCTAATTGTAAAACGACAAAATCATCATTTGTTATTTTTATTCTTAAAGTGAATGACTGAAGTAATAAAAAAAAGCTAAAAGAAGCAAAAACTATTGTTGGCAAAGAACCAATATTCAAAAACAAAAGCATAAAACTTAAAACTATTAGAATGATTGGCAACTGAAATGAAGGAGATATTATTACTGGCTCTTCTTTTTTTGATTTAGTATTAAACATAGGATCATCCAAATAAAATTTGTGTTAGTAATACATCCATTAAAGATACAGTAACGAGAGTCATTACAACTGCACCTGTTGTACTTGTTCCAACTTCTTTTGGACCTCCTTTGGTTGTAAGTCCATATCCACAAGCAATGATTGAAATAAGTAATCCGAACACTACAGATTTTATTAACATTGAGGTTAAGTCTGCACTGGTTAAACTCACATTGCCTGATCTTACAGATGTCCAAAAAACTATTGGAGGAACCTTATAAAAAATTGTGCTCCAAATTTGTCCACTCCATAAAGCTACAGATAAAAACAAAAGACATTGTATTGGAGACATTATTACCATCGATAGTAACCTTGGGACTACCAAATATTGGACTGGTTCGGTCCTTAACATGGTTATTGCCTCAATTTGTTCTGTGACTTTCATAGTACCCAGTTGAGCAGCATAGGCAGTTGCAACCTTCCCAGTCATTAAAGTAGCAGTTAGAAGAGGAGCCATTTCTCTTGCCATTCCTACTGCTAATAAACCTCCAATTTCACTTGAAACCCCCATACTTGTAAGTTGTGATGCAACTTGAATATTAAAAACTGTACCTGCGGCAATTCCCGTAATTAAAACAATTAACAAACTGCCAGGACCTGACTCCATAAGTTGCTCAAAGAGATCATTTTTAGAAATTTTACCCTTAAAGATAAAATTAATTGCTTGCCCGCCAATGACTAGGCTGCTTAAAAGTCTTTTGACAAAATCAAGGTAATACATATCTTTATATTAGTTTGTAATTAATTTTCGATCCCATTTTCTCATGATTAAAAGACCAATGATTACCAATATTGAGGGTATAAAACCAATACATAATCTAATAGTTATTTGTGCTGAGTAGCATTGTTCAATAATATTTAGGCCATCTTTATCAACAAAGCATGATTGATAACCTGATAAATACAATAAAAATCCTAATAATTGAACACTAAACGCAATACCAATCTTCTGAATAAGTACCATCCAAGCAGTATATAATCCTGCTGGTTTTTCTGGGTCTTCGTCTATTGCATCGGGAAGTAGTGACCAAGGGATAAGAAAAGCGGTTGAAGCTCCAATGCCAATAAGACAGATTATGAAAATTAATAGAATGAATAGAAATATGTTGCTGGCATTTAGGAATAAATTATCTCCAGCCCCTGAAATTTTTGATAATGAAGGTAAAAATAAAGCTGCTGTACATGAAATAATCCACATAATCGCTCCATAGTTTAACGCTGAAATCCTGTTCAATTTATTTGATACTCTGGTCCATATTTGTAAACCCACTAAAGCGCTAATTTGAAAAGGTATAGGGATCCACTTCGCAACATATGTTGGTACGTTCAGTACATCCTCGACATAGATTAACGCAACTGTTTGCATTAATTGTAAGGCGCACCAGAGAAGAATATAGAGCGTAATAACTTTTAGAAATTTTTTATTTTTGAAGATTCTTTTGAATTGAAGTGTTATCGCTTCAACTTTTCCTGAAGGCCTTCTTGCTTTTTTTGCGAATGGAGCTAATCCCCAACAAGAAATTAATGTTGCAGCAACTGCAATACATCCGCTTATTTTACCCATTAAAAAATATTCATTATTTGCTGATCCGTCGGAACCTAATACAACTCCAGCAATTATTAAACCAGTTAGTCCTGCGATTATTGAGCCAGTAAATCTAGATGCGTTTAGTCTTGTTCTTATTGCTGTTTTTTCAGAAATTTCAGTAGAAAGAGCTGCGAAAGGAAGATTAATACTTGTATAAGCAGTCATTACGATTATAGAAATTATGGCATAGTAAATAGTCTTGGTTAGCACTGAACCAGTGGGTGTCCACCATATCGCAGCTAAGGAGAAACCAAGGGGAACAGATGCTGCTACCATCCAAGGGATTCTAGGCCCCCATCTTGATTTAGTACGATCACTTAACCATCCAATTAACGGATCATTTACTGCATCCCATATCTTTATTAACATTAATAATGATCCTGCAATTATTACTGGTAAACCAGCAGAAATAAAGAATTTGAAAAGAAAAAAACCAAATTGTGTCGCGACTAAACCTGTGCCTGCATCTCCTAGCCCATAAGAGAACATTAATCTTGTTGTTGATCTAGAAATATTTTTTTTCGAGTGTGAATTTTCCAATCTTTTTACTTTGTTTATTGTTTGATAATGTATTATTGCAATGGTAATTCTATTACTTAATGCGGGCGTGGTTTAGTGGTAAAACCTCAGCCTTCCAAGCTGAAGATGCGGGTTCGATTCCCGCCGCCCGCTTTTAGAATAAATTATTTTTTGCCCCAAATACTTCTTCTGAAATGATTAGTAAAGAGCTTCTACTCTTTATTGAAACAGATTTTTCATTAATAGTTAAGGGTTCAAAAATCTCAGACATGCTAGTGTCAATAACTTTTAACCAATTATATTTACATTTCGGCAAGGGGAAATCGATACTTTTTGAATATGCATTTAAACCTATCCAAACCAGCGGACTAGCATTGTCTTTGTTAATGCTAAAGGCAACTGTGTGAGACCAACTACTCCAATCGGGGCTATCTAACTTTGTTCCATGCCAATGATATGTTGGAATATTTTCATTGGTTTGATTATTAGGGAAGAATGATGGATTGAAAATGTTTATTAGTTTTTTTCGGATTTTTATAACGTATTTAAAATATTCTAATAATTCCAAATCTTGTTGACCATGTTCCCAATTCATCCAGCCCAATAAATTATTTTGGCACCAAGAATTGTTATTCCCGCCTTGTGATCTTCCTATTTCATCACCCATAAGTATCATTGGAACACCTTTAGAGATAAGCAAACTAAGAACAAGATTTTTTTGTTGTCTTTTTCTTAAATCATTGATTAATAAGTTCGTAGTTGGTCCCTCAGTACCATGATTCCAAGAATTGTTATGGTTATCTCCATCTCTATTTTGTTCTCTATTGGCAAAATTATGTTTTCTATTGAAAGTTACTAAGTCTTTTAGAGTGAATCCATCATGTGAAGTAATAAAATTTATTGACTTTGGAAAAATATTATCTTCTTTATAAATAGATGGCGTCCCTTTTATTTTATCGCTCATATTCCAAGCTGTATCTTTATCCCCTTTCCAAAATCTCCTCAAGTCATCTCTAAAATGACCATTCCAAGTGAAAGTATTCTTAGATGGGAAATCACCTAATTTATATAAACCGCCACAATCCCATGGCTCACTTATGAACTTGATATCGATAAGTTCTGGTTCACATTCTATATCTTCAAAAATTGGAGGATTATCAAGCGGTGAAAGATTTTCTCCTCTAGATAGGGCAATTCCTAAATCAAATCTAAAACCATCAACTCCTAATTCACTCGCCCAACATTTTAAAGATTCAATTATTAGTTTTCTAACTAATCCTCTGTTTGCTGCAATAGTATTACCACATCCGGAGACATCCTGAAAATTTTTATCTTTTCCAATAAAGTAATAAAGATTTTCATCTATACCTTTCCAAGATATTGCGGGCCCTTTTGAATCACCTTCGGAAGTGTGATTGTATACAACATCTAAGATGACTTCAATGTCTGCTTTATGACATTCCTCTACAAATCTTCTAAATTCCTCTCTATTCTTTTCTGCGGATTCATTCGAAAGATATTCAAAATGCGGAGTAAACCAATTAATTGGACTATATCCCCAAAAATTTTTTAGACCATTTGGGGCATCAGTAGGATCAAAACAAAAAATTGGAAGTAATTCAATTGTTGTAATACCCAGTTCCTTGAGATAAGGAATTTTTTTTAAAAATTTCTTAAAACAACTTTCATCTTTATCAGTTGATTCAGTGAAAGCTTTGATATGGAGTTCATAAATAATTGTTTCTTCCCAAGAATGTTTCGGTCTTGGAAAATCCTTAAAATTAAATAATTTTCTATCGCAAACAACACTTTTAAGACAAGAATTAGTATTTTCTTGATTTTTTAATGCATTTTCTCTTTTATAACTTCTCCATCCGGTAATACCCCTTGAACATGGATCAAGTAATACTTTTTTCTCATAGTTATTATTAATCTCATTATTTTTTTGTTTTACTCTAAAAGCATAAATACAACCTTCATCTAGATTTTTTATTTCCGCATGCCAGTATGGACCTGTATTATGAGTGTGATCTAATTTGAATGTGCTTTTTGGGGAAATAGAGTCCTCTTTCTCAAACAATAAGATTTCTACATATTCTGCATT
Source organism: Prochlorococcus sp. scB243_496M6 (assembly GCA_000635535.1). The sequence continues at coordinate 7,108 of JFMF01000412.1, read as the reverse complement.
TGTGGCTACTAAGGAAAAATTAATCCCTTGTGAAGTTAGAGAACTCCCTAAAGGAAATGGTTTACCTTTATTGAGATGAATCACTTTTTTTTATCATTGATTAGTTAAATATTGAGATAATTTATTTAAATTACTGATATTTGAATAATAGATGCAAAATTTAAAAAAAAACTCAAATTTAAGGCTTCACTAATCAACTTTATTAGATCTTGGAGAGTATTAATTTTCTAATTAATTGCAATTTCTTCATCCATTTGCTCAGTGCATAAAACGATTTATAGAGAAAGTTTAATAATTAGAAAACTAGATTTTTCTTGATTTCAAAATACAAATTGTGTTTTTTCATGTGATGAGAAGGAAATATATCTGAAAATTAATAAAACATAATAAATAGCTCAAATTCTTCAATTCACCCCCCTTTGACATTTTCCCCCTTTGCTAAATGTAGTTAGATTTTTAATGCTAAATCTAGTGCTACCAATGCTTTTTGCTGTTCTCTAAATGAAAAGTATATTTTAATAAATGAAAAAGAGCGGTTATAAGAAATAAATAATGTTGCTAAAAATGTCCCTAAAATTTGTATAAAGCTTTGCGCCGCCGGCATTTTCGGTTGCCGTATTTGTATTTGCTCCATATGATGTGAAAGTTCGAGGTTTAAACTCGATTTAAATCTTTTTTTAACCCCTAGCTTTAATTTAAATTTCAATGAACAAAGCTGATTTAGTAAATCTTGTTGCAGCTCGTACAGAGCTCACAAAAACGGATGTTTCTTTAGTTGTTGATGCAGCTATTGAAACTATTGTTGATTCAGTAGTGGAAGGCAAAAAAGTCTCTTTACTAGGATTTGGTTCTTTTGAACCAAGAGATCGTTCTGCAAGACAGGGTTTAAACCCTAAGACAGGCGAAAAAATAGCAATACCCGCTAAAAGAGTTCCAACATTCTCTGCAGGTAAACTTTTTAAGGATAGAGTTCAAGGGTAATTTTTTTAATCTATTTCTTCCTTTAATAACAAGGTGCTCTTTTAGGGCATCTTTTTTTTTAATCGCAAAAAAATGCAATTAGCTCAATGCCCAATAGTCTTAACGAGGTATCCAAAATTTTGAAATCTCAAGAAGTAATGAAATTTTTAACTATTTTATTCCTTAAATTTTTGTTTTATTCTAATTTTGTTATGGCTGAAACAATACCAACAAAGTCTAAGATTTTAAAACAATCTATTGATTGTTTTAAAGATTCTCGAACCCAAATATGTAAAGAATTAGTTTCTGAAATAGAAAAACTCCAATTATTAGTATATGACCAAAATAGATTCAAATGTCAATCAAGTTTATTGGGGCTGCAAACGGAAATTATTGAAGCTTATTTTTTTAATAATTTCTCAAATGAGAGAATTTCATTAATGATCCCATATGTGATTAAAAATTGTTAATTATTAAAATAATTTATTTTTTTGGAATATTATAAATTTGTTATTGAATTTGTAATGGTAAAAGGTTTTTCTGATAATGAAGTTAAGAATAATACTCAAAATACTCTAATAAAAGAAAAAAAAGGCTTAGCTGGTTTTCTTAAAGGCAAGAAATTTACTTACACTTTGCCAGGTAAAAAACAAATAAATATTTTTGGATCAATAGTAATAGGCTTAAATATCATTTTAGTATTGCTAGTCATCCTGTATTTAAAGAATCAAGAATTCCATGACTTTGTATTTAATGTTGGACGTTAGCTATTTTTTTTTTGATCGAAAGATTTTATTAGATGATATATTTAAATTTTAGAATATCTTATGAAGGTAGTTAATTTAGTTTCTCAAGTATTTTTCTTGTTGATAACTGTTCTATTTTTGATATATTTTCTAACAGGTTATGACTCCGCTTTTGAGGCAGACCAAAATTGTCATTCATATCTTTCAAGTTACGATAACACATCTGGAAATTACGGTTGTGACCATGATACTGAGACTCATCAGTGGATACTTTACAAGTCCAATGAAAGTAATGAACCAGCAAAAATTATTAAGAAATTTAGGTACAAGTTTTTATAAATCAATTTTCTTATAAAAAAACTTTGCGGATATAATAGAAATAATAGCTGTAATTGTGAAAGTAAGATATTGATATATGCTTCCTTCTAAGTAGATTTTATTTTTATATAGAGGAAAATCGACTAAAGATCCTATAGTACCCCAAATAATCACCCAAACAGATATGTATAAGAATACTTTTATTGGATTAGATTTTTTTGCTTCCATTTTTAATTAATACCAAAAATTGAAGAAGTAACAGGTCTGCCGCTAAAAACTAACTCGGTTAATATGAGCATTAAGAATCCGATCATTGCTGCTCTACCATTAACAAGTTCAGCACTGCTATTAAATCCAAAAACATTCTTTACTTCATCTCCCTGATTGTCTACCCATTTTGAGTATTCATTATCAGTTGATGATGTATCAGTAAAGTCATCAGTTTGATTTTCTATTGGAGAGTCGTTTTCTTGCATAGAGTTTTTATAATTTATTTTAGTAATTTTAAAAGTAGTTTATTATTATTATAAAGTTGAAATTATAAAAAAAATTAAGACAAAAATTATTATCCATAATAATTGTAATTTCAAAATTAATTGACAAATTAATTTAATTTTCTCTCCAGTGCAATTATCTCCATTCGCATTGATCTTTGGCTTTTTAATAATCTCATTTTTATATTTACTTTTTCCACCCAATGTTATTCCAGAAATATAAGCAAATATAGCTTCTGAAATTCCAGCATTAGGCGAATCATATTTTTTACCATCAAGATAGCTTTTTTTTATGATAGATCCATACTCATAAACTTTGGAGCTAACTAAAGGTAACGTGATTAAAACTAATCTTGAAGGAACAAACGTAAAAATATCTTCGATTTTTGCACCGAAAAAACCCAAATATTTAAAATAATCATATTTGTAACCTATCATTGAATCTAAAGTACTTATGGCTTTATAAGAAAAACCAAGTGACAATGGTCCTGGTAGAAAAATTGAAAACTTCATAAAAATAATTCCAATAAAAATCCAAAATAATGGTCCAAATATTCCATCTACAGAATTTTCGGTAAGACTCTCTGTACTTGATCTCAAAAGATGTTCTAAAGAAGATGAACTTACATCCCTACTTACTATTCGTTGTACTTTCTCTTTGATTATTTTCTTATTTTGGTTATTAATTTCCTTGCGGTCTATTAGCTCTGCAATCTCTTTAACACTTGAAATAAGCCCCTTTGTAGCAATACAACTTGAAAGCCCAAAAAAAATTAACAATCCAACAAAAAAATGATTTCTTGATTGCACATAACTTATTTCTATAAATTTTCCTAAACCAAAACTCATTCCAATAGTTGATATGGCTACGAAGAAACCACCCCAAAACAATATATTTTTATTTTCCCCAAAATTATTTATGAGGTAATCAGATATTTTTTTTATGTAAAAGCCAATTACTTGAACAGGGTGTATTAAGAATCTTGGATCGCCGATCAATAAATCAAAACCAATCGATCCAAGAAATAGTAAAAATAAATTTATTTCAGCCAACTGAACATCGAGCGCAGACCTTTACCCACTTTCTCAATTTCATGTTTTGAGTTCTCTTCTCTTAATTTTGTCATTAAGGGTTTGTTTTTATCGCATTCTTCTACAAAATTCTTAGCGAAAGTTCCATCTTGAATATCCTTTAGAATTTTTTGCATTTCTTTCTTTGTATCACTATTGATAAGTCTTTTGCCACTTACATAATCTCCATATTCTGCAGTATTTGAAATAGAGTCTCTCATTTGAGATAAGCCTCCCTTCACCATTAAATCAACAATAAGTTTAACTTCATGCAAACATTCAAAGTAAGCAAGTTCGGGCTGATATCCTGCCTCTACAAGAGTTTCGAAGCCTGATTTGACGAGTTCTGACAATCCTCCGCACAAAACAGCTTGTTCGCCAAATAAATCAGTTTCTGTTTCTTCTTTGAAGTTTGTTTCAAGAATCCCAGCCCTCGTTCCGCCAATTCCTTTAGCGTAAGCCATTGCCAATGATCTTGCACTTCCGGAAGAATCCTGCTCTACTGCAAACAACGCTGGAACTCCTTGACCATTCTGATATTCCCAACGAACAGTGTGTCCTGGACCTTTTGGGGCAATCATTACAACATCCACAAAACTAGGAGGTTTGATAAGTCCGAATCTTATATTGAAACCATGAGCGAAACTTAATATCTTTCCTTCTTTTAAGTTTGGTTCTATTTCTTTAAGGTAAACATCTTTCTGAAACTCATCTGGGAGGAGAATCATAATCCAGTCTGCTTTTTCGCAAGCTTCAGAAACACTAAATACTTGTAGACCATCGCTAATAGCTTTGCTTTCAGACTTACTTCCTTTATATAATCCAACAATTACATCCATACCGCTATCTTTAAGGTTTAGGGCATGTGCATGACCTTGTGAACCGTATCCAATAATCGCTATTGTTTTATTATTTAATAGACTTAGATCTGCATCTGTGTCGTAAAAGAGTTGGGTCATTAGTTGTAGATTCTTTGCATTTGGTAATTATTATTTTAGACATTAAGGTGTAAATAAACCAAAAAAATTATTAATTTAAAAATTAAAATTAAAATTTTGATTTAGAAAATTTAAGATTGATTTGCTTCGCTTGGATGTGAAATTACTCTATCGATTAAGCCATAATTTTTTGCTTCTTCCGCACTTAGAAAATAATCTCTATCAGTATCCTTTTCAATTTTCTCAAATGATTGTCCTGTCATATCTGCCATAGACATGTTTAACATATCTTTAATTCTTAGAATTTCCTTAGCTTCTATTTCAATATCACTTGCTTGGCGTTGAGATGTCCCTCCTAAGGGTTGATGAATCATTATTCTGCTATGAGGCAAAGCAACTCTTTTCCCTTTTGTGCCAGCACCCAGCAGGAACGCTCCCATGGAGGCCGCGAGACCTACGCATATGGTTACTACATCACTTTTTACATATTTAATAGTGTCATATATAGCCAAGCCAGCAGTTACTGATCCTCCTGGACTATTTATATAAAGATAGATAGGTTTGGAATTATCATCAGAATCTAAATAAAGCATTTGTGCGACAAGGCTATTAGCAATTCCATCATTCACTTCCTGTCCAAGAAAAAGAATTCTTTCAACACCTAATCTTGTATATATGTCGACCCATCTTTCGTATTGACTTCCTGGAAGTCTGTAAGGCACGCTTGGAGTTCCTATTGGCATGATTTTAAAATAGTTTTGTGAGAGTTAAATTTTATTTGGTAGATCTTTTTGACTTGTGAGTATTCTATCGATAACTCCATAATCTAGAGCTTCTTGTGGGTTGAGATAACTCATCCTGTCAGAGTCTTTTGAGAGTTCTTCGACAGTCTTTCCAGTATTACGAGATAAAATCTCCAGCATTGATTTTTTATTTTTCAAAACTTCCTCAGCTCTTATTTGGATATCAGTTGCTTGGCCTCTTGCTCCGCTTATAGGTTGATGCAAAACAATAGAAGCATGGGGAAGAGCGGCTCTTTGCCCTTTAGTGCCAGATGAAAGAATAACTGCAGCAGTCCCCATTGCTTGTCCGATACATATTGTGTGTACTGGAGGCTTAATGTAGCTTATTGTGTCGCAGATAGCGAAAGCTTCTGTTTCAAAACCAACTGCGTCACCAGTGTACCAACTTGTCCCTGTTGAATTGATATAGAAATAGATTGGTTTTTCTGGATCCTCAAACTCTAAATAAAGAAGTTGAGCAATGATTAGCTCAGTAACATCCATTCCTAGTTGTCTTTTCGCATCATCATCTGAAAATAATGGTAAACCAAGATAAACAATTCGCTCTTTCAGTAAAAGAGAGGGGAGATCAGGGGGCGGGGTCCTCATAACGGTGTTTTCCCCGTAATAAGGAGCAGATACAGTCATTTGTATCACAAAATTAAGATTGATCTGATTCTAGCTAGATTTAGCCCTGTGTCGCTGGTGATTTAAAAGATTTGTTTGACTCAGGATTATTTATTAGTTTTCCAAAGACCATTCTTCCAGTTGGAGTTTGTAATGCTCCTGTGATGACAATATCTAATCTGCTTCCCACAAAATTCTTTGCCTCATCAATAACAACCATTGTGCCGTCATCTAAATATCCAATACCTTGCATTTTTTCTTTGCCTTCTCTAACTATTTTTATATTAAGTGATTCTCCTGGTTGTACTTCTGGCCTTAGAGCAATAACCAAATCACTTAGATTCATAACTTTTAATTCTTTAACTTCAGCAATCTGAGAAAGATTATAATCAGCCGTAATTAAAGTCCCTGTCATATCCTCAGTAATTTTAAGGAGTTTTTCATCTACCCCATTACCTTCATACTTTGTTGGGTTTATTACAAGTCTTCTGCCATATAAATCTCTTAATTCTTTTAATAACTTGAGACCTCTTCTGCCTTTCGACCTTTTTTCATTACTGCTTGAGTCAGCTAAAGTTTGTAATTCATCAATTACACTTTGAGCAACAATTAATTGCCCTTCCAATAAGCCGCAACTTAGTAGACCATTGATTCTTCCATCAATAATTACTCTAGTATCTAGAATCTTTGGACTTGCAGCAGGGAGAATTCCTTCATTGACTAGATATGCATCAGTGTTATTTGGATTGAATAATCTCAATAATGTCCTTCCATGGGTATCTGCCAACTTATAACCAAGCGCACCAAAGAAAATGTTGCTTAATATTGCTGCTAATGGTTTTGCGAAAAAAACCTCTCTAGGGAAGGGAATTAATAGTATTGGCGCCAGTAGGAGATTCGCAACAAGTAATCCTAAAATTAATCCAACAGACCTACTTATTAGTAAGTCCGTAGGCATCGTTCTTATTTGATCAAGAAAAGTCTTTCTAAGTTGAAGGAATACAAAACCAGCTGCTAAGCCTACAAAAAACCCAATTATTGCTAAAACAATTCTAAAACCTTCTACATTAGATACCTGTTTGAGTATGTCTACAGGCAATAAATCAACACCAAGCCAACCTGAAGCAGCCCCAGACAATACAAATAAAATTAATACTAAGATATCTGTCATA
>JFMF01000411.1 GCA_000635535.1 Prochlorococcus sp. scB243_496M6 | reverse complement strand
AGATATCTGTCATATCTATAATCTACTAGGATTTATTAATTAGGTAAATAAGGATTCTATTTTTTTCGATCCTTAATACTTTTTTGGAGCTTAAAAATGAATTTAGATTATGAATAAGTTTCCAAGAAGTGCTTATGTGCACATTCCTTTTTGCCACAGAAGGTGTTTTTATTGTGATTTTGCAGTTATTCCACTAGGAAACGAAGTTGAAACTTTAAAAGGTTATGGAAGCAAAACTGTTCAAGAGTATTTGCAATTTTTATATAAAGAAATATTGTCAATTAAGCATAAATCACCTCTAT
>JFMF01000410.1 GCA_000635535.1 Prochlorococcus sp. scB243_496M6 | reverse complement strand
GTAGGAGGTGGTACACCTTCAATTCTAGATCCTGCCCAAATCAAAGAATTAGTTGATCTTTTTAAAGAAAATTATGGAATTGACTATGGTGCTGAAATCACTATGGAGGTTGATCCAGCAAGTTTCACTCAAGATGATCTTTTTGGATTCATAAATGCTGGGATAAATAGATTTAGTCTTGGAGTACAAAGTTTTAATAATCAGATACTTCAAAAGTCGGGAAGGCGTCATTTGAGAGAAGATGCAGAGAAATCTTGTTTATGGTTGAAGAGAGAATATGATTCTGGGTTAATAAAAAGCTGGAGTTTAGACTTAATTCAAAACTTGCCACTAAGTGGATTTAAAGAATGGCAAGATGACTTAAAAAAAGCAATTTCATTTTCACCACCTCATCTATCTATTTACGATTTAAATATTGAACATGGCACTGTTTTTAAAAAATTAATTAATTTAGGTAAGTTAAAACTCCCAAGTGATGAAGAAGCTTTTAGAAATAGTGAATCAACCCATTTAATTTTAAAAAACTCAGGGTATTCAAGATATGAAATATCAAACTATTGCCTTCCGCGACATCAGTCGAGACATAATAGAGTTTATTGGAGGGGTTTAGGTTGGTGGAGTTTTGGTCAAGGTTCTACTAGTTCACCTTGGGGGGAAAAGTTTACTCGACCAAGAGTTAGTAAAGAGTATAAAGAATGGGTGACTAGACAAGACGAATTCAATTTAGATTCATCTTTAACTAATAAGGAGTTTGTTTATAAAGAACTTGATGAGAAAATAATGTTGGGATTAAGACTTAAAGAGGGTGTAGATATCAAAGAAGTGTTTAAAGAACAAAACTGGGAAAACAAAAAATTTGAAAGCAACTTCAGTAAATTGATTGAAGAATGGGAAAGATTTCTTGAAAGTGGACTACTATTAAGAAAGGGGAATAGATTCTTTTTAAGTGAGCCTAATGGCATGGAACTTAGCAATCAAGTTCTTGTTTCTATGTTTAAGTGGTGGGATAAGATTAACTAAGTCTTTCAGAGTCTACCCATTCTTTTAATTTATCTTTAAATAATTTCTTTCCTTGGATAATTGGTTGGCAAAATGGGGGTTGATCATCATTGAGTCCTAACAAATCTGCAGTAACTCTTACTTGCCCATCGCAATAATTACCTGCGCCTATTCCTATTGTGGGAATTGTTAAAGAATTTTGTAATTCTTTAGCAAGCAAATCAGGAATATGTTCAAGAACTATTGAAAAACATCCTAATTCTTCAAGAATTGAAGCCTCTCTTTTAATTTTTTCTTGGCTTGCTAGGCTTTCGCCTTGTTTTCTTAATCCAATATTTAGATAGCT
>JFMF01000409.1 GCA_000635535.1 Prochlorococcus sp. scB243_496M6 | reverse complement strand
ATTTAGATAGCTTTGTGGTGTAAGACCTATATGACCCATAACAGGGATTCCCATTCTTATTAATCTAGAAATAACTTTTTGTATTTCCGGTTCAGCTCCTTCCACTTTTACAGCTTTTGCATAAGTGCTCTGAATGATTTTCCCTGCATACTCAACAGCCTTATCTTCACCACATTGGTAAGTCAGAAAAGGCATATCTGAAACGACTAGAGGTTGTTCCTCAATTTTTTTCTTAAATCCTCTTGAAACAGAATTAGTATGATAAATTATATTTTCTAAAGTTATTGGCAGTGTCGATTTGTATCCTAAGCAGACCATTGCTAATGAATCTCCTACTAGTACGAGATCAACATGTGCTTGTTCTGCAATAGATCCTGATATGGAGTCCCAAGCAGTTAGTGCAATGATTTTGCGAGATTTTTTTTTATAGTTAACTAGGTCTGAAGGGAACATAATAAATTTATGTATCTTTTTTAATCAAGAGTTGCTAGTATGATTCTGACTCGGCCTTTCGCGGTTTTAACGCCTAAACCTGGTCAGGACCGGAAGGTAGCAGCCACAAGGG
>JFMF01000408.1 GCA_000635535.1 Prochlorococcus sp. scB243_496M6 | reverse complement strand
GTAGCAGCCACAAGGGATGCTTGAGGCAGGCGAGATAACCGAGTCACTTTATTTTACCTTTTAACCTATATCTTTTTTATTTTGCCTTAATCTTAAAAACTCAGGAATACTAGCTCCTGATTCTTTATTATCGGAAAAATTATATAAGGGTTGATTAGCTAATCTGTTTTTTATTCTTTGCTGGTTTAATGGTTGGGTTGTTTCAAATCCTGTAGCAATTACAGTAACTTGTATCTCCCCTTCCATTGCCTCATCTACCACTGCACCAACAATAATATTTGCTTCTTGATCGACAACATCGTAAATAATTTCAGATGCAGAGGTCATGTCTTCTAAAGTCATGTCTTTGCCACCAGTAATATTTAT
>JFMF01000407.1 GCA_000635535.1 Prochlorococcus sp. scB243_496M6 | reverse complement strand
CTGCCTCTATAGCTCTCGATCTTCCTGAACCTATACCTATTCCGAGAAGAGCAGTGCCAGCTTCCGTCATAACTGACCTTATGTCTGCAAAATCAACATTAACTAATCCAGGGCAAGTAATTATGTCACTTATGCCTTTGACGCCCATCCTAAGAACATCATCGGCATTCCTAAATGCTTCTTGAAGGGGGGCTCCTGCAATAACATCTTTTAAACGGTCATTTGGAATAACTATAAGGGTATCAACGTTTTCAGCTAGTCTTGCGATTCCCTCCTCTGCTTGACGCATTCTTCTTTTCCCTTCAAAAGAAAATGGTTTGGTCACTATACCTACTGTTAGAGCTCCACTTTGTTTGGCTACTTCTGCAACAACAGGAGCTGCACCTGTACCAGTTCCTCCACCCATTCCAGCGGCTATAAAAACAAGATCAGATCCCTCTAGTGCTTGTTGAAGCTCTTCTTTGGATTCTTCGGCTGCTTTTTGCCCAATACTTGGATTTCCACCTGCACCCAGACCTCTTGTGAGGTTTTGTCCAAGTTGAACCCTACTCTCTGCAGAAGATTGAAGTAGGGCTTGTGCATCGGTATTGAGGACTCTAAAAGAAACCCCTTCTAAATCACTATTAATCATTCTATTGACTGCATTACTGCCACCGCCACCTACGCCAATAACTTCAATTTTGGCGTTTTGGCTTGGAAGGATTTCTCTCGATTGATCAAAGTTTGGATTGTTACCGAAGCTCATCTCTTAATAGGAATCTAATAATAGTATTGGGTGCATTATGAACTTACTGAGCTCATCTGTAGGAATTTGTTGAAGAAAATCCTAAAAATATTTATTTATTAAATACTTTGTTTGAATGCAAAACCCATATCAACACTACAATAATTAAAAAAA
>JFMF01000406.1 GCA_000635535.1 Prochlorococcus sp. scB243_496M6 | reverse complement strand
TTGTTTATTTATAAAAACCCCATCTTTGTCAATGAAGCCTAATATTTTTTCGTCGTTAATTAATCTCTCACCGTAAGCTATTGGAATTCTTGAATTAATATAAACTTTCAAACCAAAAGGAAATAATTCTCTGTTTACTGAAACGTTCTTGAGAGATAAATTTTTTTTTAAATCTTTTTCTAATAAATTAGTTTCAACAAAAATTAATCGGATCGGAAAATCTAAAGATGAATTTTTTACCACATCATTCTGCGAAAAAAAATTCACTACCAGA
>JFMF01000405.1 GCA_000635535.1 Prochlorococcus sp. scB243_496M6 | reverse complement strand
AGAGTTTTTATGCTTAATAAGCTTGTTAAAAATAAAAATGTAATTAGAAAAAAAAAGCTTCTATTTTTGATTCTTTTTTGGTTTTTCACAAATCACATCGAGCTTTTTCCATCAGTTGGTCCATCCATTCTCTCGCTTGCTCTGCATCTGAAAATGGTACATCCATCTCTTTACCATCCCCTACTAATCTCAGCCGGCACTTACCTTGAGATTCACTTGTTAGAGGA
>JFMF01000404.1 GCA_000635535.1 Prochlorococcus sp. scB243_496M6 | reverse complement strand
TAGTGCCATTAATTCAACTAATTCCAGTTTCTTGATTGTAAAACAATCTTTTTCTTCAAATTTACCAGCCTCAAATGCGCTCCACTTTAATTCCCCATCTTTTAAGGACGCTGCACCTGAACTATCTAGCTTGCATAGTTCAGAATCACTCGCCCAATTTCTGAAAAGATTTTGCCTTCTTCTTTCTAACCATCCAAGTGCAGTTAATAAAATGAAGATTAAAAGTAATGGTAACCAAAGG
>JFMF01000403.1 GCA_000635535.1 Prochlorococcus sp. scB243_496M6 | reverse complement strand
AAAAGTAATGGTAACCAAAGGAGTCCATGCAACATTTGATTTAAATTACAAATCTAAAGATATATCCACTAGTTTAGCCACAAGTTGTTCAATTTTTAAACCTGAAGCTTCCCAAAGCATTGGAAACATACTGTTTTTTGTAAAACCAGGAATTGTATTTATTTCATTTAGCAAAATTTTATTTGAAGATTTTTCTAAAAAGAAATCCACTCGTGCAAAACCGAAAATATTTAGTGCTCTACAACTTTTAATA
>JFMF01000402.1 GCA_000635535.1 Prochlorococcus sp. scB243_496M6 | reverse complement strand
CAAGAGATGATCCAGAGTTCGATGGTTTAACAAAAACAGGAAAATTTAATTTTTTTAAAATTTCATTAATTATTTTATTTTTTACTTCCTTATCGTTGAGATCTTCATTTTGAAAAACTAGATACTTAACTTGAGGAAGTTTAAGATTTGAGAAAATTGTTTTCATCAATATTTTATCCATTCCAAGTGCAGAGCCAATAATTCCACATCCGACTAAAGGTTTCTTTGTAAATCTAAGTAAGCCATGAATTGATCCGTCTTCACCATTAAAACCATGTAAAAGAGGAAACCAAACATCAACATTTTGAAATTCAATTCCTTC
>JFMF01000401.1 GCA_000635535.1 Prochlorococcus sp. scB243_496M6 | reverse complement strand
CCATATTTGTTTATGTAAAAGGCTTTAACTGTAAAGCGTTCTTTGTTTATTTGTGCATTAAATGCATGAAAAACTGTTTTTGCAGAGGATATCGATACTTCATGTTCATTGGAATGCCCGCCAAATATTAGCCCAATACATTTTTTCTTTCCCCCGATCATTTAAAAAAAATTTATAAAGAAAGTTCTCCTGTTAAAGAAAAAGGTCTTGCTTCATTTATTCTGACATCTATCTCATCTCCCAACGAAAAATTAAAGTTAATGTTTTTGGGAATCTCTACGAAAGTTAATCTATTTGTTCTAGTTCTACCCATAATTTGAGAGGAATTTTTAGGATTTAAACCCTCAATTAAAACGCTTTCAATATTATTGATATATCTTTGATTTCTACTCCTAGCAG
>JFMF01000400.1 GCA_000635535.1 Prochlorococcus sp. scB243_496M6 | reverse complement strand
TATTAACCCAGCCACAAATAGAGCTTTCTCTTCTGGCACTTGTTATATCTTCAGAAATGAAGGTTTCTTCTGTAGCAGCAACTTGATTTCCTAAATCAACTTTCCCCAGAAGATTTTCAAGATTATTTACGTGTTGAGGCCCCATAACCAGATCAAGTTCTGGGACTCTTCTTAGTAAGGATTCTCCCTCTTGCTGAGCAAGACAACCTGCA
>JFMF01000399.1 GCA_000635535.1 Prochlorococcus sp. scB243_496M6 | reverse complement strand
AATTTTTCATAATTATTTTTATCTTTTAGCGAAATTTGAATTATTTTCTAATTCAGTAAAGTTTTCTTATGATTTAAAATAAAATAAAATTTGAAAATTTGAGTAATTCCGGCACAGCTGAGGTTCTTATTCCCAGAACCCTTTGTTTAATAGAAGATATAGATAACCTCATTATCGATGTGGAGGATTTATGTTCAGTCTCCATTAGTTGGGAAGATGGATTTGTTTCTGAGTTAAATCCTTTAAAAAATAAAGTTACAAAAC
>JFMF01000398.1 GCA_000635535.1 Prochlorococcus sp. scB243_496M6 | reverse complement strand
CAGATAAGGTTCTTGAAAGAGTTGAGAAATCATTAAAACTTGCCATACAAAATGGATACCGAGCTATTAGAAGTCATATTGATACTTACAAAAGTCAATCTATTGATATTTGGATCGAACTTTTTAAATTACAAAAAAAATATTCATCTGAGTTGACTTTACAATTCGTTGCTCTAGCTCCATTGGAATTCTGGGATACAACTAATGGAGAAGATTTGGCAAAAATATTTTCCTCTAATGGAGGCATTTTAG
>JFMF01000397.1 GCA_000635535.1 Prochlorococcus sp. scB243_496M6 | reverse complement strand
TTCTAGCTAGTAAATATAAATTAGAAATTGATTTGCATATAGACGAATCGATGATTGAGCCTGGAGCGGGAATAAAAGTTTTATTGGAGACAATCGAAAATTTAAAAATTAAAAGTATTCCAATTACTTGTAGTCATTTGAGTAGTCTTATTTCTCTAAGTCATAGAGAGATTTTAAGTTTAGGAGAAAAAATGGCTGATAAAAATATTAAAGTTATTGCTTTACCTCTAACAAATTTTTGGCTGCTCAATCGTAGTAATAAAACCACCT
>JFMF01000396.1 GCA_000635535.1 Prochlorococcus sp. scB243_496M6 | reverse complement strand
TTATGGGACTAATGGAATGATTACTTCTTTAATACTTGCTACTGATATCAAACATAAGTGGTATTCAATTGTTATCGACTGTATTGAATTTGAAAAAACAATAGAAATATTAAAAACTTTCACCAGCGCAGCAATTGATCTGAAACTAGGAGCAATTCTTGAAGAAGAAATTGTAGATCAAATGCCAAAATGGTTTAAAAGTAATGCTAGAAGTCACAAGATATTAATTCAATCGACTTTTGGAGGAACAAAA
>JFMF01000395.1 GCA_000635535.1 Prochlorococcus sp. scB243_496M6 | reverse complement strand
CGATCGAGTTGATTTGCAAAAAATTCAAAGTTGAATTTACCCTACTTGGGGAAGAAGAAAAACTCGTTAATGGAATTTCTGAAGTCGTATGGAATCATACAACTCTTCATATGAGGTCTAAAGATAAAAATTGGACTTATTTACAGATGCTTTTGCCAAATAATAGTGAACTAGAATTGATAAATTTTATGAGGGAAAAATGGGGTAGAAAAGTTCTTCGGCATTTAGAGGCAGTTTCTCAACAAGGATCACCGCGATTAGCGGCTTTACCTGTATTAAGGTGGAACGGGATAGATGAATTAAATGAAATAATGGAAGATTGTAAGAAACTTGGGGCGTTTATTTTTAATCCCCATGTTTTAACTGTCGAAGGTGGAGGCCTAG
>JFMF01000394.1 GCA_000635535.1 Prochlorococcus sp. scB243_496M6 | reverse complement strand
TAAATCCTACTCAATGTGTTTTATTAAAAATTATCCTAACAGTTAATTGATGTATATTCAGCAACTAAAAAAATAGAACCCGTTAGGACAGGATGACGAGGCGGCCATTTTTTTAGGGAAAATAAATAATCAATGGCAAGTTCAAATGTTTTAAATTCAATTATTTTTTGAAGGTCAATTTCTTTAACCTGAGAGAGATCTTTTAATTGCCAACTAGGTTGGTTTGGTACTGGCACAAGTAATAAGTGATCATTTTTCTTTAAAAGCGTTTTTAATATTGCGTAAAAATCTTTTTGTCTTTGGACACCTAAAATCCAATAA
>JFMF01000393.1 GCA_000635535.1 Prochlorococcus sp. scB243_496M6 | reverse complement strand
GCAAGGGTATCTGGTGCTGATGCAATATTATTAATCGCTGCGATTTTAAGTGATGACGATTTAATTTATTTAAAGAAAATAGCTGATAATTTAAAGATGAGTGTTCTTGTTGAAGTCCATAACGATAATGAATTAGAAAGGATTCTAAAGTTAAAATCTTTTAATTTGATTGGAATAAATAATAGAGACTTAAAGACTTTTAAAACGGATTTAAAAACATCAATAGAATTGATGCATAAATATGCTGATATTTTTTTAAAACAAAATATTCTTCCTATAAGCGA
>JFMF01000392.1 GCA_000635535.1 Prochlorococcus sp. scB243_496M6 | reverse complement strand
CGCCGAATTCCTAGTTGGCATTTCTCTTCTAGTAGTTGGAGTATTTGCTATAAAAAATTCTTTTCAATTAAGTATCCACTCGCATTCTCATAAGCATGAGAATGGAATTGCCCATCGTCACTTTCACTTTCATGTTAAGGAACAGAAAAATAATAATAAGCACTCACATGCTTTGACTGGTTTAGGCTTACTACACGGTATAGCTGGAGGTTCACATTTTCTTGCAGTTCTTCCTG
>JFMF01000391.1 GCA_000635535.1 Prochlorococcus sp. scB243_496M6 | reverse complement strand
CTAATAATCGCGGTTTTTCTTAAACCTAAAAAAAAATAAAATAAAATCAAAAAAACTTTTGAAAATAACTCTTATTAGCTGGCTTTTACAAAAGCGTCGGATCTTCCTTTTGAAGCCCAGAAAATATTATGAATTTTTTCTACACAACTCATGAGTTCTTCAGCTTGGGCTAAGTCAATATTAACTTTGCATGCACTGCATAATTTGGCTGCCTTCCAAATGGTTTCATGTAAGTCTGGATAAGTTTCTAAGTGAACTGGTTTAAAGTAATCTGTCCACAA
>JFMF01000390.1 GCA_000635535.1 Prochlorococcus sp. scB243_496M6 | reverse complement strand
AATATTTGGTGTTGTATCTATATTACTTGCAGATTAACTAAATTGAAAAGTCTTAGATATTTTTCTTACTTAATTTAATTGACTTTTAATAATTCAACTTCAAATATTAAAGTCGCATTAGCAGGTATTACATTTCCAGCTCCTCTTGACCCGTATCCAAGTTCAGGAGGTATTGTCAATTTTCTTTTGCCTCCAACTTTCATGCCTGCTACACCTTCGTCCCAACCTTTTATTACTCGTCCAG
>JFMF01000389.1 GCA_000635535.1 Prochlorococcus sp. scB243_496M6 | reverse complement strand
AAATTTTGAAAGTTACTAGAACTTAGTCTACAGAATGAAGGTACAATAAATGGGTGATTATAAATTTAATTTCCTAATTTTAGATTGTTAATCCCAACCCAAATTAAAAGTCTAAGACATTATTTTTACCCTTGTTTAGGAGGGATTCTAGGAGGAATTTCAGTTTCAACTCATTTTTGGCTGATTTTTATGCCGATATCACTATTTATTTTATGGAAGGGAAGTGAAAGGAG
>JFMF01000388.1 GCA_000635535.1 Prochlorococcus sp. scB243_496M6 | reverse complement strand
CTTGCAAGTTTAATTATTGCCATTTTAATTTTATTATTTTGCGCTTTTTTGGGTGGGATATTAGTTTATTTATGGGGGTTGTTAGTTGAAATTATTCTCTGGAAAGAGGATGTTTTCAAAATGAAAATATTATCTTTAACAGTAAAAGTATTTTTTTTATCTTTGACTTGGGGTGTTGGTGAATTGATACTTTCTCAAACACCTTTTTTTTGGATAGGTTTAGGAGAGAGTCTTATCCCAGGTGATATTTATCTTGCTGGTTTAGCA
>JFMF01000387.1 GCA_000635535.1 Prochlorococcus sp. scB243_496M6 | reverse complement strand
TGGTTTAGCAAGATGGATTGGTGCAAGTGGTTTATGCGTATTACAAATATTGATTGGATTTTGGATTTTTTATATTCAAGGTAGATGGGAAAGAAAACTTTACTTTAGAAAAATATTTCTTTTAGGACTTTTGGTTTTTATTTTCTTACATTTATTTGGGGGTTTCACAACTCCGATAAAAAGAAATTATGAATATCCAGTAGCTATTTGGCAAACTAATATACCAACAAGAGAAAAATTAAAAATAAATGATGAATTTATTGAAGAAAAGCTATCTATCGCTCAAAAATATGCTTTATCAAACAAAGCGAAACTTCTTGTTGCTCCTGAAGGAACTCTATCTAATAATTTTTATTTTTCTAAAGGCATTAAGGTTAATACCTTGTCAGGAGGTTTCAGAAATTCAAATAATGAGTTAAGAAGTTCTTTACTCGGATTTCAAATTGGAGATAAATCTTTTACCACATTTATAGATAAAAATAGACTTGTTCCAATAGGTGAA
>JFMF01000386.1 GCA_000635535.1 Prochlorococcus sp. scB243_496M6 | reverse complement strand
AGAAAGGCTATTAATAGTGGTGCAAAACTATTAATAACTGCAGCAAATTTAGATCCATATCCAGCTAAGCTTTATAATCAATTCCTATCTTTGGCTAGATTAAGAAGTATTGAAAATAAGAAAAATAAGTTACTAGTATCAAATACCGGCCCTTCAGGCTTAGTTCAAGATGATGGAAAAATAATTAAACTTTTAGAATATGATGTTGAGCAAAATGAAATAGTGTTCCCTAATTTTTCGTCCGAAAAGACTTTCTA
>JFMF01000385.1 GCA_000635535.1 Prochlorococcus sp. scB243_496M6 | reverse complement strand
GTGTTCCCTAATTTTTCATCCGAAAAGACTTTCTATACAAAATTTGGAGATAAACCTATTTTGTTTTTGTTTATAGTATTTATGGGATTAAATTTCTTTTGGAAAATTAACTAATTAGTCCACCACCTAATAAAATTTCTCCTTTATAAAAAACTGCAGCTTGTCCTGGCGTTACCGAACTTTGACTTTCTTCAAAAATTAATTTAAATGTTGTAGTTGTATTATCTAAATTTTTCAAAGGTATTAATGTACCTTTTACTGGATCACTTCTATATCTGATTTGTGCTTCTACTTCTATCTCTTGCTCAGGTTCTTCGATTGAAACCCAGTTAACTTTAGTAATTATTGCTTCTTTATTAAATAGATCACTTTTATCTGCTACATAAACTATGTTTTTTACCCTGTC
>JFMF01000384.1 GCA_000635535.1 Prochlorococcus sp. scB243_496M6 | reverse complement strand
CTCTTGCAATCAATGGTTTTAGCATAAGATGATTTATTTATCCTTGCGTAATGTCCGGTCGCAATATGAGTAAAGTCTTTTTTGCTTATTGCGTAATTGAGCATCTCTTCAAACTTCACATTCTTGTTGCACATCGAACATGGAAGTGGAGTGAATCCTTTCTCATAGCTTTCAGTAGTTTTTTTAATTACCTCTCTTTCG
>JFMF01000383.1 GCA_000635535.1 Prochlorococcus sp. scB243_496M6 | reverse complement strand
TACACCCCTAACTACTCCTTCAGAACAACAGGAACCTTGTCCTTTCATTAGCCAAAGAGTTAATCCCTCAACATTCCAGCCTCTTTCTACAAGAAGGGCAGCTGAACGGGAACTATCTACGCCACCAGAAAGACCTACAATGATATTTTTTTTCTTTTTAGTTTTATTATTAGAAGAAAAAAAGTTCTCTAATTTTTTATCCTTTTGTGTCTTTAACATGAAAGTTTAAATTTTTGAACAGTACTTCAATTGCTTTGTACTCATTATGAATGAAATTGTATGGCCAACAATTGACTCTGAACATTTAATTGTTGATTCAAAGCAAATGTTGATATTAGAGAAAGAAATGTTTTCTGATGGAATGCCACAAGAAGCATTGATGGAAAAAGCTGGTATCCAAATTAGTAGATGGCTCTTAAAAAAGAAACCTCTTCTCAAGCATGGAATAACTGTTTTTATTGGTCCTGGGCATAATGGCGGGGATGGTGCAGTAATAGCTAGAGAACTTTTTTTGAGAGGTTTTTATGTACAGGTATGGTGTCCATTCCCGATAAAAAAAACATTAACAAATAACCACCTTAATTATCTTACATCTATTGGTGTCACAAAATTAGTAGAACCTCCTGATGCAAATGGGAAAGAGCTTTGGATTGATGCAGTTTTTGGTAATAATCAAACAAGAAAAGTTGATGATAAGTTAATTAAACTATTTAATAAAAAATTTCATAAAAAATATGGAAAGGTAATAAGTATTGATATTCCAACAGGATTATGTCCTGATAAAGGAGAGCCTTTTTTAGATAACGCAGTAAAGGCAGAC
>JFMF01000382.1 GCA_000635535.1 Prochlorococcus sp. scB243_496M6 | reverse complement strand
AGATAACGCAGTAAAGGCAGACTATACCTTGGCCATTGGTCTTTATAAAATTGGGTTGACCCAAGATTCAGCTTTGCCTTTTATTGGAGAATTGCACCATATAGATATTGGGATGCCCACTAGTAAACTGTCCAAAGTTGATAAAAAGATTTTTAAGGTTACTTACAAAGATATAAAAAATATTGATCTACCTTCTTTACCAAAAAATTACAACAAATATCAAAGAGGAAGGACATTACTAATAGCCGGAAGTGAAAAATATCCTGGTGCCGCATACTTAGCATTAAAAGGGGCTATATCAAGTGGAGCAGGCTTTATCTCTGCGGTCCTTCCTGGGATAGTTGCTGAATCTATTTGGCAAGTTGCCCCAGAAATAGTTTTAAAAGAAACTATGCAATCTAACCAAAATGGGAATGCATCTTTATTTAGTGCATTAAGGAATATTGATTTAACTGCATTTGATTCATTAGCTGTCGGTCCAGGAATAGGAATTGATAATGATGATTGGCAAAAATCAAAAGACTATCTTATGGATTTTGGAGGATTATTGATCTTGGATGCAGATGCACTTAATAGAATTTCGGAGTCTAAGTTGGGGGCAAATTTCTTTTTAGAGAGAAAGTATAAGACATGGATTACACCACATAGCAAAGAATTTGGAAGATTATTTCCTAATATTATTTCTAAGACCAATGTTGAGCTTGCTTGTGAAGCGGCAAAAGAATTCAATATCAGTATTTTGTTAAAAGGAGCTAACAGCATAATTGCTGATAATAA
>JFMF01000381.1 GCA_000635535.1 Prochlorococcus sp. scB243_496M6 | reverse complement strand
AACCTTGTGTAGGAATATATCAACAGATTTTTTTGTTAAGTATGTACTTTTGCATTCATTTGCTGCATCGAATTGCAAAAGTGGGTCAAATGCTTCTGCTATTGGTGATGAGCTGACAAAATTAATGAGAAATATAAAAACGAGACAAATATCTTGAAAGAAACAATTTAAGAGAGTTATTTATAGTTTTAAACACATAAGTGTACAAATATTACTTGAAATCTGAAGCGCGCATTAAATATTTGGCCATTTCTTTAAAAGTATAGGAGAGTTTTACTACCTAATCAGGTCAAAAAATGGTTTCTTCATTACCAACCCAATCAGAACAACCTAAAAGGAGAAGTAATGATCCAATAAGTTGGTATTTACAAAATATTGGAAGAGTTCCCTTATTAACACCTGCAGAAGAGATTGAATTGGGTAATCAAGTCCAGAAGATGATGATTCTTACAGAAGATGGACAATTAAATGAAAAGATTAAAGATTTTACAACTCAGCAAAAAAGAACTATAAAAATTGGTCGAAGAGCTAAAGAAAGAATGATGAAAGCTAATTTAAGATTAGTTGTTAGTGTGGCAAAAAAATATCAAGGTAAAGGTTTGGAATTACTTGATTTAGTACAAGAAGGTTCTCTTGGGTTAGAGAGGGCTGTTGAAAAATTTGATCCGACAAGAGGATATAAGTTTTCTACTTATGCCTTTTGGTGGATTAGGCAGAGTATGACAAGAGCAATTGCCTGTCAATCAAGAACAATCCGTTTACCTGTTCATTTAAGTGAAAGGTTAGCCTCTATTAGAAAAGTTAGTAGAGATTTGGCTCATAAGCTTGGTGCAATGCCCAGCAGAATAGAAATTGCAGAGGCTATGGAAATTGATGTTGAAGAATTGGATTCTGTTTTAAGACAAGCTTTATCGACAAGTAGTTTAGATGCTCCAGTCAATGGAGATGATGGTAGGAGCTTTTTAGGTGATTTAATTGCAGATAGTAATAATGAAGAGCCTTTAGATCAAGTTGAACAGAAAATGCATCAAGAGCAACTTGGTAAGTGGTTAAGTCATTTAAGTGAGCAAGAACAACATGTTCTCAAACTAAGGTTTGGACTTGATGCGAATGAGAGACATACGCTTGCTGAAATTGGAAGATTATTAGAAGTTTCTAGAGAAAGAGTAAGACAAGTTGAACTTAAGGCATTAAGAAAATTAAGAAATTTAACCAGAAAATTACCTAGCGGTATTTAATCTAATCTTCTGCCCAAATATATTTGGTTAATTCTTCTGAAGGAGGTTCGGGAGCTTCAATTGCGTTTTTAACTGACTCCGATATTTCAGCATCAATTTTCTTTTCAATAATTTTTAATTCTTCTTCCGTAGCGAATTTACCGTCAATAATTTCTTGAGCTAATTTCTTAATAGGATCTCTTTTCCCCCAAAACTCCTTCTCTTTTTCAGACCTTAATTCATCTGGATCTGCAAGAGAATGCCCTCTAAATCTATAAGTTAAACATTCTAAAAGTGTGGGTCCTTCTCCTGCCCTAGCCCGCTCAATTGCTCTTTGTGCTGCCCCTCTTACTGCTAATACATCCATTCCATCAACTTCCTCGCCGTGCATACCAAAAGCAGACGCTTTTCTCCAGATTTCAGGATTACTAGTAGCTCTATCATGAGCCATCCCAATAGCCCATTTATTATTTTCAACAACAAAAATTATGGGTAATTTCCATAACTGGGCCATATTTAAACATTCAAAAAACTGCCCATTATTGCAAGTCCCATCCCCAAAAAATGCTGCAGTTACGGCATCACTATTACTATTTCTAGCAACTTCCTTTTTGTATTTACTTGAAAAGGCTGCCCCTAAGGCAACTGGAATTC
>JFMF01000380.1 GCA_000635535.1 Prochlorococcus sp. scB243_496M6 | reverse complement strand
AGGCAACTGGAATTCCCTCTCCAATAAATGCATATCCTCCGAGTAGGTGATGCTCTCTTGAAAATAAGTGCATGGATCCACCTCTGCCTTTGCTACAACCAGTGGATTTACCAAAAAGTTCACTCATTACTTCAAATGAGGGAACACCCGCACTTAGTGCATGAACATGATCGCGGTAGGTACTACAAAACCAATCATGTTTCTTTTTCATGGCGCCAATTACTCCCGTACTTATAGCGTCTTGACCGTTGTATAAATGAACGAAACCAAACATTTTTCCCCTGTAGTACATTTCTGCACACTTATCCTCAAACCTACAACCAAGCGTCATGTCTTCATAAAGGAATAATCCGGTTTCTCGATCTAATTCGGCTTTTTTTATGTCTTGAAGATTTGAGATTCTCTCTACGTGTGTTTCCAAGAAAAATACCTTAACGAAGTTTTGATTTGTTAACATTCTAAGCCGTGATGGGCGATTTTCATGATTTTTTTTAATAACTCTGTAAGACCTTGTGAAAAATTTTTTTAACTTGATAAAATTTGTCTAAGAATTTTCAATAGGATATTTGTTTGGAACTTCCTTTAGACCATTTTCGTTTAATTGGCGTAAGCCCCTCTGCAACTTCTGAGGAAATATTAAGGGCGTTTCAATTGCGGTTAGATAAAACACCTGATGAAGGTTTTACTTATGAAGTTTTAACCCAAAGATCTGAGCTGCTTCGCCTCACTGCAGATCTGCTTACAGATCCTGAAAGCAGAAGAGAGTATGAAAATTTGTTATTAAATGGTAATTCTGGATTGGATTTTTCCTCAAATAGAGAAGTAGCAGGATTAATTCTTCTTTGGGAATCAGGTTCACCAAAAGAAGCTTTTAAAATTACGAGAAAAGCATTGCAACCCCCACAAACTCCAGCTTTAGGAAGTAGTAGAGAAGCTGATTTAACATTATTGGCTGCTTTAACAGCTAGAGATTCTGCAATTCAAGAACAACAGCTTAGATCCTATTCGAACGCGGCAGACTTTTTATATGAGGGTATACAACTTCTTCAAAGAATGGGAAAACTTGGAGAAATAAGAAAACAACTTGAAGAAGATTTGGTTGCTTTGCTTCCTTACAGAATCCTAGATCTACTTAGTAGAGATCTAAATGATCATGATTCTCATAAAAAAGGCTTAAGTATGTTGGAAAATCTAATAATCAAAAGAGGTGGTTTGGAAGGTAATAATAAATCTGAGTATAAAGATTATTTAAATCAGCAAGAGTTTGAAGTTTTTTTTCAACAAATTAAGCCATTTTTGACAGTGCAAGAACAGATTGATTTGTTTCTTGAATTACAAAAAAGAGGATCATTAGAAGCAGGATTTTTAGCGTTTCTATCCTTAACAGCTATTGGTTTCTCTAGAAGAATGCCAGAAAAATTATTTGAAGCGAGGAGAATTTTAAAGAAACTAAATTTATCAGGTCTAGATTCAATGCCTCTAGTTGGTTGTTTAGATTTGCTTTTAGCTGATATTGACCAAGCCTCTGCAAGGTTTTCAAGTAGTTCTGACGAAAATTTACGAGATTGGCTTAATAATTATCCTGGAAATAAGTTAGAAGCGATATGTATTTTCTGTAAAAATTGGTTAGAGAATGATGTTTTAGTTGGGTATAGAGACATTGACTCAAAAGAGGTGGATTTAGATTCTTGGTTTGAAGATAGGGAAATTCAAGAATTTATTGAAAAATTAGAAAAGAAATCAAATAAAATTGCAATTAGATCAAATCTTCAATACCAACAAA
>JFMF01000379.1 GCA_000635535.1 Prochlorococcus sp. scB243_496M6 | reverse complement strand
AAATCTTCAATACCAACAAACTGAGAAGGAATCCTCCACAAAAACCACTGAAGATTTTGATAATATATTGGGGAATATTGATGAAAGAAGATTACCTTGGCCTGGTGGCATAAAACAAGGCTATGAAAAGGTTGAGACCAAAGAAATAGAATTCAATGAGGAATACTTTAAGAAAAAACCAATTGAGTTTTATAATTTTTTAATTGAAAAAATTGCTGAATTAAAGTTTATTTTTGGGGAATTCTTAAAGGATAAAGAGATAATT
This sequence comes from Prochlorococcus sp. scB243_496M6, assembly GCA_000635535.1. Next base: position 2,099 of record JFMF01000379.1, on the reverse strand, counting down.
AATCGGTCGCCGTATTTAATTTATCTCTATGCTTTTTTGATCTTATTTGCATTTGGTATTGGTATTGGATTTTTAAGAAATAATTTTAAAAAATCAATTCAGGACGAATCTATTGCTGAAAAACCTTTAATTGTAAAAGATAAAAATAAAAAGCTTAGTGAGATAGATATTATTCAAGAAATAAAAAAAAATCCTTCAAGTAAATTGAATTCTATTCCTGAGAAATCTACTTCAATTATTTCCTATGAATTCAAAGAGCTTAATACTGCTTCGCCTTCTTTGGAGGATATAAGGAATTTAATTAATGGATGGCTTCTTAATAAAAGTAATTACTTAGCGGGAAAGGGTGAAATTAATCTTTCTAAGATTGTTAGTAAAGGTCTAATTGATCGAACAATCGAAGAAAGACAGAACGATATCAAGAAAGGAATTTATAAGGAGATTAATTCCCAAATACGTAAGATTGATCTGGAATCGCAAACTTCATCTCGGATAGTTGTTTTAGTAGAATTGAATTATCTAGAGAGGTTTGTAAAGAATTCTGGAGAATTTATTAATGAAACATCTTTAAATCCCCTGAAAGTTAAATATATTTTGGGTTTTTCAAATAAATCGTGGAAATTGGTTGATTTCGTGAGCGGCTTGTAATTACAAACTTCAAGATCATCTATAATAATTAAAATTACTTTTTAATAATGTTTGATGAACTCTCTTCACGCTTTGAAGACGCAGTAAAGGGTTTAAGAGGCGAAGCAAAAATTAGTGAAAATAATATTAACGATGCTTTGAAGGAGGTAAAAAGAGCACTCCTTGATGCAGATGTTAGTTTGTCTGTTGTAAAAGATTTTATATCAGATGTCAAGGATAAAGCAATTGGAGAAGAAGTAGTTAGGGGTGTAAACCCAGGTCAAAAATTTATAGAAGTTGTAAATAAAGAATTGATTAACATTATGGGGAATGAAAATTCTCCATTAAACGAGAATGAAAATAGTCCTACGGTCATTTTGATGGCTGGACTTCAGGGGGCCGGTAAAACAACTGCAACAGGAAAATTAGGACTTTATTTGAAGGAAAAAGATAAAAAAGTTCTTTTGGTTGCTGCAGATATTTATCGACCAGCAGCTGTGGAGCAGCTTAAAACATTGGGAAGTCAATATGACTTGGAAGTTTTTTCAGCTAAAGAAAAAAATAGAAAACCAGAAGAAATAGCAAAGGACGCATTAAATTTTGCTAGTGAAAATGATTTTAATTCGATAATTATTGACACAGCAGGAAGATTGCAAATTGATGATTCCATGATGAGTGAAATGGTTCGAATAAAAGAAGTTTCTAATCCTGATGAAGTTTTGCTTGTTGTTGATTCTATGATTGGGCAAGAAGCTGCTGACTTGACGAAGTCATTTCATGAAAAAGTAGGAATTTCAGGAGCGATATTAACTAAGTTGGATGGAGACTCAAGAGGCGGAGCTGCTTTATCAATAAGAAAAATAAGTGGTAAACCAATTAAATTTATCGGTGTAGGAGAAAAAATAGAGGCATTGCAACCATTTCATCCAGAGAGAATGGCAAGCAGAATTTTGGGAATGGGTGATGTATTAACACTGGTTGAAAAAGCCCAAAAAGAAGTTGAACTTGCTGATGCTGAAGCAATGCAAAAGAAACTTCAAGAAGCGACTTTTGACTTTAATGATTTTGTAAAGCAAATGAGATTAATTAAAAGGATGGGATCACTTGGTGGATTGATTAAATTGATTCCTGGAATGAACAAAATCGATGATGGGATGATAAAAGATGGAGAGGACCAACTTAAGAAAATAGAATCTATGATCTCATCAATGACTCTTGAGGAAAAACAAAAACCTGAGGTTCTTGCTGCGCAGCCTTCAAGAAGACAAAGAATTGCTCAGGGTAGCGGTTATGAGGCAAAAGATGTTGATAAAGTATTAGCTGATTTTCAAAGAATGAGAGGCTTTATGAAACAAATGTCAAACGGAGGAATGCCAGGAATGGGAGGAATGCCAGGAATGGGAGGAATGCCAGGAATGGGAGGAATGCCAGGAATGGGAGGAATGCCAGGAATGGGAGGAATGCCAGGAATG
>JFMF01000378.1 GCA_000635535.1 Prochlorococcus sp. scB243_496M6 | reverse complement strand
GAGGAATGCCAGGAATGGGAGGAATGCCAGGAATGGGAGGAATGCCAGGAATGAGTGGTAATAAACCGATGAAAAAACAAAAAAATAATAAGAAGAAAAAAGGGTTTGCTGATTTATAGTTTCTAAATTTTTACCTTTCAATGATATTATTATTAAAAACGAATTAATTTAAAATGATTAAACTGCGCCTTAAGCGCTTTGGAAAGAAAAAAGAGGCAAGTTTCAGAATTGTTGCATGCAATAGTACTTCCAGAAGAGATGGTAGGCCTCTACAAGAACTAGGTTTTTATAACCCAAGAACCAAGGAAACCAGGCTTGATACAGAAGCTTTAAGAACAAGACTTATACAGGGTGCTCAGCCAACTGAAGTTGTGAGATCTTTATTAGAAAAGGGAGGGTTATTAGAAAAAAAAGAAAGGCCATCTATCGCAATTGGTAAAGCAAAGTTAGAGAAGGAAAAATTAGCTAAGGCAAAAACTAAAGACGAAGAAAATGATAGTAGTAAAGTTAAAAGCGAGGGTAATGAAGCTGAAAGCTAGTGATTTGATAAATTTTTATTCAATAACTAGATGAAGGAAGTTTCCAAAACTGGTCACTTCACAATAGACTTGCCAAGCTCTGATGCTGCTACAGCATTATCAGGCCCAGGTAATTCTTTCTTAAAAAAGTTTGAGTCCTTAACAGGAGTTTCTTTAACCATAAGAGGCTTACAACTTGAGATGAACGGTGTTATATCTAAAATTGAAAGGGCCTCAGCATTAGTTGAACTAACAAGACCAATTTGGGAACAAGGATTAGAAGTTCCCGAGGTTGATCTTAAAGCGGCTTTAAGTTCTCTAAATATGGGGGAATCATCTTCACATGCTGAACTTGGAAAAAAAGTTCTTGCTCGTTCAAAAGAAGGCAGATATTTAAGACCAAGAACTATAAGGCAAAAAGAATATGTTGAATCAATTGAAAATTTTGATCTTACTTTCGCAATTGGTCCAGCTGGAACAGGTAAGACTTTTTTGGCAACTGTTTGCGCGGCAAGACTATTGAACGAGAAAAAAATTGAAAAAATTGTTTTAACCAGACCAGCAGTTGAAGCTGGTGAGAATTTGGGATTTCTGCCTGGTGATTTGCAACAAAAAGTAGATCCATATTTAAGACCTCTATTTGATTCTTTACATAGTATTTTCGGGTTTGATAGAACAAATTCGTTAATCGACAAGGGAATTATTGAAGTTGCACCTTTAGCCTTTATGAGAGGTAGAACCTTAGACAACTCCATGGTTATCCTAGATGAAGCACAAAATACTACTTGCTCTCAAATGAGAATGTTTTTAACCAGATTAGGAGAGAGATCAAAAATGGTTGTTAACGGAGATATTACACAAATTGATTTGAAAAAAGATCAGGAAAGCGGCCTCATCGAAGCATCGAGAATTTTCTCTGAAACTCAAGGTATAAAATTTTGTTATTTAACTGTTGAAGATGTAGTTCGACATCCTTTAGTTCAGAAAATCATTGAGGCTTATCAATAAATTTATAACTCTGGTGATCCGTACCCTGAAATTTTAAAAATCAAGTAGAATGAATTCATATTTAATAAAGAAAATGCCAGCAAGTAGTAATTTCAATCAAGCTATTCGTGAAGCACAAACTAGTTCAATTGTTGGACCTAATGTTGTTCAAAAAGCTTTACCTTACGTCGGTGGAGGTATGGTTCTAACTTCTTTAGGCGTTTTAGCAGGTGTCTCACTCATAGCAACAAATCCGGGGGTTTTCCAGCCTCTTTCAATAATTGCATTAATTGCAGAATTGATTTTGTTTTTTATAGCCACAAGTGCTGCAAATAATGCAAATAATTCTAAGGCTTTGCCATTATTAACAGGCTTTAGCTTGTTAACTGGATTCACCCTAAGTGGAATAGTTGCTTTAGCAATAGGAACAATTGGTATTGGTTCTGTTGGAACAGCTGCATTAGCTACAGGTATAACTTTTGTTATTGCCTCTTATACTGGCCAAAGAATGAGTGATAGTGTTGGTCAAGCACTTAGTGGGGTAGTTGGTCTTGGTTTGATAGGACTGCTAATAGCAATGTTTGTCCAGTTAATTGGAGGATTATTTGCTCCAGGCGTTTTTGGAGGTTCAGGACTCGAATTGATAATCGCAGGATTTGGAACCGTTTTATTCGTTGCAATGTCATTTGTCGATTTTTACACAATGCCAAGAAGATATAATGATGATCAATACCTTGCAGGGGCTTTGGGTATGTATCTAACTTATATAAATCTTTTTGTTTTTATTTTGAGATTAATGATCGCACTTCAAGGAGGAGGGAGAAGAGACTAAAAACATTACTAAATAATTAACCCTAAAGCGTAGATTTGTTTCTACGCTTTTTTATTGGGCGATATCAAGAATTTGTTTTTTTATAAATTCCTTTTGCTCCGAGTCATACTTTACTGAATTATCAAAACTATTTCCCATATCATCTAAGTCTCTAAGGATTTGATTTACAGACTTTGTAACTGACTTAGTTTCTAACAGTCTCAAAATGGCCTTACATCTATCTGAAATGTTTTCCGATGTTATCTCATATTCATGATTATTATCTCTTCGATGCTGAATAATTTGAGCAGAACTCATTATTAAATTTTTTACTATTATGTCTGTTACAGCATCACCACCTTCGTTGAGTTTATAAATTAGTGAAAAAGGAAGTTTATCTAACAAAAAACAATCTTTATCTGATAAAGCGTATGCAAAAAATCCTCTGAGTCCATTTCTTGTTTTAGTTAGCTCTGCGATTCTATCTGCTAAAACCTCTTCGCTGAGTATATCTTCACCCCACTCTTTGCACCATTGTGCAGATATATTTATTGCTTGTGTGAAAGAAGCTTCTTTTAAATTTATGGTTTTTTTTTCCATTTTTGATCAGAATTTTATTATTGATGCATTAAAAGTCTTTGGCCAATTATAGATCTGGGTTTGTAACTTTACTAGGAAGGCCAAATGTCGGTAAATCTACTTTAATAAATAAATTGATTGGAGAAAAAATAGCAATTACTTCTTCAGTAGCGCAAACTACTAGAAATAAATTAAAAGGAATACTTACTACAGATAATGGGCAAATAATTTTTGTTGATACGCCAGGTGTTCATAAACCTCATCATCGACTTGGAGAAATCTTAGTAAAAAACGCAAAATCTGCAATTAATGGGGTTGATATTGTAATTTTTGTAATTGATTCAAGTGAAGAACCTGGTAGAGGTGATGAATATATTTTGAACTTTCTAGTCGCAAATAAAACTGAGTTTATTGTTGCATTAAATAAATGGGATTTGGTTAATAATGAATTTAGGAATTTACGATTAGATCAATATAGAAGATTTTTTGGAATTAATAGAAACTTTCAAATTGTAAGTGCTTCTCAAGGAGAAGGATGTTCTGAACTAGTTGATATGACACTTAATTTTCTTCCAGAGGGACCAAAACTTTATGGCGAAGAGACAATTTGCGACCAACCATTAGATAACTTATTATCTGATTTAGTAAGAGAACAGGTATTAAAAAATACAAGAGAAGAGGTACCTCATAGTGTCGCAGTAAAGATAGAAAAGAGAGAGGAAATGAAAAGAAAAAATGGCAAAGTCTTTACAGCTATTTTGGCAACTATTATTGTTGAAAGATCAACTCAAAAAGGCATTCTTATTGGAAAGAAAGGTTCGATGTTAAAAATGATTGGTCAGTCCGCAAGATCAAATATGTCAAAATTAATTGATGGTCCAGTTCACCTAGAGTTGTTTGTGAAAGTTGTCCCAAATTGGAGAAAAAAAGAATCAAGGTTAATTGAGTTTGGTTATGAGGAAGATTTCTAGATGAGTGGTTTTAATTTTGATGTAATTACATTGTTTCCTAAAGCTTTTGAATTAATAAATAATTTAGGGGTCATAACAAGAGCTCTAGATAAGAATTTGATTGATGTGAATTTACATGATTTAAGAGAATATGGAGAAGGTTCTTACAGACAAGTAGACGATAAGCCTTATGGAGGAGGAGCAGGTATGGTATTAAAACCTGAACCTATTTATAAGGCGCATGAATCAATTAGAAAATTACCTAAAAGAAAAACTTTACTTATGACCCCACAGGGTAAAGTCTTAAAGCAAAAGGATCTTGCGAGATGGTCCACTTTGGATCAAATAATAATTATTTGTGGTCAATATGAAGGTTTTGATGAAAGGATTAGATGTTTAGCAGATGAAGAAATATCGATAGGCGATTATGTACTTTCTGGAGGTGAAATACCCGCTATATCAATAATTAACGGTTTGACTAGGTTATTACCAGGAACTCTTGGTGATCCAGACTCATTAGTCGATGAGAGTCATAATTCTTCTTTATTAGAATATCCTCAATACACGAGGCCGTTAACTTTTAAAAATATGAAAGTGCCAGATATTCTAGTGAGCGGTAATCATGAAGAGATTAAATCATGGAGAAGAAGAAAAAGTTTTGAAAGAACATTGGAGAGAAGAAGTGACTTAATTTCAAATGAAAACTACAAAAAATCCCCACAAAGTAAGAGAATAATAAAAACATATAATCAATTTATGAAATTCAGAATAGGTAATGGATACGATATTCACAGACTTGTAGAGGATAGAGATTTAATTATTGGAGGTGTAAAATTGCATCATCCTGAAAATTTAGGATTAGATGGTCATAGTGATGCCGATGTTTTAAGTCACTCAATAATGGATGCATTATTGGGAGCACTTTCGCTGGGCGACATAGGAAAGTATTTCCCCCCATCTGATGAAAAATGGAAAAATGCTGATAGCTTGTTTTTGTTATCAAAAGTAATTGACTTGATAAGACAAGATGGCTGGGAAATAAATAATATTGATAGTGTTCTTGTTGCTGAGAGGCCAAAAATCATGCCACACATAAAACTAATGAAAAAAAATATTTCTGAAATCTTGAATATTGATGAAAATTTAATTGGGATTAAAGCAACCACAAATGAAAAATTGGGTCCAGAAGGGAGAGAAGAGGGTATAAGTTGCCATTCAGTAGTTCTTCTTGAGAAAAAATGAGGTTTATTTTAAATTTGAAAAAAAAATTTCAAAGATTTTGTTTATTATTAATTTGTTTAGTAATTTTAATTTTTCAATCTAATATTCCAAATTTAAAAGCTCTTACAATGGATAATTATCAAAGTGAAATGGTCATAGAGGAATTAAGACTTAAAGTACCTACCAATATAAAAGCAGCTTGGTTAAATGCTGAAAAAGAAATATGGGAGCCATGGTTATCTTCTCAAGATGGTTTTTTGGGAAGACAATTATTTTGGGATAAAGAAAAAGAAGAAGCTTTAATATTAGTAAATTGGAAAAATAAGAAATTATGGAAAAGCATACCAATGTCAGAAGTAAATGTAGTTCAACAAAAATTTGAAGATAATGTTAAGACTGCTCTTAATGTAAGCGAAAATCCATTTGAATTAATTTATGAGGGAGAATTAGATAAGCAAAGATGAATTCTGATATCAAGTTTGATTTTCAAAGAAGAGACAGGCTTGGACTCATTGAGGCTATTTGGGGTCAAGATAAGAGTATCGACCAATTAGAAAGATTATCTGAAAATGTATTAAGTAAAAATGAGGTTGTTTTCATTACAAGAATTAATAATGAAAAGGCTAATTATCTTTTAGATTTGTATGATGATGCGCGATTCTATGAAGAAGCAAATTGCCTAATAATTGGGAAAAATTTGAATGAAATAAATACAAATAAAAAAGTTGCCATAATTTCAGGCGGCTCAAGCGATTTGGCCGTAACACTCGAAGCGCAATTAGCGCTTGAAATTTATGGAGTGAATTGTCAATCTTTTATAGATGTTGGAGTGGCTGGACTTCATCGATTGATGAGTCAATTAGAAGAAATTAATAAATATGATGTACTAATAGTTTGTGCTGGAATGGAAGGAGCTTTGGCAACAGTTGTGGGTGGATTGTTGGCACAGCCGATAATTGCAGTACCTGTCTCAGTCGGTTATGGCGTTAGCAAGGATGGAGAAACTGCTTTAAATAGTATGTTGTCTAGTTGTTCACCAGGTATTGCAGTTATGAATATAGATAATGGTTACGGAGCAGCTATGGCGGCTCTCAGAATTATTAAAAGTATTTCCTAAGTAAATTACTTTTTTTCTATTTCTAATAAGCTTTCTATCCATAAATTAAGTTGTTTTGATAGCATTCCTTCTTCCCTCATTTTGATTGCTTTTATTACAACTTCTGTATTTACCCACTCTGGGAATCTTTTCGGCATTTATTTCTATATTCAGTAATTTTAATTTGGTACAAATATTTATAAAAACAAGATCTTAGTAACAAATTTAATCTTTTATGTTTAATTTTGTACCTAATCTAGACAGCTCAGATGAGGTGTGTTCACTTTCTACATTTTTTAATCTTTCAATTAGCTCAGAAAGATCTTTATGTGCTAACTCACCATTTTGCTCCCATTTAAGAGACCTTGAGTTACTATCAATTTTTTCTTTCATTGTTATTTTTCGGTATTAAAAATATAAAACGAAAACAGGAGAATTTTGGTTATTGTTTCAAGCCTAAACTTAAAAAATTATGAAGATTTCTAATATATGAAGAATTTTTCTTTAACCACCACCAACTATTGAAACGATTTCTAAATTATCACCATCTTTAAGCTTCACTTTTTCCCATTTGATTGAATTTATAATTAAATTATTTAACTCTACTACAATTGTGTTTGGTTTATATCCCATATGATTAAGAGCTGTAGATAGTAGAACATTTTCTTGATCAAGTTCTATTTTTTTTCTTCACCATTTACCTTAATTTTCATGAGACAACTCTTTTAGGATCATAATAGCGTCTTCTTTAGGATCTTTAGAATTCATTAATTGCGAGACTAGAGCAACTTTTTTAATCCCATTTCTTTTTAAATATGAAATATTATTTGACTTGATTCCACCTATGGCAAACCAGGGAATATTTAAATCCTTTGTTAATAATTTGATATTTTCAATACCTAAAGGTTTTTTATTCTTTTTTGTTGCAGTTTCAAATACTGGCCCTATTCCTATGTAATCGCAACCTTCCTTAAGAGCATTTGAAATATCAATTTCATTATTCGCACTTTTGCCTATAATTTTTGAATATCCTAATAGTTTTCTTGCGGTTTTTAAATCTAAATCTTCTTGACCAAGATGAATTCCATCAGCATTAGATGCTAGAGCTATATCAAGTCTATCGTTAACAATAAACAAAGAATTATATCTTTTACATAGATTTTTGATCTGAATTGCTTCTTGAAGATGATCTTGATCAGTTCCCGTTTTAAATCTATATTGAATAATTCTTACTCCAGCAATTAAAATCTCTTCTAAAATTTCTAATAAATTGTCTTTTTGATCTGTGATTAGATATAAGTCATTATCTTTTAATATTTCCTCCGACTTCTTAAACCTGCTACAACTCAATAAGTCAATTTCAATAGTATAAATTTCATATCTAATTTCAGAAGCGATTTTTGAAAGCTCATGATTCTGCAGCCGTGAGAATTCTTCTATGACTCGTAATGCTTCTTGAACTCTGGCTGAATTAGAACTTATAATTTGCTCAGAAGTTTTTCTCTTGAATTGCTCTTGATGAGTCAATCCTCTACATTTGTCCTCAATGTGATTTCTAGATTGTTTATAAACTTCTAAATGATTTTTTCCTAAAATTTGTCTAAAATTTTTAATCTTTTCAACATATTTTTCTTTGCCTAGGCCAAATCTAGCCCAATCCTCTAATACTCTTAGTCCTTCTCTGGCTCTATCGAGATTAGCGTCAATAATTTGATAAATTCTTAAATCTTCAGCGTCTTTAGTATTGGAATTCAGCATTTGTAATTTATTTTTTGTAGTTTTTAAAAATTTTCAGAGCATTATCTCTATCTTTTTTAATTTGATTAGAAAGTTGATCTATATTTTTGAACTTGATTTGAGATCTAAGTTTTTCAACTGGTTCAACAGATAGATTTAAACCATATAGATCGATATCTTTATTTATTAAATGAACTTCAACTGCAGATGGCAATAGAGGATTTATTGTTGGTTGAGAGCCAAGATTCATAACAGATTTAATTTTTTTGTTGGAATTTTCTATGGTTGTCCAAGATGCGTAAACTCCTTCTCCAGGTAAAAATTTTCTGCCATCTATTTCAAGATTTGCGGTAGGCCATCCTATACTTTTTCCAATTCCTTTACCTTTAACAACCTTTCCATTAAAACTATAAGGCCTATTAAGAATTTTGAAAGCATTTTTCAGATCACTTTTCTCTAATAGATCTCTTATTCTGCTGCTGCTTATTCTACCTTCCTTGTCTTCTAAAATTGGAATAATTTTTAGTTTAATATCCGTATCCTTAATCATATTTTTTATTGTATTAATATCTCCACTCCTTCTGAAACCAAATTTAAAATTAGCGCCTACAGAAATGTTTTTTGCTTGTAATTGATTTATCAAAATATCTGTTACGAATCTTTCCGCACTTAATTTGGATAGTTCCATATCAAAAGGAATCAGAACTAATTGTTCAATCCCCAGATCTTCAAGAATAGATAGTTTTTCATTAGGGAGATCAAGTCTAAGTCGCATTTCTTTGTAAAGAACTTCTCGGGGATGAGGCCAGAAGCTCGCAATTGTTGGGGTATATTTATTTTCTTCAACTACACTTTTTATTAATTGTCTGTGGCCAGCATGAAGGCCATCAAAACTTCCAATAGCTATTGAGGTAGGAGTCTTAACTTCAGATGGCGATATTAAAGAGATCAAAAGAATACGTGCAATTTTATGATTTTAATGGCAAATTTGGATTGACTACAGTTTATTCAATCAAATGAATGTCTGACAAAATCGATTTTCAGTCCCTTTCATTTGGAATGCGGCGCATTGGATGGATACGCTTTTGGGTTCAATCCATTTTAGGTGTTGTTGTTGCAGCTGTTTTGCTTTTTTCAAATGTTGTAAATAACAGCGAAGGACAGCTTGGCTTGGCGCCTGGTCTATCACTTACAACAATATCCCTGATTTTACTACTTTTTAGTCTTTGGCAAGGTTGGTTAATAGTTAAAACAGGAAGAGCAATCGCAAGCAACGCAAGACCCTCAAGAGGACAAACCGGTAAATTGATAAAACGAGGACTAATAGTTGATTTATTTGGAATTTTGTTTGGATTAGTTGGATATCAAGCTCTTATGGGAGCCCTATTTATACAAGCATCCTCTCAAACGACTGGACAATTGATAACAGCGACATCTGATATCCCAATTACTGGTCTTGAAATATTATCAGTTCTCAGTAACACACAAGTTATCGCTGCTCATTTTTTTGGACTTTGCTTTTCTTTATGGCTTTTAAGAAAAATTTATAAATGAATTATTAATTCTAGGTAAGTCATCTAAATTTCCTCTCCAAAATAAATCTGGTTCTACAGGTGTAAGAGATATTTTATTTTCTTGTATTTGAGATACATCACTAGGCCAATTCTTGGGACCGTAACCTTTCGATTTAAGATCTAAAACTACTTCACCAGCTAACCAATAATAATCATCACCCCTCGGGTCTTCCCTTTTGGAAAATTGATTTTTATATTTTCTTACAGATAATCTTGTCCAGGATAATTCTTTTATCTTATTTTTTTCGCAGGGGGGTATGTTCAAATTTAATAAAAGTGAAGCTGGCCAACTATCGTTAATTGCTTGTTCGGCAATATTCATTGCAATTTCTCCAGCAAATTCAAAATTCTTCCATTTAAAACTAGCAACACTTATTGCCATGGAAGGAACATTTTCTAAAGTGCCTTCCATAGCTGCAGCCACTGTGCCTGAACAAAAAATATCTGTCCCTAAATTGGGTCCGTGATTTATTCCGGATAGGACCATATCAGGTTTATGATCTAAGAGTTCAGATAGTGCTAATTTGACACAATCAGCAGGTGTGCCGGAACATCCCCAAGCTTCAATTCCTTGTCCAAATAACTCGTCAGCTTTTTCAACTCTTAGTGGGGATTGTAAAGTAAGACCATGACCAGTAGCTGATCGTTCTTGGTCAGGACATACTACTTTTACCTTATGTCCTCTTTTTTGGGCTGATTTTGCTAAAGCTCTTATCCCCGCTGCGAAAACACCATCATCATTGCTAATTAATATATTTAACGGTTTCATTAATCAAAACATTTTATTTATGGACGATATTTAAGTAAGATAAAGCAATACTTATTTTTACTATATCAGTGAGTCAAATTGAATCATTAAGTCAAATTGAGGAAAAACTAAATAATCTTTCTCTAACAGCAAAAAATAATATAGATAATTCTAATACTCATGAAGAACTGGATCAATTGAGAGTTTCCTTGCTAGGGAAAAAAGGTGATTTATCAATTATTTTGAAAACAATGGGTCAATTATCTGCTACTGATAGACCAATTATTGGCCAGAAGGCAAATTTAATAAAGATAAATTTGCAAGAACTAATAATTGAAAGAAAAAATAAACTAAATATCGAAGCCTTAGATAAAAAGATTAAAAAAGAAAAAATTGATGTAACTATCCCTTCAATTGGAACACCCCCTGGGAATAAACATCCTTTGATTTCAACTCAAGACGAAATAATAGATATATTTTGTGGTTTAGGATACTCAGTTGAAAGTGGTCCTGAGATAGAAACTGATTTTTATAATTTTGAGTCTCTCAACATACCCAAAAATCATCCTGCAAGAGATATGCAGGATACTTTCTACTTAGATGAAAATCGACTTTTAAGGACCCATACTTCTCCTGTTCAGATAAGGTACTTAGAGAAGAATCCTCCTCCAGTAAGAATTATTGCTCCCGGGAGAGTATATAGGAGAGATGCAGTAGATGCTACTCATTCCCCTGTATTTAATCAGGTTGAGGTTTTATGTATCGATCAAGAAATTAATTTTAGTCATTTAAGAGGAACAGTTCTTACATTTTTAAAGGCCTTTTTTGGAGATATTCCTGTAAGATTTAGAGCTAGTTATTTCCCCTTTACTGAACCTTCAGCAGAAGTAGACGTCCAGTGGAAAGGTAAATGGTTAGAAGTAATGGGTTGCGGAATGGTTGATCCAAAGGTCTTAGAAAAATTAGGAATAGATTCTGAGAAATGGACTGGTTTTGCAGCAGGATTAGGAGTTGAGAGATTTTGTATGGTGAGACATCAGATCGACGACATCAGAAAATTTTATACAAATGATATTAGATTCTTAGAACAGTTCTAATAGTATTTGATTTTCAAATTAGGATTGTCCTACAAATTAGTTTAAGATAGAACTAGGTTTAAATTTTTTGATTGGTACGTAAAGCAGGACTAATCGTTAATGATGGAAAGGAACTAGCTGTTCAAACTGCAACTTCTGTTCAAAAAAAATTGGAAAAATCTAATTTTGAAGTTGTAAGAGTTAGTAGCTCTGGAGGGATGGTTGGTTTCGCAAATCCTGATCAACATGTTCGTCCTTTGGGATATACGAATTGTGTCCCTGAGGGGTTTGATTCATCAATGGAATTTGCAATTGTTCTTGGCGGAGATGGGACTGTACTTTCTGCTGCAAGGCAAACAGCACCTGCTAAAATTCCAATTCTTACAATAAATACTGGTCATTTAGGATTTCTTGCGGAAGCTTATTTATCTAACCTAGATGAGGCTATAGATAAAATAATTGCTGGAAATTGGGATATTGAAGAAAGAACTTGTTTTATAATTAGTGTAATGAGGAATGATCAGAGGAGATGGGAATCTCTTTGCCTTAATGAGATGGCTCTTCATAGAGAACCTCTAACAAGTATGTGTCATTTTGAGATTTCAATAGGGCGACATGCTCCTGTGGATATTTCAGCTGATGGAGTAATTTTATCTACTCCAACTGGCTCTACTGCATATTCGCTGAGTGCTGGAGGACCAGTTATTACACCTGATTGTCCAGTAGTACAATTAACTCCAATTGCGCCACATTCTTTGGCATCAAGGGCACTAGTTTTTAATGATTCAGAACCAGTAACTGTTTTTCCTGCCACTCCTGAAAGATTAGTAATGGTTGTTGATGGGAATGCTGGTTGTTATGTTTGGCCTGAAGATAGAGTTTTAATAAGAAAAAGTAAACACTCAGTAAAATTTATTAGACTTGAAGATCACGAATTTTTCCAAGTTTTAAGAAATAAACTTGGTTGGGGTTTACCTCATGTTGCTAAACCTGATAAATAAAAATTACTTAAATTTATTTTTTCCCTTTTAATAGAAAAACAGGATTATTTGGTTCTAGTCTCATTCCCTCCGCAATACTTAAGCTTTTATAGGTCTGAATTAAATTTAAATTTGTTTTGAAATTTTTATCTTCTAATTCATCTTTCAATTCTTTGATAGTTTGAATATTAATTATTGGGATAACGATAATGTCTCCAGTATCCATATCTTGAGCAAGTTTATTAATAATCTGGAGTTTAGTTTTTTTATCACATCCTCCAATTATTAATCTATTAGGTTTTTCAAGAGAACTTAAATTATTCATATTCAAAGTGTAATTTATGTCTTCCTCAAGAATAAATTTTGGTTTGACGTCAAGCCTCTTCGAGTTTTCTAGTATTAATTCTTTTGAGCCAATCCTTTTATCGATACAAAACAAATCCAAATTAGGCCTTAACTTTAGTGCCTCTAAACCAATTGACCCACAACCTGCTCCTATATCCCAGATGACACCATTTCTTGGGAGCTCTAAAGCAGCTAATATTTGAACGCGAACCTCACTTTTAGTTAATAAGTTTGGTCTATCATCAAAAGTCTTAAAAATATGGTCACTGATTCCGAAAAGAGGGAGATTATTATTTGAGTAATTTTTCTTTGTTTTTTTAAGAACAACAATGTTCAAACTTGATATATCAGATGGTAATGATTTTTTAAGATTTAATTTTCTTATCTTTTCATTCTCGAAACCAATATCTTCACAGAGCCAAAAATCATAGAAGTCAATAAGATTTAATTCTGATAAGTTTTTTTTGATTATTTCTAAACTTTTGTTATTTGAATCTGTAATAATAGCCAAACTTGAAGGCCTTGTTTTAAGAGCCTCTACTAACCTATTCGAATCTCTGCCGTGAATACTCACATTAACAGTATCTTGCCATGGGATCTTTAACTTACTAAATGCTAATTGAATGCAAGTATTTGAAGGGTAGAAACTTAACTCATCTTTTGAAAAGTTTTCTAGTAGTATTCTCCCAATGCCAAACCAAAGTGGATCTCCTCTCGAAATTAAAATAACATCAGTTTTTTTGCGATCTAAGCCAGTTAACAAGTTCCTTATTACTATTGCTTGAAAAAAATAATTTCTTTTTTTCTAAACAATTTTCGCTCCATAATTTTATTTCTTCAAAATATGAATTTGGAACTGCAATAGAAACTGTCTCTTGAAATAGATTTTGTAATTTGAATGATAAATCTTCAAATTTATAAGAATTAATTCCTACTACATGAATTTTTCTTTTTTTTTCAGTCATGAATATTTAATTAAAAGAAACTTATCTATTTGAATGTTTAATTAAATTATCTTATGATTGTTAGAGCTTTTATAATAAATCAATTGTCTGAAAGAAGAAAGAGATTACATGATTTATTATTAACTCTAATAAATAAAGATAGTGAATTTGAGTTTATTGAAGAAGATTCTAATGATTTAACATCTAGCTATTCTGAAAAAGACACTTTGAATTTATCTCGAGTTATTGAAAAAAATCGTAAAATAATCAAAAGATATCAAGCTATTGTAAGAACAGCTGTTACTCTTGATGCTCTGATGGATTCTGAAAATGAAGAAAATTACAAAATCAAATAAAAATATTTTTTTAAAAAGAATATTACCTTTACTTCTACTACTATCATTTATTTTTAACCCATTGAAGGTATCTGCAGAAGTTGCAGAAACAGAAATAAATGGGAAATTAATGAATGCTAGCAGTGAGTTTTTAAGGGACTTGGACTTTGAAACTTGGCAATTAGTAGCTTATAAATCACCTCTTTTTGAAGATAAATTGATCTTGAGAGTAATAGGATATCCAGGAAATCTCAGGATTGATCATCCCACTGATTTGAGGGTTGAATCAGGGAGAAAACAATGGCTTTTAAATGATAAAACATTACTTAATGCGGAATTAGCAAATGATGGAAGACAAGCTGCAGCAGAATTCGATCTTGATGAATTAATTAAAAATTTAGATAAAAATAGACCATTAAGATTATCTTTGTCAGGAGTTTTTTCTGAGTTACCTGTTCCTCCCTTTGTTGTTAAAGAGTGGAGATCAATAAACTGAATTTGATTTTTGGAGATGTCTGAAAAAAATGTAGGCCATACAAAATGGATGAAAAGAGCAATTTTTTTGGCTTCCCTAGGCAAAAATACAACTAGTCCTAACCCTAGGGTGGGAGCGGTGATACTTGATAAGAATGGAAAGCTTATTTCAGAAGGGTTTCATTTCAAGGCAGGGATGCCTCATGCAGAGGCAATGGCATTTAATAATTTAAAAAAAGATGCTAAAGGTGGGTCAATTTATGTAAATCTTGAACCTTGTTGCCACCAGGGTAGAACACCTCCATGTGTAGATAAGGTGATATCCTCTGGGATAAAAAGGGCTTATATATCAATCGAAGACCCTGATGTAAGAGTCGCTGGTCAAGGTATTAAGCTGCTAAAAGAAGCTGGAATACAAGTTCACTTAGGATTATGTAAAAAGGAATCCTTAGAATTAAATAAGGCTTTCATTCACAGGAATATTACTAAAAAGTCATATGGTGTTTTTAAATGGGCAATGAGTATTGATGGAAGGATAGCTTTAAAAAATGGAAAAAGTAAATGGATTACTAATGAAGAATCAAGGGCATTAGTACACTCTTTTAGAGCAGAATTTGATGCAATAATTATTGGTGGAAACACATTAAGAAGAGATAATCCCCTCTTGACTACTAGAGGTTTAAAAAATCCTGAGCCTTTGCGGGTGGTGTTTACAAAAAGTTTAGACCTGCCAACAAAATCTAATCTTTGGGATTGTAATAAGGCACAAACATTAGTTATTTATGATTCTTCAACAGCAAATGAAAACTACCTCGCAAGGATTCCAAAGTCTGTTGAAGTTGAAAAGGTATCATCAGATAATCCAGAGTTAATTTCAAAAATACTTGCTAGAAGGGGATGTAATAATGTTTTGTGGGAATGTGGCCCTCGATTGGCTACTGCCGCTATTAAATCTAATTGTATTCAAGAAATTATAACTTTTATTGCTCCAAAAATTTTAGGCGGAGAAAATAGTATGAATCCCCTTGGGGATTTTGAGTTTGGAGAAATGCATGAAATTATTAAATTAAGCGAACCTCAGATTAGTTTGATTGATGATGATATATGCGTTAAGAGTTTATTCAAAAATTAATTTTATAATAATTTTTATGGGTTAAATTACCGTACGGTTCTTACCCAAAAAAAACAATACAGATACGGAAACTGTTGGTTTAGTTTATAATAAGTTCAAATTTGCCCACAATTATGCCAATAAGACAAGACGATAATCAACCTAATAGAAGATTTGGAATTGTAAACATTATATTGATAGGAGTTGGAGCACTACTTTTATTTAGTAGCCTTTTCCCTAATCAAAATATGCAAATCCCAAGGGTTCCTTACTCCTTATTTATTGATCAAGTTAATGATGGAGAGGTAAAGAGAGCATATATTACCCAAGAACAAATCAGATATGAGTTGAATGGAGCTGAAGAAGGTGCTCCTTCAGTGTTAGCAACAACCCCAATTTTTGATATGGATCTGCCCCAAAGGTTAGAAAGTAAAGGGGTGGAATTCGCTGCTGCTCCCCCAAAGAAACCTAATTTTTTCTCAACTATATTGAGCTGGGTTGTACCTCCTTTGATTTTTATCCTTGTCTTACAATTTTTCGCTAGAAGAAGTATGGGAGGCGGAGGTGCTCAAGGGGCTCTAAGTTTTACAAAAAGCAAAGCTAAAGTTTATGTGCCAGATGATGAATCAAAAGTAACATTTGCAGATGTAGCTGGAGTTGATGAAGCTAAGGATGAATTAACAGAAATAGTTGATTTTTTAAAAAAACCAGAAAGATATACTGATATTGGAGCACGAATACCTAAGGGTGTACTTCTTGTTGGACCTCCAGGAACAGGAAAAACTCTTCTTTCAAAGGCTGTAGCTGGTGAAGCAGAAGTCCCTTTTTTCATTATTTCAGGTTCTGAATTTGTTGAGCTTTTCGTAGGTGCAGGTGCGGCAAGAGTTAGGGATTTGTTTGAACAAGCAAAGAAAAAAGCTCCTTGCATTATTTTTATTGACGAATTAGATGCTATCGGTAAAAGTCGTTCGGGATCCATGGGTGTAGTCGGTGGAAATGACGAAAGAGAGCAAACATTAAATCAACTTCTTACCGAAATGGATGGCTTTGCTTCAACTGATAAGCCTGTCATAGTTCTTGCTGCCACAAACCAGCCAGAGGTTCTTGACGCGGCACTTTTAAGACCAGGTAGATTTGATAGGCAAGTTTTAGTCGATAGGCCAGATTTAGCAGGTAGAAAAACTATTTTGGAGATTTACACCAAAAAAGTGAAACTTGCAAACTCAATAGACTTAGATTCAATTGCCCAAGCTACTAGTGGATTCGCAGGAGCCGATTTAGCTAATATGGTTAATGAGGCTGCTCTACTTGCAGCGAGAGCAAAAAGAAAAAGCGTAGAACAACAAGACTTAAGCGAAGCGATAGAGAGAGTTGTTGCTGGATTGGAAAAAAAGAGCCGTGTTTTGCAAGATGACGAAAAGAAGGTTGTTGCTTATCACGAAGTTGGTCATGCAATTGTTGGACATCTCATGCCTGGTGGATCAAAAGTTGCGAAGATTTCTATAGTTCCAAGAGGGATGAGCGCACTTGGGTATACTCTTCAATTACCAACTGAAGAAAGATTCTTGAATTCTAAAGATGAATTAAAAGGACAAATAGCTACATTACTTGGGGGTAGATCTGCAGAAGAGGTAGTTTTTGGAAAGATTACTACAGGAGCTTCAAATGATTTACAAAGAGCAACTGATATAGCTGAACAAATGGTTGGTACATTTGGAATGAGTGATATTCTTGGACCCCTTGCATATGATAAACAAGGTGGAGGCCAGTTCCTAGGGAATGGAAATAATCCAAGAAGATCTGTTAGTGATGCTACTGCTCAAGCAATTGATAAAGAAGTTAGAGACTTAGTTGATGATGCGCATGAAACTGCACTTAATATTTTAAGAAATAATTTACCTCTTCTTGAATCGATTTCTCAAAAAATCCTTCAAGAAGAAGTTATAGAAGGGGAGGACCTAAAAACTCTTTTAGCAGAAAGTAAAATGCCTTCATAGTAGAATTTAGGTTTTCAAAGAAAGTTAGATGCTAAACCCAATCAAGCTTGTAAAAAAAGATTTTTTATCAAGCTTGGATACTACAACTGAAGAATTTTTAAAAATTTTAGAAATTGCTAAGAATTTTAAAAATAAAGATTTAAACATTGAACTCAAAAATAAAGTTTTAGGATTAATTTTTGATAAGTCATCTACTCGTACAAGGGTAAGTTTCCAAGTGGCAATGTCAAGAATTGGTGGCACTACTATTGATCTAAATCCCACTACTTCCCAAATTGGAAGAGGTGAACCTATTAAAGATACAGCCAGAGTTCTTAGCAGATATTGCGATGTGATTGCAATTAGAACTTTTGATCATACAGATTTGGAAGAATATGCAAAGTGGTCATCTAAGCCAGTTATTAATGCTCTTACAGATTTAGAACATCCATGTCAGGCTTTAGCTGATTTTTTAACAATTCATGAGGAATTTCTTGATTTTAAAGATGTAGTTTTGACATTTATAGGTGATGGTAATAATGTCGCAAATTCTCTTATTTTATGTGGGGCGTTATTAGGAGTAGAAGTTAGAATTGCATGTCCTCAAGGTTATGAACCGAAGTCATTTATTATTAATCGGGCAAGAGAAATTTATAGGAACAAAAATTTATTAAAGATTACAAATGATCCTATTGAGGCTGTAAAAGGCGCGAATGTTTTGTATACAGATGTTTGGTCCTCCATGGGAGAAGAAAATCAAAAGGAAGAGAAGGATAGAAACTTTTCTGGATTTATGATCGATTCTAATCTTCTAAAAAGCGCAGATAGAGAGGCAATAGTACTTCACTGCCTTCCTGCTTATAGAAATAAAGAAATAACTGATGCTGTAATGGAAAGTGAAAAAAGCAGAATTTTTCAACAGGCTGAAAATAGGCTACATGCTCAACAAGCACTTCTTGCCTGTCTTCTTTCATAAAAAACTTGCATATTAGCCTTGAAAGAGGTACAAATGTATTAGTCAGCAACACTTTTTGTGGAAAAAAAATCGGAAGTTCTAACAGAAGCCCAGAATGAGCTTTACTCTTGGATAAGAAATTATTTGAATGAATTTCAACATAGCCCATCAATTAGACAGATGATGCAAGCTATGGGTTTGAAATCACCTGCTCCAATACAAAGTCGTTTAAAACATTTGCAAGAGAAAGGTTATATCTCATGGCAAGAAGGAAAAGCTAGAACTTTGCAAATTGTTGAAGAAGTCTTTGATGGCATTCCTGTCCTAGGTTCTATTGCTGCAGGCGGATTGATTGAAACTTTTTCTGATGTGAATGAGAGTCTTGATATTTCTGAAGTACTAAAGAAAAAAGATATTTTTGCACTTACTGTTAATGGTGACTCAATGATTGATGCATGCATTGCCGATGGTGATATGGTTTTGCTGGAACCTGTCAAAGAAGTTAATTCATTAAGAAATGGAACAATAGTAAGTGCTTTGGTTCCTGGTATGGGGACAACTTTAAAATATTATTTTAGGAAGAATAATTTGGTAACTCTTGAAGCAGCAAATCCAAATTATGAACCAATAAAATTGGACGCACACACTGTAATTATTCAAGGAAAACTATTAGCTGTATGGAGAAAAGTATAATTCTTTCATATTTTATTAGTTTTGTGATGGTATCTCAAAAAAATATTAAAAAGTAATAATTAAAAATTTTTCTATTAATTTTGGGGAACTTGCTTTCTCTTCTTTTTTTAGCTTTACTACCCTTAAATCAAATTTCATTATAAGCTTCTGATTTTTTAATAGTTAATAGCAATGATGACGATATTGAGGAAGTAAAGGTAAGAAAAGTAAATCAAAAAGGTAATTTAATAGTCAGATTTTGCGCTAAGTTAAAAGAATATAAAGGATATGTTGAAGTTGAAAATCAAAATTTATGGTTCAAGATGCAGATATTGTTAAACCTGGCAGAACTGTTTGGAAAAATATAAGTTTACCAAAACTTAGAGGAGAAGATATTTCAGTAAATCATTTGCTCGCTAGTACAGCCTATGAACCTATTGAATTAAATTTAGATGAAGTTATGTTTTAATGCAGACTTCTAGCAGTTTGGAGTAAAGTTTGATCAGATTTACTTTATTAATTCATATTCAACTTAAATCTTATTTGTCATTATAATTGGATTCTAAAAAACGTTTCATGTTAAGCACATAAAGCATAGAAATCAAAATTATTATAAATGACGTAGTTAAAAAATAAACTTTGCCTTCAATTCCGAAAATAAAGAGAGCAAGGCATGAAAATAATATAGAAGTAGCATATATTATTATCGCAGTGCTCCTTTCATTTATTCCTCTATTGAGCAATTTATGATGAATATGGCTTCTATCAGGGTAAAAAGGAGAATTACCATTTCTAATTCTTGTAAAAATAACAAAACTCATATCAAATATCGGGACAAAGAATATTATTAATGCTATGTGTATAGGGAATATTTCTATATTGTAAAAGTTTGAGTTAATTTGTTTTGATAAGTTATCAATACCTGCAGTAAGACCCTCAATACTTATTATTCCTAAAAATGATCCTAAAAAATATGAACCAGAGTCACCCATCATAATCTTAGCTGGAAAAATATTGTATCTTAAAAATCCGAATATACCTCCACAAAAAGCAGAAGATAAAAAAACTAATTCCCATTTATCTAACGCTATAAATATGAAACTAATGCTCATAGTTGAAATTAAAGTTATTCCAGAAGCTAAAGCATCCAATCCATCTATCCAATTTATTGCATTTGTTAAACCTACGACCCATAAACTAATAAAGATTAAACTTAATGATTTATTTAATATAATTGGACTGAAATCTGAATTTATCCAACTTAAATCAATAGCATCTATTTTTAAACCATTAGAAAAAAGGATAATAGTTGTTAGAAACTGAATTCCTAACCTAAAAAATGGAGATAATGAGAACAGGTCATCAAACAATCCAATTAGTAAAAATAAAAAAGAACCTAATATAGTAAGTTTTATGTATTCAGATTCTAAATTTAAATCATTTCCAAAAATATAAATAATACTTAATCCTAGTAAATATCCTAAGAAAATTCCAACTCCCCCAAGTCTTACAATTGGACCTTTGTGTAGTTTTCTAAAATCAGGTTTATCTACAAGATTAAATTTAATGCCTATTTTGTGAATAAAGGGAATTATAAAGACAGTAAAAATTAAAGATGTTGAAAAAATTAATGTAATAAATAATACAATTTTCTCATAAGTGATATCCATTTATTCTAGACAAAAGAATTAGTAGCAAATTCAAAACTACTCTACTAGAAAAATATAAAACAGTAAAAAAATTTATACATATATGTATATCCTTATGTTGAATTAAGAATTGTAAGTTTTTGATATAATAAAATAGATTTATATAAAGATTTGCAATATCAGGAATACTTGATTACTTTTTTATATAAATATGCTTGTAAGGCATATCAAATTATATCAACTTTTTTTGAAGATTTATTTTTAATTAAAGCAAAGCCAAAAAAAGAATTTTTAAAAAAAAGAGTCTTTAGTTATTCAGAATTTGAAAATTTTAATTTTAATGAATTTGAAAATTTGGATAAAATTTCGGTTAATGAATATCTTTCCATTAGAGCAATAAACAAGGATTTATTAGAAAATTTAATTAAAAGAGTTTTTAATTATAAATTTAGAAACTACATTACAAAAATTACTGGATTTAAATACTCCATCGATTTTATGATCTTTTATGATCGTAAATTCATCCCTTTAAATAAAAGAAATGTACCAACCTTGTCTCAACCATATTCTTACAGATGGCATTTTGATAAACCTAATAGTAAAAATATGCTGAAAGTATTTTTTCCCATTAATATTTCTAATGGTTATGGTCCTTTACAAGTAATCGACTTCATTAACAGTAAAAAAATTAATAATACCAAGAGGATCGAATTGAATCCAAAAACAATATCTTTTACAGGAAATAAGGATATTATATATGCTTTTAATCCAACAATATGTTGCCATAAAGATGGAATTCCTGAAGAAGGAAATGAGGCAACTCAAATAATGTTTCAGTTAAATCCAAATTCAAACTGGGTTATTAATTCAAAAATCTATAAAAGATCACCGACGCTTAATAATAAACTTGGAATATGGACTACAGAACCTAAATTTCCTTTTTATGCTTATTTATTTGATAAAAGAGATAAATTTTAAAGGTTATATTCAAAAAATTTAATTTAACATTATTTATAAAATCCTAAATCCCCAAATTTTAAAATAATTAATCATTGATGATATTAAATAAAAAATTTGTTTAATTGAGTGATGTGAGCCCCTTGCCCACCTATGAGTAACTATTCCAAAAGGGTAGTGTAAAGTCTTGCCTAAATAAGAAAGTCTTCTAACTATATCTGCATCTTCAAGATGTAAAAAAAATGTCTCATCAAAACCATTTATTTTTGAATAAGCCCAAATTTTAGTAATTAAAAAACATCCTGAAAGATAAGTACTTTGAATAATATCTTTTGTGTAATCAAATTCTTGACTTTTGAATTCCCTCATATATTTTTTGAATATTGGTAAAGTACAGAAAATATTAAATCTACCTAAAAATAACCCTAATAGAGTAGGATTCCTCTTTACTGAATATTGAATATTTCCTTTTTTATTTTTTATAAGTGGAGCTACGCAAACTATTTTTTTATCTTTTTTAATGAATTCAAAAGCAGGAATAAGTTCTTTTGGAATGAATGAAATATCAGGATTAATAATTACAAAAAAGTCATTTTTACGTGGATTTAATACTCTTTCAAAGTTTTTATTATTTCCTTTGCCAAAACCAAGATTTATTTTTGATCTGTAGTAATCACAAAAAAAGAATTTCTTTAGTTTTTCTATTTCTTCTATTTCCTCATTAGTTCTATTTCCATTATCAGTTATATAAAGTTCGATCAAATAATCGAATTTTTCTTTTTTAAAAAATCTTTTTAATTCAATTATTGAACTGAATAAAGGTTTTAATTCTATTAAAGGCTGATTATAAAGGACAAGAGAGAATATTAATCTCATATATGTGTAATCTTTAATTTCTATATATAAAATCATATCTCATAAATATTCCTTTTATTCAAATAATTTTTTGATGATTTATCCAAGAAATATGGAAAAATGAAAAAGATTTATAAAGAAGTTTTTTTATAACAAATAAATATTATTAGTAAAAATAACTATTAAAAAAATCAAATCATTCTATGCAAAGTGCTTTTAATATTTTTATTAAGCCACTAACATGCACGTCAAGGATTTAATTTGAAAATGCTAGACTTAATAAGTACTATTATAACGATTTGGGGCCATAGCTCAGCTGGTAGAGCACCTGCATGGCATGCAACTCTCAAAAGCCATTAATCGTAATCTATATCAGGGTTTGTATCAGTAATATTAATAGTTCAGGTGCAGAGCTAGGTGCAGTTATTATCAGACAAATATAAACAAAATAACTGATTGTTATAACTGATAAATATAGTCTTTTAAATTATATTTAGTAAGAAAAGATAGAACTTAAAATTTTCTATTAAGTCCAAAATCGCAATGATAGCAATAAATTTTTATGTTTAAATAATATAAATAGGGGATATGATCTGGTGATATCAAAGAGAGCAACTAAACAAGAAACCGAATTAAGAGTTGCACATGCTGCTGAATTAGTTGCTGAAGGAAAAGCCTATTCATCTATTACTTCCTTTGTTGCCGCAAAATATGGAATCTCAAGAAGAAGAGCTAGGCAGATCACTTCTAATGCTTATCTTTTGCTGAAAGATGATATTGAGGAAGGGGACTTAAATCGCCCTGAAATGACAGCAAAATTAGTATGCACTCTAGAAACTGCAATGTTTAGAGCAATGCAAGAAAAACAATATTCTGCAGTTGCTAGTAATGCAAAAGTTCTTATGAAATTAGTTGGTTTAGAAGCAAAAACACAAATTAGATAATTACTTTTTATTAAAAATATAACTTGCAAAAATCACTTTCTTTTTGTTTCTTTTTTTTATTTTAAACAATTCATAACTTGCTTATAACTTTAAAATGTGACTTTAATAATGCATTCAATTCTTTTAAAGCAAAGCAGTGGTCTTGGATGCAATTTTTTATAGTATGCAAAAAATAAACTATCATTTTTTTTGAATTAAAATAGTATTTTATTTTTTCTTATTCGTATCTTATTTAATTCTTAAAGAAGACTTCATTAAATCTTTTAAGCTGAAATTAGCTTCTATATTCTCCTCACATGAAATAGAGAAGCTTTTTCTTTTTGAAATAAATTTGGTATGACTTATTTTGCAGAGCCAAATTACATAGAATATGACCTGTGGTTTGATTCAAATATTAATGCAGTTGATTTAATTAACTATTCAGATGAAAAAGAATTTTGTAATTTTACGCATAAAAAATTTCATAAGATATCAAGTTTAAATTTAGTTATTGGTTCCTCAAAATATAAACAAATGATGATTTTTCCTTTTTTATAATTTCCTTGCAAAGTTAGTGCATTCCTTTATTGTTTTATCTCTCTGATTCGGAAATAGCAGAAGTAATTGATTATTCTAGTCAAAAACTACAAAGCTTTCCTAAAAAAGTTTTTTCTGTTTTTTACCTTATTTATATTTAATATATTCCATTAACTTAATTATCTTTGATAGTTAAGCAGCTTCAAGATTTGATTCTTCTTGTTCAAAATTTGCTTTATTTTCCTTAACTTCTTGATTAGCCCATTGTAATAATCTTATAGATAATATTAAGTCTCCCTCTAACCATGCTCTAATAGCCATAGCTCTTCTAGGATCATAAAATTTTTTCTTTCTATACCAATCAAAAACATTCTCATCTGATTTGTCTCCATTGCATGAAAGACAAGCTGGAACACAATTTTCTGTTAAGTTTAAACCTCCTTTACTTCGTGGCAATATATGATCAATAGATTCTGAAGGTTTTCCGCAATATATACATCTTTTGCTCGTAAATGTATGAATAGACTTTCGCCAAAATCTTATTTGAGCCTTAGGTAAATCCTCTAAAAACACTGCATCATCAATATGCATTAAGATTATTCAATTACCTATATTGATCTCATATGGAATTTAAAAATAATTTAAGAAAAAGTTATCTTTAAGAAATAAAATTATTTTCAAAAAACAATCACAAAATAAATAATTTCATAAAAATCTTAAATTAATTTTCTCATCACTTTTTCTACTTTTTAGTTTGAGCTTTTACTCTTCAGAATTTGGTTATGGGAATAACAATATACATTTAACATTTAACTTTATAACTTACCTTTTCTTTATCTGGAGTCTAGTTATTTAGTTGAATATAATAAGCTAAGAGTTTAAAAAAAAATGTCTGATAAAAAGAAAGATACAAAAAAAGATTTTAAAAAGAATAAAGCTATGCTTGCTTACGGAGTGATACAACTAGGATCAGCAGTTGTATCAGCTGTTGCCTTAGTAGCTATTGCACTAAGCTTTTGCTCATTAAAAAAAGAATCAAAGTTCTTTAATGAATGTGTTGAAGAAATGAAAGCGACTGGTTCGCCAACAGCTGATGCGGTTCGTTTCTGTACTGGTGGTTAGCATTAGGTAAATTAAGTGTTTCCGATATTTTTATAAATAATATTTAACTTGTCTTAGTTCATATTAACCATAAATTAATTTTTTCTTATTTTACCCTTAGTAAAACTAATAAATAAACTAACTAAAATTTAAGTGGTTATAAATTTAGGAAAATTTTATGAGTGGAGATTATGAGACATTAGAAATCAATCAACCTAAGATTTCTTATTTTAAAAAGAGATCAGAAGATAATACTTTATGGCTAGAGGAAATGATTAAAGAGATTGAAAAGATTGAAGATACGAATAACAATATATCTGATGCTGCTTAATCCACGATGGTTTGTGATTAATGATATTTGTTGAGTAATCGACTATAAATTACCAACAATACTATTACTCCACCTATACCAAGAATTGCATGGTATGGGTCATAATGATTCTGCCAAAGCTCCTTTAAAATTCCATTAATTTAGTCTTTGGGTCGAGTTAATATCAAGCGTTTCATTTAATCGTTGACTTTTTGGTCTAATAATTCTTTTAATTCCTTTGGTAAGTTTAAAAAAGAATCTCTTAAATTTTCATTCTTTTCTCCTAAATGCAGTATCCACTCTCTAAATTCTTCTGCTATTGCATAACTGTCTTCATATCTTTCTAGATTATCCATAACAGAAATTCTTTTAGTAGCCCAACAAGTCGCTATATCAATTCTTTTTTTTTGTTTAGTATTTACTGCCAAAATTCATCTAATGCATCAAACACTCTGTTGAGATAATCGTTTGCTCCTATACATTCCCATTTCCCCTTTTCACCAATCGCACATTTGTAGTGCAGTTCTCTCTTGAGTTGCATTAGTTTATTGGTCATAGCAACCTTGTCTAGTCTTCCGTTCATAGTAATTCCCTAGCTTCTGTCAATATTTGATTCTTTAAAAAAACAAGCGCGTCTAGTTTTTCTTCTTTTTCTTCATAATTTTCAAATTTCATTTCTGCAATTTCAACAATTGCTTTATCAACCTTTTTAAGCTGTTTCTTAATAACTCCCTTTTTAAGTTGTTTTTTAATAATCATTTTTGGGATTTTGGTTGATTCCATTGGAATTACCTTTTTTCTTTATATTCTCTTTCTTTTCTTCAAAATGCGAGTCCCTCACTTTAAATTCTGGTTAAATTATCTACATAATATCGTTAAGAATATAGTTACCGCTCTTTCAATTTAATTTAATCAATCATTGGGTTTTTTATTCTTTCTGATCAGTTGGTCTAAAGTTTTTTGATCTGAGACAACAATAAAATCATCAAAATGGATAGATTGATCGGGGTATTCAATTCCAATTTGTTTTCCCGAGTCTCTATAAACACCTATTCTTACGTTAGTACCAGTGTATTTTCCTTTCCAGTCAGATGTTATGCCTTTGTAGTCAAATATTAATTTATTATCTTTGAAGACTTTTACAAAACCATCATCATCATTTGTATTATAGATTCCAATTTTATACGTGCTCCATTCACCTAATTGAGTCACACTAAATGTTTTGTTCGGTGTGAGTTTAAAATTATTTTTTATTTTTTTTTTCACCTCTAGTTTTTT
>JFMF01000377.1 GCA_000635535.1 Prochlorococcus sp. scB243_496M6 | reverse complement strand
AATTATGAATCTTTTGGTAAAAAAATATATAATGCAACTGTTGGAGGTAATCTTGAAATATTTGATAGGATAAATTTAAAAGATTTTATTTGATATTAAATATTATATTCAATTAAAAAAACACAACCAGTTTGATTCAGAACTCGAGATTTTTTAGAAAGTTATTATTTTAAAAATACAATTATTTTTTAAAGTTAGAAAAAGGAAAATAATAAAAACAAAAAACATTAAAGATATATTATAAATTAGTAAATAAATTTACTTACTAATTTTACTAAAAAATGCTTTGAAACTACTAATAAAAAATTTAATAAGCAAAAAAATGAATACAAAACTGGCAAATGTTTTATTTGAAGTTTTAAATTTTTTAAAAAACCTCGATAAGCAAATTTATCACTTAAACCTCCTAATGGATAAAACCCAGCAATTTCATCATGAATTTGAATTTGATTTACTAAATTATTTTTAAGTAAATTTCTTAGAAACCATTCATAGTCCATAGAAATTTTAATTTTAGAATAGAAGCCAAAATCCTTATAGAATTTAGCTGGAACAAAAGTGAAGTTATGAGGAATTGACATCCCAAATATTAGTTTATTTGGTTTTGGTCGTAAAAATCTCAAAGGTTTTTGTCCATTGGTCAAAACTGCATGATAGGAGTGAATCATAGGGCTTACTTCTCTAAGCCATTCAAAATTTTTAATAAAATCGGGTATTAATGTATCCCCGCAATTCAGTAAAAGTATATATTTCCCTTTTGAAGTTTTGATACCTTTGTTCCAAGCATCTGCGATTCCGTTATCCTTTTCAGAAATAAAAATATCAGATTCATCTAATATTTTTTTTAATTCATACTCTCTAATTTTTTTACTTTCGCCATCAATAATTATCCATTCAAAAAAATCCCTATTTTGAGAATTTATAGAATCTCTAGTTTTCTTTAATCGATCGTAGTCATTTATATGAGCAGTTACTATTGAAATTAATTTGTTCATTTTAGTTTAATTTAACTTAATTAGATAAAATAAAGGTATCTTATAGATACTCTAAAATTATTTTATGATAATATTATTTATATTTTTTAATTAAATGTTCTGTTATATTAAGCCGAAGGAAAAATCGGTTAGTGGTGGCGATTATATCTCTATTCAATTAATAAATCATTTGCAAAAAAATTTTAAAAATAAAAAAAATTTACAATATAAAAATTTATTTATTTTTAAGAAAAAAGATGCTGAAATAAATTCAAAAAGAAATTCAAATATTTTTTTTAATAGGAATTATGTAAAATTCATAGCGTTAATTAATTATTTACCAAAAGTGTATTCATTGATTAATAGTGTAAATAATTTGAAAGAAAACTATAAATTCATAATATTTTCTCATTATTTAACGATATTTCCAGCACTGATTCTACAAAAATTAGGATTTAAAATAATTTTTTTTGTGCAATCTTTAGAATGGGAATACTGTGATAATATTTTTAGCAAAAATATTGTTAAATTTTTAATAAAGAAATCTTTTATAAAAAGTAACTTGTTGATATTTACAAATGAATTTCTCAAGCAAGAATTTGAAAGAAATTTTTTAAAGAAATCAATAATAACAAGTTTTTCAAGAAAAATTAAAAATAAAAGTTTTATTTACCCTATTTGGACAAACTGTAAAAATTTAAATGAAAAAAATAAGGTATTTCATGATAGGCCCATAGATATATTAATTTGCCTGAGATATGGTTTTGTTAAAGCTCCAGATTTATATCATAATTTCATAAAGTTAATAACTGAGATTGATAGTAATTTAAATGTTGTAGCCTTTTGTCCTTTGAATTTTGAAGATAAAAGATTTAACTCTTTGAAATTTGATTTAAAAAGAAACTTAACTAGAGATCAAATATGTAAATTATATTCCTCTTCTAAAATTTTTATATGTTTAAGCAGATTTGAAGGGTTTGGTCTGACTGCATTAGAATCGATGTTTTTTGGTGCTATCCCAGTTCTAATAGATAATGGAGGATGTTGGAACTATATGAATTTATTTCCTGATTTAGTATTAAGTAAACAAATTTCCTTAAAAGATTTTACATTTAAAGTTTTATCTTTATTAAGGGATGAGACAAATAATCAGAATTTATCAAATGAGGTTTTCAATTTTGCTCGAAAAAGTCAAGATAAAATATTTGAACAACAGGATTTGTCTATAAAAACTATAAATAAATTTATGATTTCTAATGATTATTATATTTAGAAAAAATTTAATTCCTAACTTTAATGAATAACTAATATGAGAGATTATTGAGATAATTTAATATTTTATTTTTCTATTACTACTAACAAATTCAAAGTAATTCTAAGAGCTTTCATACTTAACCAAAATATTATTAATTAGTTAATTTTTTTAATAATATAACCTTTTAAAACTTGGATTAAAGTTGAAGTCAAATTTAGCTTTTTATTTGAAAATAATTCGATTGAATAAATTATTTTATTTATTGGATTTATCTCAAAAGATTCCATTTTTTTAAATATAAAAAAAAATGATTATAGTTATTATCGTTTGCAATTATTTCAAAGTAACTTTTACAGATTTTTTGTCACTATTTAATTTATAATATTTTTATAAAAGAAATCAAAATGAAAATTAAGAATAGTTTGATAAAAGTTTTATATTTTGTTGATTATTTTTTTTCTATATTTATTTTATTCTCTTTACCAGCGATCAAATTATTTGCTTTTATAGGCGGTAAAAGATTACCAAAAACAAGAGAATTACTTAAATCATTTGATATATACCCCATTAGAAATCATTATTATCAACCTTTATTCAAAGATAAACTTCTTAAAAAAGATTTATCTTTGGAGAGAAAACTACCCTTAATTGATTTAAAAATAAACAAGCAGTTGAAACTATTAGAAGAGTTTAAGTACTCTGAAGAACTTACTAATTTGAATCTAAATAAACTAAAGAAAAAGAATAAATTTTATTTTGGTAATGGCTCGTTTGAAGCTGGAGATGCTGAAATTCTTTATCAATTCATAAGATATTTTAAGCCTAAAAATTTTATAGAAATAGGAAGTGGTAATTCAACTTTGATGGCAATGGAAGCACTGAATCAGAACTTTAAAAAAGACTCTATTCCCTCAAAACATATATGTATAGAGCCGTATGAAATGAAATGGCTCGATCAAATAAATACTAATATTAAAGTTAAAAGAGAATTAGTAGAAAATATTGACTTAAGTTTCTTTGAATGTCTCTCAGAAAACGATATTCTTTTTATTGATTCTTCTCACATTATTAGACCTCAAGGCGATGTATTAAAGGAATACTTGGAAATAATCCCTTCATTAAAACCTGGAGTTATAGTTCATGTTCATGATATCTTTACGCCTAGAGATTACTTAGATTCTTTCATAAGAGAACATGTCCTTATGTGGAATGAACAATATATTTTGGAAGCACTGCTTTCAAATTCCTATCGTTATGAAATCTTGTGTTCTTTAAATTATTTACATAATAATCACTACAGTAATCTTAAAAAATGTTCTCCTTATTTAAGTAAGAATATGACCCCTGGATCTTTTTACTTTAGAGTAAAAAGATAATAAGATATGTCAAATAGGCTATATATAATAATATCTTTATTAATTCTAGGTTCAATTTATTTCATCTTTAAAGACAATATACTTTTATGTAGTGACCATAGAAATTATCTTTTGATGCTTGAATTCTTAAAGGGTACATTTGATAGTAATTTTACTCTAAGAATTGGATTAGATAGCTTAATTGATGTTATTTATTTATTTAATAAAAATATTGATTTAAAAAATTATTATTTATTACTTACATTAATGCCAATATTTGTTTACTTAATTGCAATATTTATTGTAAAGAATAATTTAAGAATGACTAATGTTTTTTTATTGATGAGTGCACCATTTATATTTTCTATAACATTTGCACATTTTTGGACTTGTGGATATAGGCAAGGACTAAGTACTTCTTTTTTAATTCTTTTATATGCAATTTTATATACTCTAGAAAAAAGAAATAGGACTCAGAATACATTAATTTTAATTATTGTTTGTTTATTAGGACTTCTTACTCATTGGACATTTATTTTTTTCGGACCTTTATTTTTATTTAATAGATTTACAAAAATAATAAATTACACATCAAATATAATTCTAAAAAGAGAAAACAATTTAGCTTTTCTTGTAATTATCACAATTACTGGAATTTTAATAGTTTCTTCTTTTTCCTTTTTTGGAAATTTATTAAATGAAAGTTTAATATATTTTTTAGCAAAATATAGAGCCTATGGTTTAGAAGACGGTCTTGGGTTTGGGTATAGTTATGGTAAAAGATTTGGAATTCTTTTGTTAGTTGCATACGCCCCCTATATTTTAACTAGGTGTCTTTTAATTCTAAAAACATCCAAATTAAATTTATATCTAAAGGACCAGTTTATAATTACTCTATTTTTCTATTCAATTTGTATCGTTGGTTCTTTTACTGGATTAGGAAACATTATAAGAATATTGATACCACTTCAATTAACTTCTGTTTTAAATATTATCCTAAATATGAAATATTATCCAAGGATTTTATTTTTATCTTCTTTACTATTGATGACAGTATTGGCAACTGGGAATATTTATTATTTATACATTAGATCTTTAACATATACACCAGTTTATAATTAATTCTTTTTTCTTATTTAAGTTAGAAAAAATTTCCATCTAAAAAATGAACTCTATAGATATCTTTTTTATTACTTATTAGTTTTAAACCTAACCAAAATATTAATGATAAAAGTAAAACTTTCAAGCAATTTTTTAGTAAGTCAAATTTAGCAATTTTGACTGATTATAGAACTATTTATCTTACTTGCTCAGAGTTAATCTGAAAATTAATTAATGAATTTTTACAAGTTTCTAAGTATATTACATCCTCATTTATTTTTTTTAACTCTTGTAAGACATATCACACTTTTAAATTACTATGCCGAATAGCAACACATTTATTTAATATTCGAAAATTATTAATCGCCTATTATCTTCAATAATGACCATACCGTGACAATACCACTTGCTGGCCTGCTTAATGCACCAACTCCATCGCTAAATGATGCAAATTTATTAGTTCTTACAAAAATAGTATCGCCATCTTGAACTTTTGGATTTTTAGCTGATAAAGGATTAGAAAGATCTAAATAAAAATCTTTTTTTAGGACAGAACCATTTCTCCGCAATCTTATTAATTGGACCTTCCCTTTATTTGCTCTCCAGTTTATTGGTCCACCAGCTAGTAATACTGCCTGATTCAAGGTGGAACCGTTTTCTAAAGTTAATGTGCCAGTTTCTTGAACTTCACCAATTACATTAACTTTTATAGTATTTGGTGATAAGTTACCTACTGCTATCTCTTGGGATTTAGATATATTTAAATTTTCCTTTGCAATATTAAAGACTATTTTATCGCCATCAAAAAGATATGGATTATAAATCTGATTGCCATCTATTACTAAACTGTAAAGATCTAGATTGGTAACTTTATATTCATTATTATTTCCAGGTAATTTTCTAAACAATCTAATATTTTTAATATCTGTATTTTGAGTCACTCCTCCTGCTTTTTGTATCGCATCAATTACAGTAGGAATGCCAGTAGGAATGCCGTTTTCGGAAGAATTAAATTTGTTAAAAGAATAAATTCCAGGTCTTTTTATCTCCCCAGCCAAAGATATGAATATTGGTCTAGTTCTTAAGATCTTAATACTTAAATCAGTTCTCAAAAGGTGATCATTTAATAGATCTTTAATCGCGTCAGTTGCTTGATTTATAGTAAGTCCTCTTATAACAAAATTTCCAACTATTGGGATTTGAACATTACCATCACTTAGGACTCGTAATTCTCCAGATAGTTCTGGAGCATCGAGAATTATTAATTCTAATAAATCTCCGCTATCAATAATGTATTCATCGTTATTAAGATTATTTTCAACTTTAAAAGGTTTTAACTCTATATTTGCTTGGTTTTGTTCTCCAGAAGGATTAAAAATTAGTTCCTTATTATTTAATTCATTTTGTTTATTAGAAGCATTAATAGCTGAGGATAGTGTGTTACAAATTAATGAGTAAAGAATAACACTTGAAAAAATTCTACTGAGTCTTTTAAATTTCAATATAGTTTATGATTGTGGTATTTATTAACTATTTTACTATTAATCAAAAAGATGTAGAATTCAAGTTAATATTTTTTAAATCTAAATTGTTTTTATATGAAAAGCGATAGTAAATTTAATCAGGAAAATAATATTGAAGATATTGATATTAAGGATATTTTAAATTCTTTTAAGAGAAGAAAAAAAATTATTTTAGCTTCAGCTTTTTCTATATTTTTAATAACTTGTTTTTACACTGTTTATCAAAGATTTTTCAAACCAACTTTTATCGGTAATTTTACTCTTTTGATAAACGATCCTCTTTCTAGTAATAATGAAGGTTCGGGGGAAGCAAGTCAACTTTTTACTAAATTAGCAAGGAATACAACACAAAATGATTTACCAACATTAATTGAGCTTTTAAAAAGTCCAAATCTCATAGTCCCAATATCAGAAAAATATTCAATTCCCTATTACGAGTTTAGAAGAAATTTAACTATTAAAACTCCTGGGGAAGGAGTTTTTGAAAAGGCTAAAGGTATTTTAAATATAAGTGTTATTGATCAAAAGCCAAAAAGATTAAATTCAATTTTAAAATCATTAGAAGAATCATACTTACAAGTTGCTCTTCAACAAAGACAACAAAGGATATCTGATGGTTTAGATTTCTTAAATAAACAGGCACCTATTCTTCAACAAAAAACTGATTATTTACAGCAAGAGTTATCAGAATTCAGAAAAAAATATAAACTCTTAGAACCCTCATTAGAAGGTTCAGTCTTAAAAGAAAAATTGTCTAAATTAAACACAAAAATTTCTGTTATTCAATCTTATAGAAATCGATTATTAAATATAAAAGAAACCATAAACCAAGGAAAAATTAGTGCTCTAGGTTTTGTACAGGCTTTAGAATCTGGAGATCAAAGTGAAAGTTTCGGTATTAAAGACGCTGATCAAGCAATGATTGATCAATTATTAAAAGTAAAAACAGAACTAGCCAAAGCTAGATCAAAATATAAAAGTTCTTCTCCCATGGTAAAAGGATTAGAGATGCGCTTAAACGCTTTAGAACCATTATTAAAGAAAAGCCAAATGGATTCTGTTGATACTGCTTTAATTTTGAGTAAAGGTAGTTTAAAGATAGCTCTTGATCAGAGAGATGAACTATTAGAAAAATTTTCTAATCAACCAGAACTTATCAAAAAATATAATAATATCAAACAAAGATTAGAAATTTCTCAGGAAAATTTAGCTGGATTGGTTAGTGCTAGGGAGTCATATCAGCTACAAATAGCTCAAAGAAGCGTACCTTGGAAGGTTATTGCCTCACCATATGTAAATCCAATTCCTGTAAGACCTTCGATACCCAAAAATTTATTTATGGGATTACTTATAAGTGCTGCCTCAGGAATTTTTATTGGATTATTCAAAGATAAGCTTGATCCTGTTTTTCATTCTGAATCTGAAGTCAAAGATGAATTAAACCTACCAGTACTTGGGAATATTCCTTTCTTGGAATTTTTAGGCGAAAAAAGTTTTGATGATAATTCTTTAGACAAATTATTAGATGAATTTGAAACCGATAATGATAATGCTATTTCTGCTTTTCATTTGAGAGAGTCGTTGAGAAACATATCAACTTCTATAAGATTTTTAGACTTTAAAAGAAAAAAAGCTTTTTTTGTTCTTACAAGTTCAATACCTGGAGAAGGAAAATCTCTTTCTAGTTTTCTCTTAGCAAAAACATTGTCAGAAATTGGAGTGAAAGTTCTATTAGTAGACTCAGATATGCGCAAACCTCAATTACATATAAGATTAGGCCTTGATAACATTAGAGGGCTAAGTAATTATCTTATAGGTGACTGTCAATTAGATGATATATTTCAAGATTTGGATAATTGCCCTAACCTTAAAATAATTACTGCTGGAACAAAACCACCAAATCCAATAAATTTATTAAGTTCAGATAAATTAAAAGAGTTTTTCGATCTTCTAGAGAATACCGAAAAAGCAGATTTTATATTAATAGATTCTCCACCAGCAATAGGACTATCTGATAGTGCACTGTTATCTAAATATTCTGATGGAGTGCTATTTATGGTTAGTATTTCGAAAGTCGATAGAAATCTACCAAAAGAAGCTTATAGATTAATAAGATCAAGAGGTTCCGAAGTTGTAGGGATTATTACTAACCAAGTTATAAAAACTAAATCCCTAAAGAATAGTGCACAGGCAAATACTTATGCTGAGTATTTGCCGGATAAAAATGAATTACCTGAAAGAAAAAAAAATAATTTAGATAAGCCATCAAACTTTATAAAAGATATCTATAATAATTTCGTTGATTGGATTAATGACTGATAAATTAAATACCAAATTTCCTATAAATTGGATTATAAAGAATAAATTAGCTGTTGGGAAATACCCTAATAATCAAGAGGACCTTGAATTGTTAAAAAAGAAGGGGATTAAAAGCATCCTGAATTTATGCACTGAAGAGGAAGCTCCAATCCCAATAGGTCTCTTGGGAAATTTTGAGTTTTTTAGATATCCTCTACCTGATCATAAAGTTAAAAAAAAACTTGAAGAATTTGAAATTTTAGAAGTAATTGAGGTTGTTGAGAAATTATTAAAAAATGGGCCTATCTTTATCCATTGCTATGCCTCAATAGAAAGATCTCCTTTTGTATGTATAGCTTGGTTGGTTTTAAAAGAAAATATAGCTTTTTTAAATGCATTAGATCATGTTAAGCAATCTCATGAACTCTCTAATCCGATAAAAGGCCACCTCAATCTACTAATGAATTTAAATGTTTAATTAAAAGAATTTTTTAAATTGATATTCCTAACCTTTCCCCACTATAACCAGATTGTTCTAACATTTTTTCTATCCATTTCTCATTGTTTAAATACCAAGAGATAGTTTGATATATCCCTTTATTAAAATCATATCTTGGCTCCCAAAATAACTCTTTTTGTATCAAACTAGGGTCAATCGAGTATCTTATATCATGTCCTGGTCTGTCTTCTACCATTTTTATGAGACTTGAGTGAGGCAAGTTTTGTGGCGATAATTGGTCAAATCTTGAACAAATTGTTTTAACTACTTCTAAATTTGTTTTTTCTCCATGTCCTCCAATACAATATTTCTGTCCAGTTTTTCCATTCTTGATTACTTTAAAAAGAGCATCTACATGATCTTCGACATGAAGCCAATCTCTGATTTGCAGTCCATTACCATAAATAGGTATGGGTTCTTTTTTTAAACACTTTAAAATTGTCAGAGGAATTAATTTTTCTGGGAATTGATAGGGCCCATAATTATTACTACAGTTAGTTAATTTAATTGGGATACCATAAGAATGATGCCAGGCTAAAACCAAATGGTCGCTTGCTGCCTTAGTGGCGGAATAAGGACTTCTTGGATCATAATTAGAGGCCTCGTTAAAGCTTCCTTTTTCTCCTAATGATCCAAATACTTCATCTGTACTAATATGATGAAACAAAAACGAATCCTGTTCTTTTTTTGGTATGGAATTAAAAAATAATCTTGTAGCTTCTAGAAGATTGAAGGTTCCAATAATATTATTTTCAATAAAATTAAGTGGATTTTCTAATGATCTATCAACATGACTTTCTGCAGCAAAATGTACTATTAAATTAGGTTTAATTGAAAAAATTGCTTCTTTTAAAGATTTAAAATCGTATAGGTCTAATTTTAAATGCTTATGTCTTTTATAAGATTCATTTATAGAGTTAATCGAGGTAAGATCGCTCGCATAATTTAATTTATCAATATTATAAATAAGACTATCAGTTTCTAATAAAAGCTTTCTAATAAATGCAGAGCCTATAAACCCGGCTCCACCTGTAACGAGTATTTTTCTGTAAACATACATACTTTTATTATTTCATGATATTTGGATTGATTATTACCTTTTGATGGAGAATTTAATTACTTGTTTTATCTTAAACAAAAAGGAAAAAAAATAAAATGTATAACATTTTTTTGTATTGATATTATCTCATAAATAGAAATAGTCTTGCAAAACTTTTAGTTTCTAGATTTAAAAATCTAAATATACAGAACTTAGCAAACCACTTCAATAATTCAGGAAGATCATTCTATTGTTATAGAAACTTATTGACTTAAGAAATAACAAAAGAACAAAATAAGCAATTCCCTATTGAAAAGAATTTGGCGCATTTAAAAATGGTTCAAGAGGATAAATATTTTGGTATTTATTTTTAAGAGACTTAAAAGTTGATTGAAGCATCTTACTTTCTTTTTAGGATGAAAATGTAATCCGAGCTAAAAAAGCGATTTACAAGATTGCAAGGATAAATCAATATCAAAATCACACCTTAGAAAAGATATCAATTAGGATTAATTATAAGAAGTTAAATATTCTTCTAAAATTGTCTTTATTGAATCCTGCCAACTAACATTATTTACTTTCAGAATCTCTGAAATTAGTGAAGAGTCTAAAACAGAATTAAAGGGTCTTTTAGCCTCTGTTTTATAGTCTGAACTACTTATAGGGGTAATTTTTTCACAATTTAATTTAAAATCTAATTTCTTTGAAGTATCCAAAATATAACTTGCTACATCATACCAACTTGCTTTTCCTAAATTACTCCAATGAAGTATCTTTGGTAATTCATTAGAAGTTTGGTTGTTTTTATAATTTACAATTTCCCAACAAGTTTGAGCTAGAGATTTACAACTGGTGGGAGATCCAAATTGATCATTTACTACTGAAATATTCTTTTTTTCTCTAATTAGCTTTAAAATGGTTAATGCAAAATTTTTTCCAAAATTGCTCATTAGCCAGCTAGTTCTAACGATTGTGTATTGATTTGAACTACCTAATACTTTTTGTATAGCCTCTTCCCCAGCAGATTTTGATTTCCCATAAATATTAATAGGGTTTGTTTTATCAGAAGGTAGATAAGGATTTTTTTTCTGACCATCAAATACAAAGTCTGTACTTATATGTAATAATTTGCCTCCATATGAAGCAAGTGCTTTTGAAAATTGTCTAGGAGCTTCCGCATTTATCCTATAAGCTTTTTCTATTTGCTTCTCAGCCAAATCAACCGCAGTATATGCAGCAGCATTTATTACCCAGTCTGGTTTATAACTTAATATTAATTCAAAACATTTTCTAGAATTTTCTAAGTCTAATTCTTTTCTTGTAATTTCTATTAAATTTAAATTATTTGGCTTCAAAAGGGACATTGTTTTTCCTAATTGCCCTTTAACCCCTGTTAAAAGTACTTTCATAGAAATATATCCTCATTTTTAATTAGAGATTCGAAAGTATTACCTAGTAAGTCTTTATTTGAAATTATGGGTTCTTTTAAATTATTCTCCATAATTTTGGTTCCCCAATCTATGTCAATATCCTTATCGTTCCACAATAAACATCTTTCATGTTCAGGGGACCAGTAATCTGTAGTTTTGTACTGCACTATTGAATGATCTGAGATTGCTATAAAACCGTGAGCAAATCCTGAAGGGACCCATAGTTGGTTTTTTAGTTTTGAATTAATTTCTAGTCCTGCCCATAATCCAAAAGTTTTGGAACTTTTTCTCAAATCTACAATTACATCATAAATTCTTCCTTGAATAACTCTTACTAATTTTCCTTGTGATTTTGGTTCAACTTGATAATGCATTCCTCTTAATACATATTTATTTGATTGTGATTCGTTATCCTGCACAAATACATTATTTTGACCAAATAAATTATCAAATTTATTTTGATTCCAACTCTCAAAAAATAAACCTCTTTTGTCGTTAAATATGGAAGGGATAATTTCTAATGGACCATCCATTTTTGATTGTTTATTTGAAATTAGATTTTTAAATTCCATTTACTGTATTTAATCTTCAATTAAAGTTAAAAGATATTTACCATATTCATTATGCGAGAATTTCATTGCTTCTGTTCTAAGTTTTTCTTCATCAATCCAACCATTTCTCCAAGCAACTTCTTCAGGGTAACCAATTCTTAGCCCTTGCCTTTTCTCTAATGTCATTATTAGTGAGCTAGCTTCATGTAAAGAATCAAAAGTACCAGTATCAAACCATCCCGTTGCTCTTCCAAGAATATTTACGTTCAATTCTTGATCTCTTAAATACATTTTATGAAGCTCAGTTATTTCAAGTTCACCTCTTTTAGAGGGTTTTAATTTTTTACTATAGTCAATTACTTTATTGTCAAATGTGTAAAGTCCAGTAATTGCGTATTTACTCTTAGGATTTTTTGGCTTTTCTGTAATACTTTTGGCTTTGAAATTCGCATCAAACTCTACTACTCCATATCTTTTAGGATCATTAACTGGATAAGCAAAGATAGAAGCTCCTGTTTTAAGGTTGGAATTTTTAAATAGTTTAGATAATTCTTGTCCAAAGAATAAATTATCTCCAAGTATTAATGAGACTTTGTCCTCTCCAATAAATTTCTCTGCAATTATAAAAGCTTCTGCTACACCATTTGGCTTATCTTGAATAGCATAATCTATTTGCATGCCCCATTTACTTCCATTACCCAATAAACTCATATAATTTTCTTGATCTTGCAAAGTTGTAATTATGAGAATATTTTGTATATCACCAAGCATTAGGGTTGTTAGAGGATAATAAATAGTTGGTTTATTATATATTGGTAAAAGTTGTTTACTT
Organism: Prochlorococcus sp. scB243_496M6; assembly: GCA_000635535.1. The sequence continues at coordinate 12,944 of JFMF01000377.1, read as the reverse complement.
GTCGCTAGAGTAATGGGATTTAGTCTAGAACCATTTCCTCCTGCAAGTATAATTCCTTTTTTTTTATTTGATAATGCCATAAAATATTTGGATGATTTCCTAATTAAAACTTTAGATCAAATTTAAACAATTTTAATTATAAAAAAGTCTTAAACAATTATTTTTTATCATGTTTGTGTAAATTAGTTACCTATAAATTTTCTTTTTTAAATGAATTTATCGTTTTTAATAAACCTTCATCAAGGCTAGTCTTTGGTTCCCATCCCAGTTGCTTAATCTTTTCAATATTCAGAAGTTTTCTTGGTGTGCCATCAGGTTTGCTATGGTCCCAAATAATTTCACCTTCAAATTGAGTGAATTTAGCTATCTTATTTGCTAAATCCTTAATCGAAATATCAAAACCTGTGCCTACATTTAAAATGGTTAATGGATTCCCTTCTTTATCCATAGGAGCATTTGGATAATCAGGATTCCAATTCTCAAGAGCATAAACAATTGCATCTCCAAGATCATCAACATATAAGAATTCTCTAAATGGAGAACCTGTTCCCCAGCAAGTTAAACTTTTAAGTGATTTCTTTTTTGCAAAATAAAATTTTCTAATTAAGGCTGCAATTACATGACTATTCTCGGGATGATAATTATCACCAGTACCATATAAGTTTGTTGGCATTAGTGAAATTGCATCAAAATTATATTGTTTCCTCAATGCTTGGCATAATTTAATGCCAGCAATTTTTGCTATCGCATACCATTGATTAGTTTCTTCTAAAGAATTAGTTAAGAGAGATTCTTCAGTAATAGGTTGATCTGCAAATTTTGGGTAAATGCAACTACTGCCTAAGAAAAGTAATCTTTTTACACCATTTTCCCATGCATTTTCAATTATATTATTTTGAATTTTTAAATTCTTTAAAATAAACTCTGTGGGTTGTGAGTTATTTGCATGGATTCCGCCAACTTTAGCTGCAGCTAGGATAACAATAGAGGGTTTATTATTTTTAAACCAAAACTTAACTTTTTCATAATTAAGTAAATCAAGATCTTGTCTTGAGGGCGTTAATAATGAACCTCCATTTTTTTTAATTCCATAGCCAAATTTAAGTAGACTTTTTTTTGCTGCTTTACCAACCATTCCATTAGCGCCAGCAATAAATATTTTTTCATTTGGTTGAATGAATTTTCTCATTTTATAAACTAAATTCTTTAAAAAGTTGAAAACCTAAAGTGCCATTAGGATCGTACTGTAATTTTGAACTCATTAAAATAGGAATTTCTAAATAAATGGTATAAATTAACGCTTATTTATTTTTTAAAGATTAAATATATCTTATTTATAAAAATCTACGTACCATTTTGTAAATTCATAAATACCTTTTGATAATGGAGTTTCTGGAACATTATCTACCCAAGAATTTATCAATGAACTATCAGACAAAGTTTCCTTAACATCACCTGGTTGCATATCCTTATATATTTTAATGGCCTTTTCTCCAAGGTTTTTTTCTAAGTACTCAATGAATTCTGTTATTTCTAATTTTTTTTTGTTGCCAATATTAAATATTCTATGAGGACACCAACTTGTAGAGGGATTAGGCTCATTAGTATTAAAATTCTTATCTGGACGTGCCGGTTTTTCTATTAGCTTCTCAATTACTTCGATTACATCATCGATATAAGTAAAACTTCTAGACATTTTGCCGTAATTAAATATTTCAATAGGTTTATTCTTGAGTATTGCATTAGCGAAAATCATTGGTGCCATATCAGGACGACCCCATGGACCGTAAACAGTAAAAAAACGCATTCCAATTGCAGGAATATTGTAAAGATGACTGTATGAGTGAGCAAAAAGTTCATTAGCTCTTTTTGTCGCTGCGTAAATACTTATAGGATGATTGACAGAATCGTTTTCAGAAAATGGCTTCTTAGTATTTCCCCCATATACTGAACTGCTGCTTGCATATAAAAGATTTTTTATTTTAAAAGACTTACAACATTCTAAAATATTGAAAAATCCTACTACATTTGAATTTATATAAACTTTTGGATTTTCTAATGAATACCTTACCCCAGCTTGAGCAGCAAGGTTAACTACTATATCAGGCTTAAACCATTCAAATATTTTTTTTAGATTCTTATAATCTGTTATATCAGTTTTTATGAATTCCCAACTTATGTGTTTTTTTTTAAATTCATAATTTAATATTTCTATTCTTTTTTCTTTTAAATTTATATCGTAATAGTCATTTATATTATCGATTCCAATAACTTTATACCCATTCTTTAGAAGTTTTCTACATAAATGAAATCCTATAAATCCAGCAGCTCCAGTAACTAAAATATTTTTCATAAAATATTAATGTGTGTGTTCTTTCAATTAAAACTAACTCAGTAATTTTCTATTTATTGTTTAATATAATATTTGTAAAGAATTTAAGTAAATAATTATATGAAAACCATTTTAGTTACTGGAGGTTCTGGATTTATAGGATCTCATACTTGTTTAGTACTATTAGAAAATGGATTTCAAATCTATGTTATTGATTCCTTTGTAAATTCTTCAGCAGAGTCAATAAATAAAATATTGGAAATTTTAAAAAATCAAGGAACAGATGCGGAAGGAAATATAAAGTTGTTCAATGTCGACTTAAAAAATGAAAGAAGAGTTGAAGCTGTTTTTCAAGAGGCTTATTCCAATAATAAATCGATTGAAGCAGTAATTCACTTTGCAGGCTTGAAGTCAGTTTCCGAATCAATTTCTGAACCTCTTAAATACTGGGAAAACAATGTATATGCAACAATTAATCTTTTAAAAATAATGGAAAAATTTAATTGTAAAACTTTTGTTTTCAGTAGTAGTGCAACTGTATACAAAACAAAGTCAGATAAATTATTAAAAGAAGATGATATTTGTTTGCCGGTCAATCCTTATGGACATACAAAATTAACAATAGAAAGAATTATTTGTGATATTTATAATGGCGACCCATCAAATTGGAGAATTGTCTCACTTAGATATTTTAATCCCGTAGGAGCGCATTATTCGGGCTTAATTGGTGAAGATCCTCTTGGAAAACCAAATAATATTTATCCTCAAATAACAAGAGTGGGTATAGGTAAATTAGATGAGATTAAAATTTTTGGTTCTGATTGGCCCACAAAAGATGGAACTGGGGTTAGAGACTATATTCATGTTATGGATCTTGCAGAGGGTCATTTGTCCGCATTGAATCATTTGATAAATGAAAAACCGCAAAACTTAACTATAAATCTTGGTACTGGCAAAGGCATAAGTGTTTTAGAATTAATAGAAATATTTCAAAAAGTCAATAACGTAAATATTCCGTACAGGTTTGTTAGTAGACGTCCAGGAGATAATCCATATGTTGTAGCAGATAATTCATTAGCTAAATTAATTTTAAATTGGGAACCAAAAAGAAATATTAAGGATATTTGTCGCAATGGATGGAATTGGCAATTAAAAAATCCGAATGGATATTAAAAATTTTACAACTTGGTTTGCAATTCAATTCGAATAGTTTCAAATTTAACCTTAATTTTCAATAATATTATTTTCAAACCTTTTTATTTTTTTTTAGGTTTGCATTCTATTCTCAAATTTTTAAGATAATTAATTAATTAATTTTAAGGAATTTTATTTTTAAGAAATAATTTTTTTACTTAATTTTTTATTATGTACTTTTCATTATATTGTAAAGTTAAAATAATCAAAAAATTAATAATGGTTGAAAGAAATAAGTTTGCATTAATCACGAGAATTATAGGCCAATATGCAAATGACTTAGTTGATTTAGCTATTAATAAAGGTTATCAATATATAGTTTCTAAGAATAGCGAGTTCCTATATTATGTATAAAATTATTCCAATTATCTTGGCCGGTGGGACGGGTTCAAGACTTTGGCCATTATCTAGAAAAAGTTTTCCTAAACAATTTCTAAATTTATTAGATGATGGATATACAATGCTTCAAAAAACATACAAAAGAATAGAGAGTTTAGATAATATCAGTAGACCTATAGTTATTTGTAATGAGGAACATAGGTTTATTGTTGGCCATCAAATGAAAGAAATAAATATAGAACCACTCGAGATATTATTGGAGCCAGAAGGAAGAAATACCGCTCCAGCTATTGTAATTGCTGCCTTAAAAGCTATAGATATATATAAAGATTCAAATATTGAGCCTATACTTTTGATTCTTTCTTCAGATCATCAAATTGAAGACATTAATAAATTCCATTCATCGATTAATAATAGTATTAGAGAAGCTTTAAAGGATAATCTAATTATTTTTGGAGTATCTCCAACATATCCTGCGACTGGCTATGGATATATTAAATCTAAAAAACAGTTAGATCATAATAAATATATTCCGAGTAAGGTTGATCAATTTGTAGAAAAACCAGATGAGAAAAATGCGAAATCTTTTATTAAGGATAAAAAATATTCTTGGAATAGTGGAATGTTTGTATTTAAAGCAAATTCAATACTTAATGAAGTTAAAAGTTTTTCTCCAGATTTACTCAAGAATTGCGAACAATGTCTTAAAAAAAGCAAAAGGGATCTTGATTTTTTAAGGCTTGAAAAAAATACTTTTTTAAATTGTGATGATATCCCTATTGATATTGCGGTATTTGAAAAAACAAAAAAAGCACTCGTTATACCTCTTAATTGTGGTTGGGATGATATTGGTAGTTGGGAATCACTTTGGGGAATTTCTAAAAAGGATAATAATGGAAACTCTTTAAGTGGAAATGTTCTGGCGACAGATATTAAAGATTCGTTAATACGTAGTGAGAATAAATTAGTTGTAGCTATTGGCTTGGAAAATATTGTAGTTGTTGATACAAAAGATGCAGTTTTAGTCGCAAATAGTAAATGTTCTCAAAGTTTAAAAAATATTGTAAAACTAATGATTTCAAAAGGTTTTAATGAAGCTCAAAATCATAAAGTTGTGTTTAGACCTTGGGGTTATTTTTTATCTATAGAAGATGGAAGCAATTGGCAAATTAAAAAAATTGAAGTTAACCCTGGGGCCTCTTTGTCTCTTCAGATGCACTTTCATAGATCTGAACATTGGGTTGTTGTAAATGGTACTGCCAAGGTAGAGGTAGGTAATATTGAAAAAATAATAGGCCCTAATGAGAGTGTTTATATACCCTTGGGAGCTAAACATAGACTATCTAATCCTACTAAATTACCATTAACATTAATAGAAATTCAAAGTGGAAGTTATCTTGGTGAAGATGATATTAAAAGGTTTGAAGATAAATATGGTAGAGAAAATAACTAAAAGTTTCCTATCTCATCCTTTGAGCTACCATCTCCCAAAGTCCACATATGTAGGCCTGATTTTTTAACTAAATCCGCATTAACAATAGACCTCGCATCAAATACCCAGGCAGGTTTTACCATTTTCTTTGAAACATGATCCCATCTAATATTTTTATATTCATCCCATTCTGTCAGAACTAAAACAGCGTGCGCATTATCAAAAATATCTAGATTTTTACTAAATCTCCAGTTACCAATATTATTATTTTGATATTCTTTATTTTTATTTTGAGGATCTGAAAATTGCTTGATTTGCAAGTCATCTTCTATTTGCAAAGGATTGACTTTAGGATCATGAATAATAAGTTGAGCCCCTTCGTTTATTAAATCTTTGCAAATACTTATGGCCGCAGATTCTCTTGTGTCATTCGTATTAGCTTTAAAAGCGAATCCTAAAATTATAATTTTCTTTTCAGAGATAGTTCTAAAAAGCTTATGTACAACAATCTTGGCTATTCGTTTTTGATGCCAATTGTTGATATTTACAACTTCTTCCCAAAACTTTGCTACTTCTTCAAGTCCGAAATATTCTGCCAGATATACAAGGTTTAAAATATCTTTTTTGAAGCAACTACCTCCAAATCCTGGTCCTGAATCTAGAAACTTTGATCCAATCCTGGAATCTTTACCAATTGCCCTTGACACTTCTCTAATATCGGCACCCGTCATTTCACAAATAGCACTTATTGAATTTATTGAACTTACTCGTTGGGCTAAAAAAGCATTAGATGTGAGCTTTGCAAGCTCACTACTCCATATATTTGTAAACAGAATTTTTTCTTTGGGGATCCAATTCTCATATATTTGACTTAATAAAAGCATAGCTGATTTATCCTCTCCTCCAATTAAAACTCTATCTGGATTTTCTAAATCTTTTATGGCTGTACCTTCTGCAAGAAATTCTGGGTTAGATAATACACTAAAACTTTTCTTATCACTTTTTGAGTAAGAATTTTCGGTATTAAGGATTTTTTGAATAACCTCAGCAGTTCTTACGGGTAATGTACTTTTCTCAACAATAATTGTATGCCCCTTAGAAAATTTAGCTACTTCTCTAGCAGAGGCTTCTACCCACTTTAAATCACTAGACTTGCCAGCACCAAGTCCTCTCTTTTTTGTAGGGGTATTAACTGAAATGAATATCATATCTGAAGTCTCAATAGCCTCCTTTACGTTGGTACTAAAAAATAAGTTTTTATTTCGATTATTCTTTATAATCTCTTTTAAACCAGGTTCATAAATAGGTAATTTTGATAGATCCTCATTATTCCAAGCTTCTATTCTTTGTTTATTAACGTCTACAACATGAAAAACTAAATCATTACACTTACTTGCCATTACTGTCATAGTTGGTCCACCAACATAACCAGCGCCAATGCAACAGATTTTTTTTATAGAAATATTCATTATTAAATCCTATAATAAAATCCTTAATAATTTTAAATTTAATTTTCAATTATAAAGTTTCTTATTCAGATTTTTTAAACTTTTTTTAAATCAATACTTTTACTTTAAACTCTTTAAAAAGCTCCTTTCCCATAAGGTAAAAGTAGTACCATTATTGTCCTTATAAAAATTTTAATATCAAAAATAAAGTTAATGTTTTCTGAATAAAAAATATCTAATTCTACCCTTTTTTTGTAAGAAAGATTATTTCTGCCACTTACTTGCCATAATCCAGATATGCCTGGTTTTACGGAAAAAGCTTTTTCGAAATTATTTCCGTATTTTTTTATTTCACTTTTAACTATTGGTCTTGGGCCAATAAAACTCATGTCTCCCTTAAAAACATTAAATATTTGAGGCAATTCATCTAAACTAGTAAACCTAAGAAATCTTCCAATTTCTGTTATTCTTGGATCATTAGAAATTTTTCTTGTATCTTCAAATTCATTTTTAAAATTAGGGTTTCCAATCAATAATTGCTTTAGAAGATATTTTGCATTTGTATCCATTGTCCTAAATTTATAACATGCAAAAGTTTTATTATTTTCTCCGATTCTTTTTTGAGTATAAATTATGGATCCTTTTGAATTAATTCTTATTAATAATCCAATAATTATAAATAATGGAGTTAAAAATATAATTAGAAATAAAGACAATGAAAAATCAAAGAATCTCTTTAAAAGAATATAATTCAAAAAACTAAAAAATCTTTTTTAATCATAATTGTTTTGTTTTTTATATAGCACTTTTTTTATTAGATAATTAATATTTTAACGCATATTTTTTGTGAACTCTGATAGTGATTTATCTATAAAATTTGTAAAATTCTTATTAAAGTTACTAACACTAAAAGTCTGTGACCATAAATTTATATCCTCGCTAGAAAATTCTAACCAAAGTTTTTTTTCGTCAAAGTATTCTATGCAATCTCTTAAGTCCCGAACACTTTGATTATTAAATAAAAGGCCAGTAGCAATTTTATTTTTGGAATTAATACATTTAACCGTGTCTATTATTCCAGCTTTTTTAAGAGCAATTATTGGAGCTCCAGCTGCCATTGCTTCAACCGGAGCTATTCCAAAATCCTCTATTCCCGCATAAACAAAAGCTCTACATTTTTCCATTAATTCTTTTACTACAAAATCATCTTGATAATTTAAGAAACTTATATTTTCTTTGGCAATTTTCATTAGTTCTTTTTTCTCTGGCCCATTTCCAATAATAATTAATGGTAAATCAAGTTGATTAAATGCTTTTACCAATAAATCAATTCTTTTATTTGGAACTAATCTGGATACACTTAAATAAAAATCATCCCTTGATTTTCTTGGCGAGAATCTTTTTATATCAACAGGGGGGTGAATAACTGATGAACTTCTTCCCCAATATTTTTTTATTCTTTTTGCAGTAAAATTGGAGTTTGCAATTAATTTATCAATCCTTACACTGCTTAAATAATCCCATTTCCTTAAGTTTTGGAGAATCACTCTTAACAAAAAATTTATACCTAATTTCTTATATGATGAATTTTTAAGATAAGTATTCATTTGATCCCAAGCATATCTCATTGGTGAATGAATATAACTTATATGTAATTGGTCAGGAGATGTAATTACACCTTTTGCTACTGCGTGGCTTGAGCTTATTATTAGATCATATTCTCTGAGATCTAATTGCTCTATTGCTAGGGGGAAAAGCGGTAGATAATTATGAAAATGTCTTTTGCTAAATGGCAAATTTTGGATGAAAGATGTATTTATAAATTTTCTTTTATTTAAATTATGGTTTTTATCTAAGTGATTAACTAAAGCAAATATCTCATAATAAGAGTTGTTTTCAATAATTAATTCTTCTATTTGATTAAAAACTTTCTCGGCCCCTCCTTTAAATTCTCCTGAGAACCAATCATGAATAATAGCTATATTACCTTTGTAGTTAGATAGCATTAAATATAAAAGGAAAAATTCTTATTAAAATATTTTAAATTAAAAGTTGCATTTTTTAAATATTTATTAAAGCCCTAATTTTAAAATTCAATATATCAGAAATTAATTTAATTGTATTTATTGTTGAATATAAGTTTTTTTATTATTTAATTTACTTGCAATTTAAATATTTTTGTCTGCTCGCCTAGTATTTAACTTGTAAATGTCAACAACTGATTTTCCTAAATATAAATTAGGATTACTTTTATCAAATTTCATAATATTTTTTATTGTTTTTGCAGCTACAGTAGACTTTCATTGCAAGATTTGCGATATTTACATGTAGTATAAATAATCATAATTATTTAATTGATATCTAAATTTGAATATTTTTTCTGCATCTTTTAAATATCCTTGATTATTGGAACTGGAATTATCTAATAAATTGAATATCTTGAATAAATTAGCAAGATGATAACCTTGTACCCATGCGGGTGTATATGAAAAATTAATAAGATAAAATTTATCAATTAGAAAACTTGAAATAATTAGCAAGAAGATCACTGCTTCAGTTTTCTTAGTATTAAAAAAAGAATTATTAAGTTTCATTTTTTATAAAAGATTTATTCTCATTATTAATACATTTTAGTGCTGCTAATAATATCCAGAAAAGCAAACTAATCCTGCCATCAAAATATTGTATATCTATTTGCTGAGATAGTAAGAAAACTACTACTGCTGTCCAAATACTTCTATCGAATATATTTTTATTATCTTTGATGTAAATATATTGAAAGGATTTAACTAAAATCCTACTAATAAAATAAACAAGAATCAATGTACATGGTATTCCATAGCTAATAGATAATTCAGTCAAAATATTATGTGAATGCCCTTTCCAGAAACCTTTTTCAAGTTGATATATAATTGTAAATGATGCGGCACCAGTGCCAAATAGTGGATTGTTTATAATTACTCTAAATGCTTCTTGTAAGATCTCTAGTCTTGTTGCGTCTAAATTTTTAAATCCTTCATAAGTAAATTCTTGCCAAACTTTATTTGGTATGATTTCTCTCAATAAAGTTTGAATTCCGCTTTGGAATAAATTCTGAGTTGTAACTAAAATCAAGGTAAATGTAAATAATAAGGAAGGCAAAAACCATTGTAATGATGATGTTCCTAAAACTAATGGAATTGACAATATTGAAGAACCCCAAGCATTACGTGAATTTGTTAAAAAAATACAAGACATAATACCAGCAAGGATAAATCTTAAAAAATATTTTTTATTTTTATCTGAAGTCTGATTAAAAGATTGAGCGATACAAAGAGGCAAAATAAAAGTAAACCATGAACCTGCATAGTTGGCATGATTAAATTGTGCAGTTAAACCTGATATGGCATCGATAGGTCTTTGATACCAAATAATAGCTCCATTCAATAATTCTAAGGGTCCATGCCAATTAAAGAAAGTTTGGCCAATTCCGGAAAATATTACTGGTATTGTGCTCAAGCATAAAATTAAACTACTTAATATTCTATCTTCTTTCGATTTAAAAAATTCTTGTGAAGAACAAAATATCCAAAAAAATGGAATCCAGTTAAAAAGTCCAATCCAAGATGAGTTTTTATTAAGTACTTCACTGTAAGAATTCTGTATGAAAAATGTCTGAACTAAAGAGCTTAATAGCATTAAAAGGGTTATTAAAATAATTAGAAAATTTGAATTATCCTTAAAAAATGAAGCTTTTCTCTTGAAATTATTTATTAAGAGTGAAATTATAATAAATAGAGAGGCTATCGATGGTGCAGAAGGCAAAAAAAACAAACCTGTTCTAAATATATTGATTTCTTTAGTGAAGATGTATTGAAATTTAAAGTTTTTATAATTAAGCATTTTCAAAGAATTTATTCTAGAAATATATCAAAATTAAAATTTACTAAATGTTAATTTAATTATGAACCATTAATGGGTTAATTTTATAAACTTTGCAAATAAGTTTTTAATTGAAATTATTCATTAATTTCTAAAATAATTTCAAATTTCAATTTAAATAGAATTGATTAAGAGTTTAAATTTAAATAAGTAAATTTGATATATTATTTATTAGTCAGTTAAAAAATGTATTTTAGAGTTGTATAAATAATGAATAAATTTACGGCTTTAATTGTTGGCATAACTGGTCAAGACGGATCTTATCTAGCTAAATTATTACTCTCAAAAGGATATAAAGTTTTTGGATCAACTAGAGATTCTTCAATATGTGATACTTCAAATTTATCAAAACTAAAAATTCTCGATTATGTAAATGTAATTTCACTTGCCCCGAATGATTTTAGAAGTGTAATAAAAGCTATAAATTCTACAAATCCAGATGAAGTATATTATTTGGCAGGTTTAACAAGTGTTGGCTTATCTTTTGAGCAACCTGTTGAATGTATGGAATCAATATCTTTGGGCACTTTAAATTTTCTTGAAGCGATAAAATTAAGCCAAAAAAAAATTAAATTTTTTAATGCAGGAAGTTCCGAATGTTTTGGAAATACAGATAAAATAATTGCAAATGAAAAAACTGTTTTCGCCCCAAGAAGTCCATATGCTACGGCTAAAGCAACTGCTTTTTGGATAGTATCTAATTATAGAGAATCTTATAATCTATTTTGCTGTACTGGTATTCTTGGAAATCATGAATCACCATTAAGAAATAAAAGATTCGTAACAAAGAAAATAATAAGTGGGGTATGGGATATAGTTTGTAAAAAGTCCAACGAACTAAGATTAGGCAACTTGGATACTTGGAGAGATTGGGGTTGGGCTCCAGAGTATGTTGAAGCTATGTATTTAATAATGCATTCTCCAGAACCTGAAGATTACATAATTGCAACTGGGGTTACAAATTCTTTAAAAGATTTTGTATCAATGGCTTTTAAAAAATTTAATTTAGATGAAAGTAAATTTGTTATGCATGATGAAAAACTTTTAAGGCCTAGTGATATTAAGTATTCATATCTCGATCCTTCCAAAATATATAATAATCTAAATTGGAAATCAGAAAAAAATCTAGAAAAAATAATAGATTGTATGTTTGAGGAATTTATAAATCAAGGGTTTGAAGGAGGTGATTCAATTGCGCCATAAATCTCAAAACCTTGTTTTTGAAGCATAGCTTCTTTTTCTGCCTCTTTGGTATCAATTTGAATCATTTCGGTAATTAGCTCGTCAAGTGAAATCTTTGGTTGCCAATTTAGTTTCGTTTTTGCTTTTGAAGGGTCTCCAAGTAGTTCATTAACCTCTGTTGGTCTAAAATAACGCTCGTCTATTCTTATAACAATTTCATTATTATCTGCTCTTCTCCCGATTTCATTAACTCCTAAACCTTCCCAAATAATAGCAGGTCCATTTTCTTCTTTATTCCAACCTAGTTTTGCTGAACTTATTTCAATAAATTCTCTGACTGTTTTCATTTCTCCAGTAGCTATAACAAAGTCTTCTGGGGTTTCTTGCTGTAACATTAGCCATTGCATATAAACATAATCTTTTGCATGCCCCCAGTCTCTTTTGGCATCAAGATTACCCATATATATACACTTCTCAATCCCCATATTTATTCTAGAAAGTCCTCTTGTTATTTTTCTCGTAACAAAAGTTTCTCCTCTTCTTGTACTTTCATGATTGAATAAAATTCCATTACATGCAAACATTCCATATGCCTCTCTATAGTTAACTATTATCCAATAAGCATAAAGTTTTGCTACTGCATACGGACTCCTTGGATAAAAGGGTGTTGATTCTTTTTGAGGTACTTCTTGGACCAATCCGTATAATTCACTTGTGCTTGCTTGGTAAATTTTTGTTTTTTCTATCAGATTAAGGTTCCTAACAGCTTCGAGAATCCTCAAAATTCCTAATGCGTCACAATTTGCTGTATATTCTGGTGTTTCAAAACTTACGGCTACGTGACTTTGAGCTCCTAAATTATAAATCTCATCAGGTTGTACTTTCTTTATGATTTTTATAATGTTTGTGCTGTCAATCAGGTCTCCATAATGAAGAATAAATCTTGCATCTTTTTCATGCGGGTCCTGATAAAGATGATCAATTCTTGAAGTGTTAAATGAACTTGAACGTCTTTTTATACCATGAACTTCATAACCCTTTTCAAGCAACAATTCTGCGAGGTAACTCCCATCTTGTCCAGTTATCCCAGTAATTA
>JFMF01000376.1 GCA_000635535.1 Prochlorococcus sp. scB243_496M6 | reverse complement strand
TCTTGAAAGTAAAAGAGTTGAAGACAGATTATTTAGAAAAGAAATTTATAGCTATCTTACTCAACTAAATAAAAAACAATTAAAAGCAATTACGAGTGAATTTATCATCTAAAAAATCATGAAAAAGCTACTGGTTTTATTCATCCTTATTATTACTTCTTGCAGTACAAAAGATGAATTATCCATTACCCAAGATGATTTATCCATTACAAAAGATGAAATTTCTATCACGAAAGGTGAATCACCCTTTACTGATGAAAAAAAATTATTTTATGTAACTAAAGAAACTGCTGTTCGTCTTTGTGGAGGTAAATCCAGAATAATTGAAAGAGAAAATGAAGAAATCATCAAAATA
>JFMF01000375.1 GCA_000635535.1 Prochlorococcus sp. scB243_496M6 | reverse complement strand
AGAATAATTGAAAGTGAAAATGAAGAAATCATCAAAATAGAAGTCAAAGATTTTTCAAATGTTGAAAAAGAAAAATTTGTTCAATTTACTCTCGTTGAGACAGATAGAAAAGGTGGTAAATATAGAATTGTTAATTGTTATCCAAATAAAGATCCTAAAAAATCGGTAATTAAAACAATCAAGACTAATTACAAGTTAAATTAGTCTTAGGTCAACTAGATAAAAT
>JFMF01000374.1 GCA_000635535.1 Prochlorococcus sp. scB243_496M6 | reverse complement strand
GTTCCATCCACTCAGCTTTAGTTTTGCAATTTTGTTTGTGATTAAAGATGTGAAAACCTTCTATAATAATCATTATTGATAGAAGCAAAACAGGAATAAAATATACAGGGGAAGATATTACTTCTTTATATTTGATTTGAGCAATAAATTCCCTGTATTTAAACATTCCCTCAGTTTCTATTCAATAAATAATATTCACCTATGGTTAAGTAAAGTTAAAGAAAAAATTTTTGAAGAAATTAATTTAAGGATGTTAACTTTTCATGACTTTCATATACCTTTAACCCCTCTTAAAGTCTTTTCCAATATTTAATAGTAGATTTGTAGAAGTATTCTTTTTTTAATGGAAGAGAAATTAACTCTTTTCAAGAATCGTAAAAGATTCGGAATTGAAAAAAATATAGATTTAATCTTTAAAAATACAACCCTAGCCTTGTCTAGTCTTGTTGCAATAGTACTTTTTGGAATTATTTTAGTAGTCTTTTTTCAGTCATTTGAATCATTTTCAAGGTATGGCTTAAATTTTCTAGTAACTTCTGAATGGAATCCAGTAAAAGATGAATATGGAGCTTTTACAGCAATATATGGGACATTAGTTACTTCTCTTCTTTCATTATTGATTACTATCCCTTTAGGTGTTGGAACTGCGATATTTATTACAGAGGATTTTGTTCCGAAATTTGTCAGAGAAATAGTAGGTTCATTTGTTGAATTACTAGCAGCTATACCATCTGTCGTATTGGGATTATGGGCGATATTTGTTATGGAACCTTTCTTTAGAGAGTTTTTTGTTTTTTTACATAAATTCTTTGGTTGGATTCCTTTATTTAGTTCGGAGCCTGCAGGTCGGAATTCACTTTTAGCGATAATAATTTTAGTGGTAATGCTTTTACCAATAGTGACCTCGATAGCTAGAGATAGTCTGAATCAAGTTCCCAAAAAGCTTAGGAATGCTTCCTATGGAATTGGTGCAAGTAGATGGAAAACTATATTTTCGGTAATTTTGCCTGCGGCATTATCAGGAATTATGGCAGGTGTTCTATTGGCGTTAGGCAGGGCAATGGGTGAAACCATGGCTGTCACGATGATTATTGGAAATTCTAATGTATTTAGTTGGTCACTATTATCTCCTGGATATACCATCTCTTCTATGCTTGCAAACCAGTTTGGTGAAGCCGATGGAAGTCAGGTCTCATCACTTTTTTATGCGGCTTTTGTACTAATGATCCTATCTTTAGTGGTTAATATCTTTGCTCAATGGCTAGTTAAGAAATTTAGTCTCAAATATTAGATGATTATGAATTCTCTTTATTACCAGAAAAAACTATCACGAAATGTAGGAGATAAATTCTTTACTTCTTTATCAGTTTTTTGTGCACTCATTGCAATTCTTCCTTTGATTTTTGTGGTTACATATATTCTTATTAAAGGGGGAGCTCAAATCACACCAGAATTATTTACTTTAGAACCAAATCCTCCTGGAGATGATTTAGATGCGGGAGGAATTAATCCTGCATTAATTGGGACACTAGTTATTACAACTATTGCTTCAATTATTGCCATACCAGTAGGTGTTGGCGGTGGCATATATCTAGCTGAATATTCAAACGGAGGACCTTTTTCAAAATTTATTAGATTCGGAGTTAATGTTTTAGCTGGTGTTCCTTCAATAATTGCCGGTGTATTTATTTATGCCTTAATCGTTTCAACAAAAATTTTATTTGGCAGTATGTACAGTGGTTTTGCAGGAGGTATGGCTCTTTCAATATTGATGTTGCCTACAGTTATAAAAACTACTGATGAAGGTTTAAAGTTAGTACCAAATGAATTAAGGTATGCTTCTCTAGGCATAGGAGCAAGTATGTATACAACAATATTAAAAATAACTTTACCCACAGCATTTAGATCTATTGCTACTGGGGTTGTGCTTGGAATCGCAAGGGCTGCAGGTGAAACAGCACCTTTGATATTTACTGCTTTATTTTCTTACTACTACATAGTAGGTTTTGAAGATTTGTTTTACGAGATGGGCTCATTAGCTGTTTTGATATATAATTTTGCCCTTGAACCTTATGATGCACAGAATAAACTAGCCTGGGCGGCTTCCTTTATTCTTGTCATATCAATACTAACAGTTAATATTTTTTCAAGGATATTTGCCGCTTTTACTGAGAAAACTAAGAGGGTATGAAATGATTAAAAACACTAAAAAGTCGCAAAAGAAAAACATTTTATCTCTTGAGGATGTTTCTATTAGTTATGGCACTTTTGAAGCGGTAAAAAATGTTTTTTTAAATTTTAAAGCAGGAGATATAACTTCACTCATTGGCCCTTCTGGTTGTGGTAAATCAACCGTTCTTAGAGCTTTGAATAGAATGAACGATTTAATCCCTAATTGTTCGTTAAAAGGGACAGTCCTCTTTGATGGAACTAATATCTATGACAAAAGAGTAGATCCAGTTGAAGTTAGAAGAAGAATCGGAATGGTTTTTCAGCAACCTAATCCTTTTCCAAAATCTATCTACGAAAATATTGCATTCGGAGCAAGAATCAATGGCTTTACGGGAGATATGGATGAATTAGTGGAAAGTTCCTTGAGAAAAGCTGCTGTATGGAGTGAATGTAAGGATAAATTAAATGATAGTGGTTACTCTTTATCTGGTGGACAACAACAGAGATTATGTATTGCTCGAACCATCGCAATTGAGCCTGAAATAATTCTCATGGATGAGCCATGCTCAGCTTTAGATCCAATCTCTACTTTGAAAATAGAAGAGACGATGCACGAACTTAAGAAGAATTACACAATAATTATCGTTACTCATAATATGCAACAGGCATTAAGAGTTAGTGATATGACTGCATTTTTTAATGCTATTGAATATGAAGATGGTGATGGAGGAAAAGTTGGTTATCTTGCTGAATTTAATTCGACAAAGAAAATTTTTAACTCTCCAAAAGAAAAAACTACTCAGGAATACATATCTGGTAAATTTGGTTGATGTTTAATTTTTACTTATAAAAGAGAGATTTTTACCTTTTAGAAAGGTAAGGGGTAGACAAACAGTATAAATACCTATATAGTTATTTCGAATTAATAAGTTTACCGTTGAAAAACTACCCTTTTCTACCTTTCTTGATTTTCGCAGGGGCTCTCATAACAACTGCAACAATAGGATTGCCTGTATTTACTTCATAATCTAAGAGTTATTCTATTTCAAGTAATCTTATGGATTCAACAATAAATAATGAATTAATTGGAAGTCCTCATAAAACCTTAATAATGGCAAATTTATTTGACTTTATAAAAAAAAGAGAGAATATGAATCTGTGTGGGAGTGAAAAATCTGTATTAAAACCATTTTTAAAAGTGGTTAATTTCTAATTATTTATCATGGATAAAACTAAAGAACAGTTAGAAAAATTAAGAGAAGTAGCAGAAGCCTCTCTCACAAAAACGGATGAACTTCAAAAAGTTCTTGCTCAAATAGAAGCTTTAATGTCTAGAGAAGAATCACAAGCATTATCAAAAAAGAAATAATTATTTATAAAAATAATTTTAGGTTTTGTACTTTTAATTACACCTCTAGAATTTCATTGTAGTTATTAATTGGTTATGCAGAACCCGTTCCAAAGTTTTCTGTTAGGTCTCGAGGTCTTACCTTCTTTAAGTAAAAGACCTCTTTAATTTGTCTTTTTTTATTATATTTATTTAACCTTTTTATTTAATTGATTACTTTATAGATTTCTTTCAAGCAGACATTTACATCGAAAGATTCAGTATTTACAACCTCTAATCCTGTTTTTTCTGTAATTTCAACAGTTGCATTACATTCGTCTTGTTTAAGAGCCATGTAACTTGACTTTTTATCTTCTATATCTATTTCAACACTTGATTCAGTATCTTCCCTATATTGCTCCATTACTAGTGTAAGTGCCTCTATCTCAACGGAAAAATTATC
This sequence comes from Prochlorococcus sp. scB243_496M6, assembly GCA_000635535.1. The sequence continues at coordinate 6,869 of JFMF01000374.1, read as the reverse complement.
ATTTGCTTTTGCCCCAAATGGAATTATAAGAAATGGAAATAAAATCAAGGCTATTAATTTTTTCATTTCTAGAAAATGTGTTTATTTTTTTTATAACGTGTATTTTCTGCTAAGGAAAGGGTCATTAGCTCTATAAATTTTTTATTATCTATTTTTACTTTAGAAAATTGATTTATTAAATTTTAAATTAATTGATAAAAAAAATAATCGAGACTTTTAAGTATAAATTGTTTTATCTAAATGAAAAATTTAAGTCACTTCACTAGGATTTTTCTTAAGGTTTTATTTCGATAATTTCTTCTTCAGAAATTATTGCCCATTTTTTGAATGATTGTTTGCAGGGATATCCTCCTGTTAAGTCTCCAAATGCAGGCATATATAAAATATTTTTATTCATATCCATTGCAAAACACCTAAAAGATAATTTATCTCCATTGCTTTTTATATAGATTTTTGGATGATAATGTCCACAAATATTCAAGGTTTTTTTGTTTCCTAAATTAACTGGTTCATGGCTAAAGGTAATATTTTTAGTTTTTCTGATATCAAATATTTTTATATTTTTAATATCACAACCCACATCATGATTTCCGAGGATGAGTTCAACATTAGTTTTTAGTAGTTCAGGAAGATTCTCAACTTTTTTTTGAAGAGTTTCATCTATTGAATATTTGCTGTGGAATAAATCTCCTAATATTATTAACTTTTTAGGACTATATTTTTTTACTATTTTTTTTATTCTTCCAAAATTGTTTTTATCTGAATTATTAGTAAGAGGTATACCATTTTGCTGAAAATACTCAGCTTTCCCAAGATGAATATCGCATATTAACAACTCTTTTGTTTCCGGTAGAAATAACGCTCTTGAAGGAAGCATCTCTAGCAATGTATCTTCCCAACAAAATTTAAAAGAACTTTTTTTCATTTAATCACTATATTTTTTTATAAGTTTTTCTACTCTTTTTTCTATTGGCTCATTGCTTAAAGTATTTTTAAGTCTTTCAACTAGTAAAGGGAAAGCAAAAGGAGTTGGAGTTTTTATCTCGTTTAGTAGCATTTTTAAATTTTTTAATCTTTCTAATGATCTAGATATTCTTTTATTTTCTAATTGATATTCTTTAACTTCTTGATGAGATTGTTTTATCAAAAGATGGTCTTCTTCATATTTAGTAAAGACATCGTAGAAAAGACTTGAACTTATTTGAAGTTGGGAAGAAGTTTTTGTTTTGGTTGGATTATTTTGATTTACTAGTCCACTTATTTGGGCAATATTTTTAAATCTACGTTTTGTTAATTCTGAAAAATTAATTGCATTTTCTAAATCATCTTCTAATTTTTTGTTATTCAAAAAGTAATCAGCTTCTTTTTTTATTATGGAAAAATCATAATCTTCTGCAGTAGTTAAGCTGAATCCAAAATCATTAGCAGTAATACTAAATGTAGATTGTTTTAATTTTGCCAATCTCAAAGCCCATAAAAATGCAATTCCTTCATTTACAAATTTGCCATCAAGTGTAAAAACAAAAAGATTTGATAAATCCTTGGTTTTATATATTTCTATAAGGAATTCATCTTTCTTAGGAATATTTGAAAGAACTTTTTGTTTCTTCAATATTGGGCGTAATGAATTGAGTTCAGGATTTAAGCAATCATAATTTTCTAGTTCGTTGCATATATCTATTTCTTTTCTTAAACTCTCACAAAGTAGATCAGAAATTGCCATTTGACCTCCAACCCATGCAGGAATTAGAGAACTTTTTTTTGTTGATTTTTTAACGTATAAATTCATATCTCTTATTCTTACAAATTGAAGCATTTTGCCAGCAAAGTAAAATGTATCTCCGGGATTTAATTTTGAAGCAAAATTCTCCTCTAAATTACCTAAAGATTTACCTTTCATATATTTGACATTCACAAATTTGTCACTTGTAATTGTCCCAATATTGAACTTATGCATTCTTATTAAAGATTTGTCTTTTACAAAATATTTAAAGTTTTCATTATTATTTTGTGATTCTTCTTTAACTATCTTTTTATATTTTGGATATGCTTTAAGACATTTTCCCCCATATTCTAAAAAGTCAAGACACCAATTCCAATCTTGATCTTTTAAGTTTCTATAACTCCAGCAATTTTTAATTCTTTCTTTCTCAATTTTTGGATCAAAGCCATTTCCACATGCCAAACTTATTAGATGTTGTAGAAGCACATCATAAGATAATTCAGGAAGTCTAATTTCCTCAGATATACCACTTTTTATTATTCTTCTCATTGCACTAATCTCTAATAACTCTAAAGAATTGGTAGGCATAAAAATTATTTTTGATTTTCCACCTGGTCTATGAGCACTTCTTCCCGCTCTTTGGATAAGTCTAGCTAAATTCTTTGCACTTCCAATTTGAACTATTTGATCTACAGGTTGGAAGTCAACTCCCAAATCTAACGAGCTTGTGCAGACTACCCATTTTATTACTCCGTCTTTAACCCCTTCTTCAACTCTTTTTCTATCTTCTTTATCCAGGGAGCCGTGATGAAGTGCAATTTTGTCTTCCATATCTGGGAGAAAAAATTTAAGACATTGATACCATCTTTCAGATTGATTTCTCGTATTGGTGAATAATAAAGTGCTTTTATTTTTATCTAGGATTTTTAATAATGAAGAATGACTTCTAATTCCAAGATGCCCACTCCATGGAAAGGTAGTTTCCTCCTCTGGTAAAACACTTATAATTTCGATCTCTTTTTGAATATTTGTACTTATGATTTTGGGTTTAATAGCGCTCATCCCAACTATTGCTCTTGCTGCTTCTTCAATATTTCCAATAGTTGCAGACATTGCCCAAATTTGTAAATTTTTTATATTACCTCTTAGCCAACTTAAAGATAACTCGCACTGGTTTCCTCTTTTACAACCCATCAATTCATGCCATTCATCAATAATTATTGATGACAACTCCTTGAACAGATTATTAGATTCTTTATTAGAAAGTAAAAGAGATAAAGACTCTGGTGTGGTAATAAGGATATTAGGTGGTTTAGCTAGTTGCTTTTTCTTTTCATATGGGGTTGTATCCCCGTTTCTAATTTCAACAGTGATTTTTTTATTAAAATGCAAAGCTGCTAATTGTATGGAATTTTTTAGATCTCTGCTTAGTGCTTTTAAAGGGGTTATTAATAATATATTCACACTTTTATTATTTTTGGGATCTTCTATCTTTGATAGAGGTCCCATTAATGCAGCATAAGTTTTGCCGCATCCAGTAGGAACTTGTATTATTCCACTCTCTCCATTTAAAAATGCTTCCCAAGATTCGATCTGATAGGGTAGTGGCTCCCATCCATTTGTGGAGAAAAACTGTTTAATTTTAGAAATTAACTTATTTTGCTTATTATTTTTCGTAATATTTTTCATGATATTTTTTTCATTAGTTCATAAGCATTCTCTAGGCTATCTGCATCATTAATTTTTTTATCTTTTCTCCATTTTGTTATTCTTGGAAATCGTACTGCTATTCCTGACTTATGACGTTTAGAAATTTGTATTTTCTCAAAAGATATTTCGAATACCATTTCTGGTTTTAACGATCGAACCGGACCAAATTTTTCTATTGTATTTTTTCTTATCCATTTATCTAGCTCTTTAATCTCAATATTCGTTAAACCAGAATATGCACTTGCAAATTTAATTAATTCTTTGTCTTTCCATAATGCAAAACTGTAATCTGTATACAGACCAGCTCTTCTACCGCTACCGCCCTTAGCGTAAATTAGAACTGCATCCAGTTGCATAGGATCAACTTTATATTTCCACCAAATACCTTTCTTTCTACCAGAGGAGTATATAGAGGTCTTTTTCTTAATTATTAATCCTTCAGTATTATTATCTCGAGATTTTTCTTTATAAGTTAAAGCATCAGGCCAATCTTTAGGAAAGATTAAATCACATATTTTGAAAATATCATAGATATTATTCTCAGTTTTAATTTGCCATTTTGAAAAATATTTTTCTAACTCAATTCTTCTATTTTCTAATTTAATTTCTCTTATATCTCTCCCATTAATCTCTAAAAGATCATAAGCAATGAAAATAATTGGATATTTTATTTGGATTGATCTACTAGGAGACTTTCTATTAATTCTTTTTTGAAGGAAAGAAAAATCAAAGGCAATTTGTTCTTTAAAATTCCAAACTAATAATTCCCCATCAAGAACAAAATCATCTTTTATAGGTGACATTTTCTCTACTAATTCTGGGAAAGATTCATTTACTAATTCTTGCCCTCTTGTCCATAACGAAACATTGCCTGATCTTTTAATTAATTGCATCCTTATACCGTCGTATTTCCATTCAAATTGAAAATCATTTATTGAATTTTTGAAGATTTTATCTTCAATAGTATTTGCTAGAAGAAATGGAAATGGTTTGGAATTTAACTCTTGAAGATTAATATTCTTATTAATTAAAAATTTATATGAATCAATTGAAGGTTTAAAATTACCCATCAACCTATGAGAAATAATCTCTTCCTCAATATTAATGAGTTTTGATATTGATTTTGTGATTAATCCGATAGAGACTCCTACTCTAAAAGTTCCTGTAAGAATTTTATTAAAAATTAGATGGTTATCTTCAGGTAATATTTCCCAAAGATTTTTAATTTCTAAATTTTTTTCCTCTTCATTAAGTTTTGATAATGCAGGTATTTTTTCGCTTAGTAATTCATTGAGACTTATATTTGATAATTTCTTTTTTTTAGAATTAGTTTTATTTTTAAGTAATAAGGTTATTACCTCAGCAGAATCACCAACTTTTAAATAACATGTATCAATTAACCATTTAGGATATTCATATATTTGAGAAAAAAGATTTTTTAAATATCTTCCACTAATAAATCTCTTATTACTTTTTCCAGTTAGTAAATATATTGCCCATGAATTATCTATTGGATCGTTAGATAAAAAATAATTCTTTAAAACTTCAATTTTATTATTTGTACTATTAATTGAATCTAGATCGCCAAATAATTCTGAAAACTTTTTTAAGCTCATATTTATTTACCGAATAAAAGGACATTTATTGATTCCTTTTCAACTAAATATTTACTTAAAGCTTCACTATCTCCATGATGAAAAAATACATTTTTTGCTTCAGACTTTTTTACTACTTCCAGAATTCCATCCCAATCCGCATGATCAGAGATTGCGAATCCTTTATCATATCCTGATCTTTTTCTTAGAGCTCTTATTGACATCCATCCACTCGCGAAAGCTGTTTGAATGTTTTTTAAATTTTTTAAATAAGAACCCTTACTTAAAGAAGGCGGTAATAATATTAGACTTCCTTTAAGTTCATCTATCTTTTTTTTATTTTCAATTTTTATAGTATCTTTAATATCAATTCCAAGTTCCCTATAACTATTGTTCATTTTGTAAATACTGCCATGGGAATAAATATTGCCTTTAAAATTTGTTTGACTAATTTCGTTTAACAATCTCTGAGCTTTTCCAAGTGAATAGCAGAAAAGTAAAGATGTTTTTTCTGGTGAATTGGTTATCCATTTTGAAATATCATTTGCTATTTTATTTGATTCATCCCACTTAAATATTGGCAAACCAAAAGTACATTCGCTTATTAAATAATCAGTTTTTACTATTTCATATTGTTTGCAAGTCTGATCTTTTTGAAGCTTAAAGTCACCTGAAATTAGCCATTTTTCTTCAGCAAAAATAAACCTTATTTGACTAGATCCAAGGATGTGACCGGATGGATGAAAAGAAATATTAATGCCATTTATCTTAAATTCTTCTCCATATTCAAAAGTCTTGATTTTGATATTATCTCCAACTCTTACTTTAAGAAGTTTCGCAGTTTCCTTAGTAGAAATGTATTCTTCACAGCCAAATGTAAAGTGATCAAAATGAGCATGAGTTATTAATGCCTTTTTTACTGGCTTGCTTGGATCAATCCAAATATCAGCGAGTTCACAATAAAGATTTCCATCTTTATATTTAATTAAATACTCTTGTTTAGTTCTCAAAACTACATCTCTTACAATGAAGTTAATTTAGCTAATTATGCCCACGCTTGTTTTGATAAAGCTATAGCTGAAATTGCTAGTAAAGCAATAACTACAAGTTTGTTGCTCCAATTAATCATGAATAAACTAATTTTGTTGAAAGAAACTCTATTAGATGGCACAATCTTTTTTTTATTCATAATGTGATGATTTTCATTATTTTCTAAATAATTTAAATTTTTAATCTCATTTATTAATTTAGATTCGCAAGTTGAGAGTTTTTCGACTTGATTTAATAATTCAATATCTTCTGGTCTTAATAAAGAATTTAATTCTTTAATTTGCCTTTCGTTTTTCATAAGAAATTCATTAACTATCTCATCTGTAGCTAACCCCTTCTTTATATTTAAAAGAATATCATCTCTTTCCCAGGATTTTTCAAGAGAATTTAAAATTTTACTTATGCTCATCTTAAGTATTTTTACTTATGATAAATTATTATTTTTTTCTTCTGTGACTTATTCCTTTAAGTAATTAAAAAAAATAATTTTTATTTAAGATTTACGAATAAGTCTGTTAGCAAAATATTTTATCTTTACATTTTCTACAATTTTTTTAGAACTACTTTTAGTTTTAACTTTATTTAAATTGATCACTTCATCTGACACATTTTTGCCCGTTTCAAAATAACTTTTAATTTTTTCTAATTCTTCTTTATTTAATCTTTTTGTTGCACCTTTTGCCTTGATTCCAAGTTTCTTGCAGGCTAATAATATTCTATTACTTTCGACATTAAGATCTTTGGCAATACTGAAAATAGGAGTGTTGATAGACATTATTTTCTTTACTGTG
>JFMF01000373.1 GCA_000635535.1 Prochlorococcus sp. scB243_496M6 | reverse complement strand
AGTATATTTATAATCTACAAATTAAATATATTTTTAATTATTATTAATTTTAAAAACTTTTTTAATTAGGCTACTTCATCTTCAAAATTATTTAAATCATTAAACTTCTTCTTCATGGTTGGATTATTTCTAGTTAATTTCTTTACTGTCAAATCTTGAGATTTGCTGTCAGCAGATAAAAGATGTTTTTTTGAGAGAACTAAAGCCTCTTTAGTTTTTTGTAAATGCGTTATTGATTTATCAATTTCTGTAATTGCATCGTTAAATCTATCCTGGGCAAGTGAAACATTTTTACCAACTGCATTTTTGAATTGCTCAAGAGTACTTTCAAAATTAGTGATGTCAAAATTCTCACGTTTCATTAAATCTATTTGTGATTTGTATTTTAAGGTTTCCATAGATGCATTTCTTAGCAGAGAAATAATGGGCAAGAAAAATTGAGGTCTTATGACATACATTTTTGGGAATCTATGAGAAACATCTACTATGCCAGCATTATATAGTTCACTATCTGGTTCTAGTAGGGATACGAGAACTGCATATTCACAAGATTTTTGTCTTCTATCTTTATCTAATTCTTTTAAAAAATCTTCGTTTTTTCTTTTATTAGTTCCATTTAAACTTTCATTCTTCATCTCAAACATTATGGATACGACTTCGGTTTTATTTTCATCAAATTCTCTAAATATATAGTCACCTTTACTTCCTGAAGTGGCATCATTATCCTTTTCGAAATATGAGTTTTTAAATGCAGATGCACGATTCAGATTAAATTGAGTTTCGCAATGGATTTCTAATGTTTCTCCTATCATCTTTGTAGATAATCTAGATTTCATTTCTCTTAACTCCTGAATAGTCAGATCCCTTTCACTAATTTTGCTTTTAAACTTTTCTTCAATTAATTTTTCATTAATTGAATGTTCAAGCTTCATCTTTTCAATGGAATTTGTTAAAGATGAGTTTTCTTTTTCTAAATTAATAACAGCTTCTCTAATTTTGTTTTTTAAAGATAATTCTGAAATTAAAGACTGGTTTTTAATTTCGTCTTTCAACTTGATTAATTCATTATTCAATGAATTAATTTTACTTGTTGCTTGATTTTTTAAATCATTAAGGGCATTTGTTTTTTTTTCTTGAGCTATTTTTAATTTAGATTCCAGAGTTTGGATCTCAGACTCTTTAATCTGATTCTGCTCTATTAACTGTATTTTTAACTCACGTTTTAAAATTTCCAAAGCTTTTTTATTATCTTCTTCAGCCAAGATAAGTCTTTCTTTTATTTGTTTATTAAATTCTTCGTCTTTTATCTGAAGAAGTATTTCTTCAAAGCTACTGGGATCAATTCG
>JFMF01000372.1 GCA_000635535.1 Prochlorococcus sp. scB243_496M6 | reverse complement strand
CAATTCGGAAAGTTTTGCCGCATGAAGGACATTTAATATCTTTCATTTTTAATTACAAAATTAATATTAGAAAGGATTTAATATTCGAATTATGTAATAAGAATATTATTCTTGACTAAGAATAAACAATGAACCAATATTATGCATTAAAAAATAAAGTAATTACTCAATAAAAGTTATATTAATCCTGATTCCTTAAGAATGTTTATTTTATTTGCTAATTCTATATCTGCAGAAGATATTGAGCGGTCTAAAGTTTTGTGAGATGAAACTGTGTAACCACTGTCATCAACAAATTCGTCTTCCCCATCTTTTAAGTGGGCATTTTCATTTTGGAGATGTTTAAAATTATCCGACTTGAATATATTTGACTTGCTGATATTACTATATCCAAAATTCGCAATTCCTCTGGCATCTAATGCTTCCTCAACTAATATTCCAACTACTTTAGATCTACTTATAGATTCGCTCTTGGATATTTCATCAATAATTTCAAGTACTCTTTTTCTTGGAAGATATCCTATCCTTTTAACTTTATTTTCCATAAGTCTTTACATATGTCAATATTGTAACACTTCTGTCAAATCTACTCTGATATTGATTAAAAGCACATATGTATAAATTTAAATAGTAGGATTAAAGTATGATTTCAAAGAACACTCATTCAAAGTTATTTCTCAAATACTTATGGGGATAGTTTTAAATGCTTCTTCTAATTACTTTTTAAGATTGGTTCTGATTTTTGAAATTTTCTAAATTTAAATTCCAAATATTATGAAAGATAAACTATATGATAATGCTGATAGCTTTGCAATGTCATTTGATGAGGAATGGGAAAATGTTGATTGTGATGATATACGATTAAAGATAGATAAGGTACTAGAAGTTTTATCAGATCACCCTTTTTTGATATCTAATCCGAAAAATGCTAGAAAAATGGCAGAATTTAGGATATTTTCATTAAAAAAATTTCAATGATTATTTTTAAATTTTTAGAGTTAATTACTTAAGATTTAAATACTTGGTGAATTAAAAAATCCTTTGCTGTATAAAAATATTATTATGCCAATAATTGGACCTATCCCAAAAACAAAAAGGACTAATTTCGCAGAATTTTTTGTTTGACCTAATTTTTGATCTTTTAAATTTGAATTAGTTTGTTTTTTTTTAGATTTTTTCTTTTTCATGAAGGATATATTACTATAAATCGACTTTAAAAGATTTTGATATGTTATTGGGTTTGAAAAAATTTTTTCAAATTGACAAAATTTATATGGGAGTCAAATAAGGTCATATTGTATAATGTAAAGAATATAAAGGGAATATGAGTGCAACTAAGAGAGAGGAAGTTTGTTCTCACCTTAGATATATAAGGTTAGAGCTTAGAGAGATGCATCAAATGCTCATCAAAGAAGATTTGTTGCCAGATCTTAATGAAGCAAAGGAAGTAATCGCTCAGCTTGATGCTTTATTGGGTTTATTATCAGAAAAAAAAGTAACCAAGGTAAAAAGCCAATTTTGAGAGCTTTCAATTAAATTAATTGTTTTAAAGATAATTTGTAGCTGATTCTATTTTTTTTCTATTGTCGTGCATCTGTTCTAATTTATTGTAAATTTCTTTAATTTGTATTTGTATTAGTTCTGTCGAATGAATATTACTTAACGCATCTAATGTTGATAGAAGACTTTCTTTGGCTTCAATTAAATGTCTACATTCTTTACTGCCTGCTTCGTAGGACATAGGATTATTATAAAGAGAATCATTATCCTAAATATATTAAAAATTCTTCCGTATTGCTTGATACTCTTATCAAATCAACGCTTACTATTGTAATTTTCAATACAGAATAAGAACTTATTTTTACTAAGATTCAATAAAAACAAATGAAAGAAAACTCCAACGATTATAAATTCTGTATTAATTTGGCACTAGATAATGCAAACCCTAGAATTAATTTATTAGATAATTTTGATAAAAAGTGTGTTCTAGAAGAATATAAAGAATGGCTTAATGATGGTTTCAACAAGCATTCGGTTTTACTTCTAAGAGATGATCCGATTATCTAGTAAAGATGTGAAATTATTTTTTAATTCTTTGTACTAGAAGTAACCCTAAATAAAAAATAAAGACTTACGATAAAAATTATTGACAGAATAAAAGTTAATGATGAAAAACTATCCATATCTATATTAATTAAAAAATTTATTTAACTATAGCAGGCAATTTAAATAAGTCCTCCATTCAGTTTTCTTTGAAAAGTGAAAGAATAAATTTATTCAAACTTTCTTTTTCTAAAAATATGTTTTTCTTCTTATAGGTCTTTAATTTCTTAAAAATTAAATCAACTATTTGTTCTGATTTTGGAGTCATATATTAAATTTATTTTTCCAATAAATAAATTTTCTCTTCACCTATTTTATCTGGCTTTGTTATTTTACATCCTTTATCTTTTTCCATATTGCAATTTTTTGTGGCAGGAACAGATTTCCAGGTACAAATTTTTTCTTGGGATTCTTCTTTTAAAATCTTCCATCCATCATCTAAGTATTCTGAAATACCATCCTCTCCACAAGAAAACTTTATTTCCATTCTTTTCTTTTCTGAATTAGGATTATCCTCAATATTTTTTTCTAAATTATTTGTGGGATAATCTTTATTAGTGGATGTCCTACAAGAAATTAAGAAAATTGCGATTAGAATTAATATGGGAACTCGTATTATTATTTTCATTTTTTTTAACTTTTGATGATTCTAAATGAT
>JFMF01000371.1 GCA_000635535.1 Prochlorococcus sp. scB243_496M6 | reverse complement strand
AGTTTATCCATTTTATCCATCAAGTCTTTTACATCATCTGGATTCGGTAATAATAATTCTTCAGTAACTTGTAAATGCATTTTCTTTAAGTTTTGCCTCAAATCTTTTAAATGCATTTTTATGTTTTCTTTTTTTTGTTTTATATCAGTCATAGGAAAAAAATTTAAACTTTATTGAACTTAAAATTACTATCATAATATTGAGATGCTTGATTTATAGGGAATAATTCAAAATTAATTTTTTAAATTTTCTATTTCATAGATTTCTTCGCCACCATAACAAAAATTTGTAGATAACATTTTTATTTCTCTATTATTAATTCCGATTATATTTTTATTTTTAATAATATAATTTTTAGCAATCGCTTCACAATCTAATTTATTTTTTG
>JFMF01000370.1 GCA_000635535.1 Prochlorococcus sp. scB243_496M6 | reverse complement strand
TTCACAATCTAATTTATTTTTTGCATGTTTAATAACTGGATAAAAATATGCCAATGTAGTAATTACAAACAAAAACATTATTATTGATTTTTTTTTCATTTTTAATTAATTCTTTAGATTTTTTTTGGGCTTTTAATATTTTAATTAGTAATTTATCTGGTAATCCTATTTGAACAAATAATAACTCTACCCACCATGGAAGCTTCTTATCTTTCTTTTTCTTTAAGTTTGAGGAAGTATTCATTTTCTTGACTTCATAGTTTTGGTTTTTCAGTTCTTTAGGATTAGTTGTTTTTTTTTATACATATCATCCAATGATTTATTTGGAATGTAGAGGTTTTATTTTGATTTGGAAACTATATCTTTATTTTATAAGTTTTAATTTAATTTATCTATGAATTTGAGTATTGTTAATCTGTATTTAAAAATTTTAAATGGCAAAAAAAAGAAGGAAGTTAAATAAAGATTTTGAGAGAAAAATATATTCATCAAAAAAAAATGTAGAATTAGTACTGGCAAAAATCTATGATATCGATGATGAAGATATACAAAAAGAATATATGAGCGCCTTTAACAAAGTAGTTTACTTATATGATGAATTAAAAGAAGATTACGAACAAAAAGGATTTTCTGATAATTCTGAAGAACTCCTCACAAGCTATAAAAATGCATTTAATCTTTTCGAATCAGAATTTGAAATTTAATTTCAATTCCTAATTACCTTTTGTAAGGGGTTACAGGTATTTCAATTAGCTTTCCTTTTTGGAGATCAGATCTTTTCTCTCGTAAATTTTTGATACACAAAGATACTCTTTTCTCCTTTGCGCAAAATCTTTTTATTTGGTAATCAGTAAGTGATAATGATTTATTACTAAATGAAAAAAAGGCCAATAAAGTGATAGAAAAATTTAATACCAATTTCATTTGTTCTCTCCTACCTATTTTCTAATACCCTTTAATTTAATTATTTTTTATTATAAAGATCTATAATTTCTTTTAATTCATCTTTACTTATCTCTGTTGAAATAAAAACTTCTTGAGCTGTTTTACCCTTTCTTGCTATTGCTTTATATCCGTTTATAGTTTTCACTGACAATCTAATTATCAATTTGGAGGATCTTCCCCTAGCTCTTGAAATAACAGCTGGAGTTATTGTCTTGATATTATTTTCCAGTGCTAATTTTTGAAGTATTGGAATTAGACCTTCTATATTTGTACTATGATTTAAGACTAACCTTCCCAATTGAATTTTATTACTATTCTATTGGGTAAATTTTGTTTCTGAGAAATTAACTTTAGCTTTAAAATGATTAAAAAATTTTGAAGTTCTGTTATATTTATAAAAACGATTAAATTCTAATGATCTTTCAAATAGGCTGGGCAGCGTTGGCTGCTATTTTTACTTTTTCAATTGCCATGGTTGTTTGGGGAAGAAATGGGGACGGATCAATTGACATATGATTTCATTTTTAACTTATGAAGTCTATTTAAGTAAATTTCTTATCTTAACATCGTTTGTTTTGCTCATATTTATAACATTAGCTGTAATTTATATATCCTATGTTTCTTGGAAAGATAAAAAAAGATTAAATAAATAGTTTTTATTTTTTTTTCGCTTTTTTTCTTATCCTTAATTCTGAGTTCTTCAATTAATTCTTTTGCTTGTTCCATTTTTGATATGCTGCTTTTGTAGATTCCAATATCTTTTTCTGCTTTATTGGTAGATAAGCTTAACTTCTCAAAAATATCAGAGGTCATCTTGCTTTTATCTGATTCATTTTTATCTTTGAAATCTTGGGAGTTTGAAATTAATATATATATCCCTAAGTTCAAAATCCTTGAAGGATAAGGTTTAGAATTACTTTTTTCTACTAATAATTTTAAAATATCTTTAGATGTTTTATCCTTAAATTCTTTTTGAGACTTTTTAGATATTTCATTAATTTCCTTAGACTCAAAATTTGTAGAACTGCATAAAGATTCAAAAAGTAGATCCAAGTGTTTTTCAGGTTGATATCCTTTCATTAATTCTTTGAATGTTTCGGTAAGGCCCACACAAAAGAGATAATCTTGTGTAAATTCATTTTGATGGTTCAAAAGATTAAGTTCGACAAGCATTTCATCAACTATTCTTTTATATAAACCTGGAATGACGTAAGGAAATTTTTCATGAAATAACTTTTTGCTATCTGAAACAGTCAATTTTTCTTTCAATTTTTTATATGTAAACCTTAATAAGGTTAGCGTATGTTGACTCAATATCGTTAATATCTAATAAACAAATAAATATTATTATGATCCCTTTAGTTTTAGAAGAATCGGGCGGTAGTGAAAGAGTCTTTGATATTTATTCGAGACTATTAAGAGAGAGAATAATCTTTTTGGGAGAACAAGTTACTAGTGAAACTGCTAATAGAATTGTTGCTCAATTATTGTTCCTCGAGGCAGAGGATCCAGATAAGGATATTTATATGTACATAAACTCACCTGGCGGATCAGTATATGACGGATTGGGTATCTTCGACACAATGCAACATGTAAAGCCTGACATTCATACAGTTTGTGTTGGCTTAGCAGCTAGTATGGGCGCATTTTTGCTTGCGGCAGGTACTAAAGGTAAAAGAAGTAGCCTTAGACATTCAAGAATAATGATTCATCAACCACTTGGAGGTGCTAGAGGGCAAGCCAGTGATATAAGAATTCAAGCAGATGAAATTTTGTTCTTAAAAGAACGACTAAATACTGAATTATCAGAAAGAACTGGTAAGGATTATGACACTATCAATGGTGATACGGATAGAGATTTTTATATGTCCCCAAACGAAGCCGTTGAGTACGGTTTAATTGATCTGGTGTTAGATAAAAAACCAATAAAAGTTTAGCTTAATAATTGAGGTGTTCTTTCTTTCTCAGGAATTTTGGTGAATTTAGAGAGAATACTTACAAATTCATCACCATCTAATGTTTCTTTTTCGATTAATAGGTCAACTATCTTATCCATAGCTTCTCTATTTTTACTTACTATATCGTAGGTTTCTTTGTAACATTCTTTGACCATTATTCTTACACTTTCATCAATTTGTTTAGAAATTGAATCAGAAACTTCACTTCTAGTCATTAAATCTCTACCAACAAATACCTCTTGATTACCACTTTCTAAAGCTATCGGACCTAAATTACTCATTCCAAATCTAGTAACCATTTGGCGGGCCATTGAAGCAACTTGTTGGAAATCACCTCCAGCTCCTGTTGTAATCTCACCTTCTCCAAAAACTACATCTTCAGCAGCTCTTCCTCCTAAAGCACCCATAATCCTAGCTTTTAATTGCGCCCTGCTAACAAGGGTTTGTTCATCATCTGGGGTAAACCAAGTTAATCCTTTAGCTTGACCTCTTGGAATGACAGTCACTTTTTGAACAGGATCATGGGCTTTGACAAGTGAACCTATGAGAGCATGACCAACTTCGTGATAAGCAATTAATCTTTTGCTTCTACCATCTGTTAATGGAGAACCTTCCATTCCTGCGACAATCCTATCTACAGAGTCATCAATTTCTGAAATACTTATAGAGTCTTTTCTCCTCCTGGCAGTTAATATAGCAGCCTCATTTAATAAATTTGCTAAATCTGCTCCAGTAAAACCTGGTGTTCTTCTCGCAATGCTTTCAAGGGTTAAATCCTCTTGAAGTTTCTTATTCCTAGCATGAACTTCCAATATTGATAGTCTGCCCTTGATATCAGGTGCATCTACAGTTACCTGTCTATCAAATCTGCCTGGTCTCATTAGTGCTGAATCTAGAACATCGGGCCTATTTGTGGCTGCAATTATTATTATGCCACTATTACCTTCGAAACCATCCATTTCAGTAAGTAATTGATTGAGAGTTTGTTCTCTCTCATCATTACCTCCACCAATACCTGCACCTCTTTGCCTTCCGACTGCATCGATTTCATCAATAAAAATTAAACAGGGACTATTCTCTTTAGCTCTTTTGAAAAGGTCCCTAACTCTACTAGCACCAACACCAACAAACATTTCAACAAATTCAGAACCTGA
>JFMF01000369.1 GCA_000635535.1 Prochlorococcus sp. scB243_496M6 | reverse complement strand
TAAGATTGCCGGGAAGAGTAAATTACCTAAGATTCCTAATGCAGGAGGAGCTGTTTTTATTGGATGAACATCAAAACTAATTCCCTCGTTTTTTAAAATGTTTATAAGTTCTGGTGTTAATCCGGGAAGATCTACACGCAATCTTTGAACTTTATTATCTAAATCTGAATCTATTGTCTCTATAACTGCATTTCTGCCTCCCTCAAAAATATCAACAGATGTAACTCTTCCAGAATTAATGTAATCTAAAAATCTACCGTAACTAACTCTTGCTACCGCTGAATTTCTTGGTGCAACAGTAGTGCCATTAGATTTAAGCGAATCAACGTTGCTTGAAGATAAAAATTGGTAGGAGAGTGCTATTACTAAAAGTATAGGTAAAGCCCATAAAATTAATGTTTTAAATTTTTGATTCATTAATTTGCAGAAAGTCAATTCTTGGATTCTAGAATGAATCAGTGCATTTCGTTGATATTTGCTCTAACTTTATGCTTATACTACTATTTAATAAATCTAATTTATAAATGAAATTTGAGATCAACGATAAGGTTAAGTTGATTGCGCCAGTCTCTTACTTGAAGACCTCAGATAATATGCCGATGTTAAGACCACCTGATCTAGTGGCAATTGATGAAATTGGGGAAATACTATCAATTAAATCTCCAGATACTGTTGAAGTAAAGTTTAGGAGAGGTTCGTTTTTAATAGATATTGATAAGATTGAGAAAAACTAATCTACAATTTTTTCTTCCACCTATTATA
>JFMF01000368.1 GCA_000635535.1 Prochlorococcus sp. scB243_496M6 | reverse complement strand
ATATGACTCCAAAACTTTAAGAGGAAAATATTCACTACTTCTTCGTGAGCAAGTTTGGTCCCCCATCATTATTATTGTTTGATTTGAACCATTATTAATGTAATCAAATCTATTCGTAGTATTTAAATTACGATTTAAAGGATCTGATTTTTCTTTTAAGATTTTTTTTTCAAGTGTTTCAAAATTTTCTCCATTTATTTCGGGATTATTTGAAATTAAATACTTTTCTCTATTTTTTAAATTTTTAAACTCAAGCAAAACATCTTCATAGGTAATCTTAGAGACATCATTAGCATTTCCTAGTGTATTAAAGGCATAAGGATGATTTGAGTAGACAATTTTTCTCCATTTTTCAAAACAGATATTGAATGGATTCTCTTTATCTTTTTTGATGTGATCAATAGATGATTTTTTTGCTTTTTTAAATTCAGTTTCGGAGAGGGTTGGCTTATTAATTAT
>JFMF01000367.1 GCA_000635535.1 Prochlorococcus sp. scB243_496M6 | reverse complement strand
TGTCAAAAGAGCAAGTGATTCTTTAAAGTTATTGGGTGGAACTAAGACATGGTAATGTACATCATCATAACCAGTTGAAGCGTTACTTACTCCGCCTAGTGATTCAATTTTATGGTCAAACTCACCTGGCATTATTTTGTTTGATCCTTTAAAAATCATATGTTCTAGAAAATGAGCAGTGCCATTTTTATCAACATCCTCAAATGAAGAACCTGCTTTGCACCAAATATCAATGCTTATAAGCGGCAATTCTTTATTGTCCACAAACACACATCTAGTTTTGCGTGAATGGGTGTAGTAGTTAACATCTCCTACTTTCATTTCGGTTCTCTCT
>JFMF01000366.1 GCA_000635535.1 Prochlorococcus sp. scB243_496M6 | reverse complement strand
GAAGAGAGATTCCTAAATGGGGAGGGATTTTTTCTAATAATGTATTTTTTGCTTCCTTAAAAAGTAAATCTGAAAAAAATGATTTTTGTAGAGTTGTGGATCAATACCTCACTATTTTGTTCAAATTAAGTAAGAGAGCCAAACCTGATGTTAATGAGGAAATTATCCAAGAAAGAATAGATTTTCAAAAAAATTATTGTGTT
>JFMF01000365.1 GCA_000635535.1 Prochlorococcus sp. scB243_496M6 | reverse complement strand
CTTCCGATCTTGATCTTGAAAGAAACGAAAATCTAATTAATACTATTAACGAAGAAATTGCCCTAAAGAAAGATCAAATTCAAAGGTATGAGTTGGCTTTGAACAAAGATGTATATTCTTTTGTACAGTTTTCACAGA
>JFMF01000364.1 GCA_000635535.1 Prochlorococcus sp. scB243_496M6 | reverse complement strand
GCCATAGCTGGAATCAGTTTTGCAGGGATTTTGATGTTTATGCAATTAGGTTTTAGAGATGGTTTATTTGACACGAGCGTAACTATTCATAAACTTCTAGATGCTGATCTTGTTTTGATAAGTCCCAGATCAAAAAGTTCTATAAGCATGAGTGGATTCCCAAAAAGAAGATTAATTCAAACTCTCGCAGTAGAGGATGTTGAAAAAACAGCTCCCGTTAATCTAAATTATTTACTTT
>JFMF01000363.1 GCA_000635535.1 Prochlorococcus sp. scB243_496M6 | reverse complement strand
CGTTAATCTAAATTATTTACTTTGGAGAAATCCCGAAAATCTTAAAACTAGATCAATACTTGCGTTAGGTTTTAATCCCTCCGATTCACTTCTTTTAGATAAGGGATTCTCAAAGAAAGCTTATAAATTGAGAAATCCATCAAGAGTTCTTTTTGACAAACTATCGAGACCTGAATTTGGACCGATTGAAGAATGGTTCTTATCTGAAAAAAAAGTTGAGACTGAGGTTGCTGGTAAAAGAGTAATTGTTCAGGGCCTTGTGGAGTTGGGACCATCTTTTGGCGCGGATGGTAATTTGATAACTAGTCGAGAAACCTTCTTAA
>JFMF01000362.1 GCA_000635535.1 Prochlorococcus sp. scB243_496M6 | reverse complement strand
TTCTGTACTTATGGTGACGCATGATCCAAGAATTTCTGATATGGCTGATAGGATATTAAATATGGAAGATGGTAAAATATATAGTGCTCATAGTGAGCTAATATAATTAAAAGTTAAAAATTTTATGTCTAAGAGAAGGAATCTAAAAAAAGAAAAGCAGGAACGTAATAGAGCCTATGCTAGAAAATTCAAAAAAAGGAAATTAAGAACTGATGGAAGACCTGATGGTGGAAACGTTACAGGTACAGCAAATAATGGTGGTGCAGCTGATTAGGAAATATCTTTTTTTTGGAGTTTAATATATCATGCATATTTAAGACATAATCATGAATGTAAGTATTGTTATACCGACTTACAATAGATTACCTATATTAGAGAAATGTCTATTTGCGCTTGAGAATCAAAAATTAAATACAAATATCAGCAATTATGAAGTAATAGTAGTTGATGA
>JFMF01000361.1 GCA_000635535.1 Prochlorococcus sp. scB243_496M6 | reverse complement strand
CATGGATAATTAAAAACAAAGCTAATCTCCCACACGTTATTCTATTTCAGCAAGAACATGGTGGGCCTGCACTTGGAAGAAATCTGGGAGTAATTAAATCAAAATATGAAATTATTATATTTATTGATAGTGATCTTATTGTTTTAGACAATTTTATAAATTGCCACGTAGAAAAATTACTTGCCTCTTGGAGAAAAAATGATAAAAAATGTTTTACCTATGGCTCAGTTGTCAATACATCTAATTTTCTAAATCCTCAGA
>JFMF01000360.1 GCA_000635535.1 Prochlorococcus sp. scB243_496M6 | reverse complement strand
GAGAAATGGTGTTCCTATTATTGATCTCGTAAAAACAGCATTGTGTATGAACAATGCATATAAATGGACTCGAAACGCTGCCAAAAGCGGTAAACGTTTTCTATTTGTAGGTACAAAAAAACAAGCATCAGATGTAGTAGCTCAGGAAGCTACACGCTGTGGAGCTGCATATGTAAATCAAAGATGGCTTGGAGGGATGTTGACTAATTGGACAACAATGAAAGCTAGGATTGAAAGATTAAAGGATCTAGAAAGAATGGAAAGTAGTGGTTCAATAGCAATGAGGCCTAAAAAAGAAGCTGCAGT
>JFMF01000359.1 GCA_000635535.1 Prochlorococcus sp. scB243_496M6 | reverse complement strand
GGCGCAGGAATGATGGACTGCAAAAAAGCACTGAACGAAACTGAAGGGAATCTAGATAAAGCTTTGGAATGGTTAAGAAAGAAAGGCATAGCTAGTGCCGAAAAGAAATCTGGAAGAGTAGCGGCCGAAGGGTCAATTGGTAGTTATATTCATACTGGATCAAGAGTCGGAGTTTTACTAGAGTTAAATTGTGAAACTGATTTCGTTGCTAGAGGTGATATATTCCAATCTCTGTTGAAGGATATCTCAATGCAAGTAGCAGCATGCCCAAATGTTGAGTATGTATCAATTGATGAAATACCAGAAGATGTTGTGGAAAAAGAAAAGCAGATAGAAATGGGTAGAGATGATTTATCTGGAAAACCAGAACAAATTAAAGAAAAAATAGTTGAAGGGAGAATAGCAAAAAGACTTAATGAGCTTGTTTTGCTTTCACAACCCTACATTAAAGATAGTTCTCTAACAGTTGAGGATCTTGTTAAACAAGCAGCTGCAAAAATTGGGGAAAATATCAAAGTAAGACGCTTTACAAGATATACATTGGGAGAAGGTATCGAAAAAAATCAGATGGACTTTGCTGAAGAGGTCGCTTCAATGCAAACAAACTAGTCACTTTAATGATTTGAATAATTTCAATAATTTCATACATTTAGATAAAATTAACTCTCAATTAGAGAGAGCAGAAATACAAAAAAGAATATTAACTAGAAAAATCTATAGGGAATATGAACTTTATCTTAATTTAGTAAGAGACCTACTTTTCATCTCTGTAAAAAAAGGCCTTAATCAAATATGTAGTTGTCCAACAATTAATGATAATTTCTTAAATGAAAATGAATTCTATAGTCTTTTTGAAAAAAAAATAAATAAATTAATTTTAACTA
>JFMF01000358.1 GCA_000635535.1 Prochlorococcus sp. scB243_496M6 | reverse complement strand
AAAGGACGATCAAGAAGAAAAATTTCAATATGAAGATGGTTTTAAATTAAAAGAACCCATTCAGTTAGAGATTACTGAAGACTTTTCAAATACTTCTGAATATTATCAAGCTCATAATTTTGAGAGATTCGTATCACTTGATTTAGATAATAACCACCATAATAATTATTTAGCTAAAAACAATATTTTTGAAAATTTAGGAGTAGAAAAACAATTTATTTCCTCCTTAATTGAATTAATAGGAGAAGAAAAAGTGGAAAAACCAATATATCAAGAAAAAGAAAATATCAATCAAATAGATAATTTACCAAAAAATCAGATTCTTAATAATTTTGATTTAATAGACAAGTCATTGGAAAATTTACTATTGAATCTTTCATATAATATTAACCAAGAATTATTCAAGGCAAA
>JFMF01000357.1 GCA_000635535.1 Prochlorococcus sp. scB243_496M6 | reverse complement strand
CTAAATCTCTCAGACGAATATTTAAGAATATTTTATGAGTTTTCTAAAAAATATAATGAATATAATAAATTGGATGAAAATCAAAGAAAAAGGTTAATTATAGATACAAGAAAAAATCTTTATAAACTAGGTAAAACTTTAGAAATAGAAAGTTCTAATAATTTTTCTAATAATGTTTTTCTGAATAAAGCTGATGCAAGTTTGTCTTTTGATTCAGATATTTCATTAATAAAAAATGTAGGAAAGGTTTATAAAAATAAGCTTAATGAATTAGGGATATTTCATATAAAAGATCTAATTAATTATTTCCCACGGACATATCTTGACTATACGAATAGAGTGAAGATAATAAATTTAAAACCAGATAATTTATACACGTGCATCGCAAACGTTAAAAGATTTTATATTCATAAGAGTAAAAAAAATAGTAATTTATCAATAATGAATATTGTCGTTTATGATGAAACGTCTTCAATAAAGGTTACAAAATTTTTTTTAGGAAGAAGATTTAGATCTTACTCCTTCTTCACATCTCAAAA
>JFMF01000356.1 GCA_000635535.1 Prochlorococcus sp. scB243_496M6 | reverse complement strand
AATATTACCCTTGTATTCATTAGGTGAAGCATTATCAAATATGAGTTTTATAAAACTTATGAAAAAGGTACTAATTTATGCAAAGCAATATCCAGAAATTTTAAATAAAAAGCAACTTGATTCATTATCTTTATTATCAAAAGGTGAGTCGTTGATTAATATTCATTTTCCACCAACTCAAAAGGCACTTATTGAGTCAAAAAAACGTTTGGTTTTTGATGAGCTATTCTTACTTCAAATAAAGTTCCTACTTAGAAAAAGAAAGACGAATAAAAATGTAACTTCCCAACAATTACCTCAAAAGAAATCTTTATTAAAAGAATTTTTAAATACTTTTCCTTTTGAATTA
>JFMF01000355.1 GCA_000635535.1 Prochlorococcus sp. scB243_496M6 | reverse complement strand
TTTATTAAAATATTTGAACCCCCTTTTAGTTTCTGTTGAGCTACTTACTGGGAATACTCCTCAAAAAAAGAGAAAAGAAATTTTCTCTAACTTGAACAATGGATTAGTTGATATCCTCGTAGGTACTCATGCATTATTTGAGGATAAAGTCATCTTTAATTCATTAGGGATGGTCGTAATTGATGAACAGCATAGATTTGGAGTTACTCAAAGAAATAGATTACTAAATAAAGGAGAAAATACTAACTTGTTATCAATGACAGCAACACCAATTCCAAGAACACTTGCGCTTTCTATATATGGTGATTTAGATGTGAGTCAAATTACAGAACTCCCTCCGGGGAGAGTTCCCATAACAACAAAAATAATTTCAGAAGATAATTTAACTAACTTGTTCAAGATTGTTGAAGATGAGATCAATAAGGGAAAGCAAGCTTATGTGATTTTGCCACTTATAGAAG
>JFMF01000354.1 GCA_000635535.1 Prochlorococcus sp. scB243_496M6 | reverse complement strand
GGTTTCAACCACAGTAATTGAGGTTGGCATTGATGTGCCTAACGCCACAATTATGATTATTTATAATTCGGACAGATTTGGATTGTCTCAGCTACATCAATTAAGGGGAAGAGTTGGGAGAGGATCAACAAAATCTTTTTGTTATTTGGTAATCCCCGATAAAAATGGATTAGAAAATAAACGACTTTGTGTTTTGCAAAAATCTAACGATGGCTTT
>JFMF01000353.1 GCA_000635535.1 Prochlorococcus sp. scB243_496M6 | reverse complement strand
GCTATTAAAATTGTTAGAGATGATCCTGATTTAAAAGAAAATATTGTTTTAAGGAATATACTTATTGATAATTCTGATAATAAATTCATTCATGATTTCTTAAATTGAAAACTATCATTGTAATTTTTGATATATATGCCACTATAAATCAATTGCAAATTTCAATTGAAAATTTGGAATAAAATACCAATTAAAGATAATGGAGAAAAATTAATAGCTAT
>JFMF01000352.1 GCA_000635535.1 Prochlorococcus sp. scB243_496M6 | reverse complement strand
AGAAAAATTAATAGCTATACCTAGCTGCCTAGAGTTTTTAGATCCCCACCCTTACTCACATTTAGGAGCACCTTACAAAAATAAAACTGCTATTTGGAAATTAAGGGAGGAGGTAGTAAATAGATTAGTAAAAGTACATGATTATTTGATATCAAAGAGTAGTTTTAACCTTTTAATTTATGACAGTTGGCGACCTTTAGAAGTCCAGGAATTTATGTTTAAAAGAGCAATTTTGTTAGAGTGTAAAAAATCCAATATTGATATTTCATTT
>JFMF01000351.1 GCA_000635535.1 Prochlorococcus sp. scB243_496M6 | reverse complement strand
AATATTGATATTTCATTTGAAAATATAAAATCTTATCCATCCATTTTAAAAAAAGTTGAAAAATTTTGGGCATATCCTTCTTATGACACTAGATGTCCTCCCCCTCATTCAACTGGTGGTGCATTGGATGTTTGTTTATCAGATAAAGAGGGAAATCTTGTTGAAATGGGAAGCATGGTTGATCAAATGGATGAGACCTCAAATCCTTATTTTTATGCAAACATAAAGAATG
>JFMF01000350.1 GCA_000635535.1 Prochlorococcus sp. scB243_496M6 | reverse complement strand
ATGGAGATCAACTATGGGCTTGGAAAAATAAAAAAGCAACTGCCATTTATGGAAAAATTTAAATCTTATTGATTTTTATTTATTAAATTCAATATATAATCTTCATCTTGAGTATTTATAAAATCTCCGAAATCCAAATCCAAATTACTTTTCCAATTATCAAATAAGGGTTGAAGAGTTTTTTCTAAATCGTTAAGTTCCATTCTTTGTAAGAATGGTTTAGCCAATCTTTGTAGATTTTTACTCCCCCCCAACCAC
>JFMF01000349.1 GCA_000635535.1 Prochlorococcus sp. scB243_496M6 | reverse complement strand
CCCCCCCAACCACAATTGGTATTTGTTTTGCCCACTACCAACAAGTGCTAATTCGGCCATATAAGGCCTGGTACATCCATTCGGACATCCTGTCATTCTGAATAGTACTGTTTTTTGTATTTTTAGATCTAATAGTAAATTTTCAATCCTTTTTAATATCTCAGGTAGTATTCTTTCGGCTTCAGTCATCGCAAGACCACAAAGTGGTAAAGCAGGACAAGCTAAAGCATGTCTTTGAATTTCATTAATGTTTTCTA
>JFMF01000348.1 GCA_000635535.1 Prochlorococcus sp. scB243_496M6 | reverse complement strand
CTAAGTAATCAATAAGAACCTTATCCGGTTCTTTTCTGATTTTTTTAATTTCTTTTTTGAAATACTTATCAAAAAGTATCTTTTTGAACCATTTAATACCTTTTCTATGAAGAAGATATTTCATTCTCGAATTTTTCCTTGATTTTCTATCACCATAATCTCTTTGAATAGCGACAATGCTTTGTATTAATTCGAAAACATCAGGTTCTTCAACATATCCAAGTGGATCTGCAATTCTGGCAAAGGTCTCTTCATTATTATGTGTGCGACCCATACCACCTCCAACATAGAAGT
>JFMF01000347.1 GCA_000635535.1 Prochlorococcus sp. scB243_496M6 | reverse complement strand
GTCAGATAATTCATCTAATGCTAAAAATAATTTCCCAGGGACTTCACCGCCCGGATTTCTTAACCTAAGCATCATTTGCCAATCTTTACTTTTGCCCGGCCTTCTATTTTCCCTGTTATCTTGTTGATAGCTACCATGGAATTTTAATAACTGAACTGCATCATTGGTAAAATGATCACTCTCATTAACCAATTCCGTAGCAAGTGGTTCTTTAAGAAATTGACTACTTTTTTTAAAATTTTCAAATTTTGAAACTTCGAGTCCATTAGCCAAACAAACAGTTTCGTCTTTGGCAGAGTCTTTTTTCTTTTTTACTTTCTCAACCTTGATCAAAGGACCAAAACATATCTCTTTTATACATTAGCGAAAAGCTTATTTAACTGGTAGTAAATTATAGTAAGTGAAGTTATATTTTTTTCTTGTCTAA
>JFMF01000346.1 GCA_000635535.1 Prochlorococcus sp. scB243_496M6 | reverse complement strand
ATTATAGTAAGTTAAGTCATATTGTTTTTCTTGTCTAAATATTTACTTGAGATAGGAACAGAAGAGTTGCCCGCAAAATTTTCTCATTCTGTTCTAGAGCAATTTAGATCTCTAATAGAATTTGAATTGGATAAAAAGTTAATCAAATTCGAACAAATAGTTGTTACCTCCACACCAAGAAGGATAGTTCTACTTCTCAAAGGGTTAG
>JFMF01000345.1 GCA_000635535.1 Prochlorococcus sp. scB243_496M6 | reverse complement strand
CGTTATTTCAAATGGTCTTGAAGAATCAAATAATAATATTGCCAAAGGTAATGAGAAAGTATTAAGGGCAAGGTTTTCAGATGCAAAGTTTTTCGTAGAAAGTGACAAAAAAGTTGCTTCAATCGAGAGAAATGAAAAGCTTAAATCTGTTTCATATTTGAGTGGACTTGGAAATATATTTCAGAGGGTAGAAAGGATTGAGGAAGTTACTAAAAAAATTCTTAAATTTTTAAATGATAAGTCTTTAGAAGAAAAAAAAATAATAGAAGCTGCTAAATATTGTAAAAACGACTTATGTAGCGAAATTGTTTTCGAATTAATACAAAGCAT
>JFMF01000344.1 GCA_000635535.1 Prochlorococcus sp. scB243_496M6 | reverse complement strand
GAATTGGCTTCTTATCTTGTTGAGATAACAGAGATTTGTCTAAATACAAAAGATGAGATAACTGGAGATGATGTCGTGGAAAAAATATTAGATAAAGCTGGCCAGAAAGGTACAGGGTTATGGACTGTTGTAAGTGCTCTAGAACTGGGGTATCAGTCCCAACTATTTATGCATCTTTAAATGCAAGAGTAATGAGTTCTTTAAAAGAGCAACGTAGTGAGATTGAAAAAACTATTCCATCTAAAGAGATAGAGGATTTTGATTTAGGAAATATATCAGATGGAATGAAACCTTTATTTGATGCTGTAGTCCTTGCCACAATTGCTAGCTATGCCCAAGGTATGGATATTTTAAGAGAAGCATCTGCAGTATATAATTATGGTTTGAATATGCCGTCAATTGCTCAAATATGGAAAGGTGGTTGCATAATTAG
>JFMF01000343.1 GCA_000635535.1 Prochlorococcus sp. scB243_496M6 | reverse complement strand
TTTTATCAAAAAGTGATCTTAGATGGAATATGGTTGATGTCTTTTTAGGAGATGAAAGATGTGTTGATCCAAATTCAGAATTGAGTAACTCGTTAATGTTGAAGAATTCATTGTTAACTAACTTTGGATCTAAAGCTTTTTTCTATGAAATTTTCAATGATTTAAATGCTGATGATGAAACTACAAAAAATCAATTTATTTCTAAATTACTTGA
>JFMF01000342.1 GCA_000635535.1 Prochlorococcus sp. scB243_496M6 | reverse complement strand
AATTTAAATTATTTAATGAGTAAGAAAAAATTTTTATTCCAGAAAAAGGAGTTCGATGGTTGGAAAACATTAAATGATACTGTTATGGGCGGCTCAAGTTCAGCTTTTTGTGAAATTTCAAATTCTGGTTTGATATTGAAAGGCAATATTGTCGAGAAAGCAGGAGGATTTGTTAGTTGTAGATCACCTATTTATAAACCCTCTTTAAACGTAATTGAATATTCATCCTTTGAATTAAATATTGATGGACAAGGAAGAACTTTTAAATTTGCTGTCGCTTGTGAAGATGATCTACTAGGACTAACCGAATTTATTCCGGGTGGACTTAGATGGATTAAATCATTCCCAACAAAAAAATTCGGGACAACAAATGTTCAAATTCCTTTTTGTGAGTTAAAACCTTCAGTAAGAGCTAATAAAGTACGTTTTCCATTTAAATTCAAGCCATCTAAAATTAAAAGATTGCAACTACTACATTCTAAGTTCGGTGATGATGGATTACTTAATAATGAGTTTAAACAGGGTTCAATAAAAGTTTTAATTAAATCAATAAGTGTTATTTGAAAATCCACCTAAAAATATAGAGAGCTTAATCGCCAAGTCAGCAGATTTAACAAATAAACCTTTTGTGAATTCTGTCGTAAAAATAAATGGTGAATATGAAATCGAAGAAGAAGATATTGATTTGACGGTTAATATCTTATGTGGAGATAAAGAAGGTAAAAGATTAGAAATTTATGGTCTTGAATTAGAACTTTTTAAATCAAATAAAGAGTTAGTTTTAGTTATCTCTAAGCTTAATTTTCCTGATGAACCAATATTGTGGTGTGGAGTTAAAACATTGTGGATGAATAGCAATAATGGAAAAAAATGCAACTCACCAAAATACAGCGCTAGATTGGAAAACTTAGCAAATAGGATAAAAAGCTTTATTGATTAAGAAAATAAACTTTGAGCTGATCTATAAATCAGTAACAGCCCCTAAACTTGATGTACTTACGATTTTCGAATATTTTGAAAGTATTCCTCTTTTGTATTTTGGTGTAGGTTTTACCCAATCTTTTTTTCTTTTTTCTAATTCTTCGTCAGATAAATCAACTTCAATTAGTTGTTTTACAGCATCTACAGTAATTAAATCACCTTCTTTTATTAGAGCAATATTTCCGCCAACAGCAGCCTCTGGAGCTATGTGACCCACAACAAGACCATAAGTACCTCCACTAAATCTGCCATCGGTAATTAAAGCTACCTTCTCTCCGAGTCCTTGACCAACAATTGCAGATGTAGGAGCTAGCATCTCTCTCATACCTGGTCCTCCTACAGGACCTTCGTTTCTAACAACAACAACATCGCCAGCCTTGATATCATTATTTAATATCGATTTTAAACAATCCTCTTCACTTTCAAAAATCTTTGCTGGACCTGTTAATACAGGATTTTTTACTCCGCTAATTTTGGCTACAGAACCTTCGCTCGCTAAGTTACCTTTTAATATTGCTAGGTGTCCTTTTTTATAAAGAGGGTTATTTATTTCTCTTATGACATTTTGATTTGTTGGAGGCTT